>CAYRWT010000047.1:0-2852 GCA_964428105.1 uncultured Candidatus Peribacteria bacterium
GAACTCCTGTTGTCGTCTCTTCACATCCACCGAGAAGCTTACCGAGAAGGTCTGGATGCTTCGTGTGCATTTCGGTGACGAGATCACAGCCATCATCGATCGTAATGTCTGGCTCAGTTGCTATCACTGCACGTAGAAATTTATAATAATCCTCTTTCGTCTCGCCCTTGTATGCCCATACGAGCACACCTTCTTCTGCAAGTGCTGCAGCGATGTCATCTTGTGTGCTAAGAGGGTTGCAACCTGTGATAGAAACTTCAGCACCACCAGCAACAAGTGTACGTACGAGGATACCTGTTTCTTTCGTGACATGCAGCGCCAAGCCGATGCGAAGACCCTTGAATGGCTTTTCTTTCTTAAATCTCTCTCGCACTGTGAGGAGTGCACCCATACGACGCTCTGCTACTTCGAGATTCAAGCGACCTTGAGCTGCAAGTTTCGGATCTTTGACGAATGTCATACAAAAGAAGGGAAAAGAATTTATGGAAGACGCGGTGCATCGTTGCCATACGCAGAGCACATGCGAGAACTCAGGATACCGAGATCGAGTGACTCGAGCAATGAACCTTCTTGCTCGACGATGAAGGAAGCGATGCCAGCTCCGAGCTTGCAAGCATCAGTCGTAGACCATTGCAAACTTCGACCTACAAGGAACCCTGCACGAAACGCATCTCCTGCACCAACTGGATTCACGATGCGATCTGGGCTGCAAGCACGGATCGTCCGTTCGCCGTCTGTATCCAAATAACGCACGCCATGTTCACCAAGCGTGATAAGGAGTAAGCCACAATTTTTAACAGCATCGTTCTCCGACCACTCAAGAATCTTGGAAGCAATCCCCCACTCGTATTCATTAACTATCAAGCCTGCACTTCCTGCAATCGCACGCCGAAACTCATCGCGACTAAAAGCCCCTGCTACTTGACCGGGATCGAAGAGGTATGGAATGTTTCGAGAAGAAAAATCCTGTGCCGCCTGCAGCATAAGAACAGGATTTCGCGGACTAATGATACTGACTGAAACGTCATCTTGCAGAGCAGAAATGTCAGGGTGCTTCCCTACGCCATCCGCACCAGAGTGGAAGAATGTAATCTGCCGCTCTGCGCTATCGGTAGCGATAATCGCCATCGCTGTTACTTTGTCTAATACTGTATCAATAAGCGTCGTATCGATACCGCGCTCAGAAAGAAGACTGATGTACGACGCACCATCACTTCCTACTGTACTGAGCATTGTCGGTGTCCCTCCAAGTAACCGAATATTCCATGCGATATTTGCTGCTGTTCCTCCATGGTGACGTGCGAAGTGCGGAGTTAAGTACGACACAGAAAGATGTTCGAGATCCTGGTGTGCTAAAGCATCAGGAAATCCACCTTCATGATGCAAAAGGAGATCAAATGCAGTAGAACCCACGACGAGAATGCGGTTTTTCAGCATACGTACGAACCATGGTAGAGACACTTTCACAGTACCTCAATACATTCGAAGGATTGCCCAGAGTGAAAGAACATCGCTACACTTGGCACACATATGCGTATTGCAGTAATCGGTACAGGGTACGTCGGCCTCGTTTCCAGTGCATGTTTTGCAGAGCTAGGACATGAAGTCATCGGTATCGATATCGATGCAAAAAAAATTGCGAAACTAAAAAAGGGAGAGAGTCCGATCTACGAACCAGGGCTCGAAGAACTCTTACAGAAAAATCTCGGGAATGGACGTTTAACTTTTACGACAGAACTAAAAGAAGCACTGCCAAATGTACAAATTGTATTTTCTGCCGTTGCGACTCCCCCAGGAGAAGGGCATCGTGCGGACCTTCGTGCGGTGTTTAGTGTTGCAGAGAGTGTTGCGAAGCTCGCAGATCACTCTATCGTCTTTGTAAACAAATCAACAGTCCCTGTAGGAACAGCGAAGCTCTGTGAAGAAAAAATTGTAGCAATACTCAAAGCAAGAAAAGTTTCACACACAATCACGGTCATCAGTAATCCTGAATTCCTGCGTGAGGGAATGGCTGTAGCCGATACGCTCATGCCAGATCGTATCGTTGTTGGAATGAATGAAGGCCAAGAAGAAACACAAGAACTCATGAGGGATCTTTATCAACCAATTACACGTGTTGGGAAGCCACTCATCTTTATGCGCCGTGAGAGTGCAGAGATTGTGAAGTATGCCAGTAATGCATTTCTTGCCACGAAGATCAGCTTTATCAACATGCTCACAGAACTTACCGAGAAGACAGGTGCAGATATCCTCGATATCGCACGAGGGATGGGTCTCGATGATCGCATTGGTGCACGTTTTCTCCACGCTGGTATTGGTTATGGTGGAAGCTGTTTCCCAAAAGACATCAAAGCTCTCCTGGCAACTGCAGAGGATTTAAAAATCCCTATGCCAATCGTGCAAGCAACAGATGAAGTGAATGCACGAGCACGAGAACGATTTACGAAACGAATACTCGCAGCACTTCCTTCGCCCTCCCGCATCGCTGTGTGGGGCTTAAGTTTCAAACCAAAAACTGATGACATGCGCGAAGCACCATCACTCGATATCATCCCAGCCCTTCTCGAAGCTGGACACTCTGTCGTTTCCTATGATCCTGTCGCGATGAACAACGCACGTCCACTACTACCAAGCTCTCTAGAATTTGCTGCTTCAGCACAAGAGTCTGCGAAGGAAGCAGATGTGCTTATACTCCTTACTGAGTGGGATGAGTTCCGAGGAGTCGACCTTGCGAATATTCGTCGATCAATGAAAGGAAATCTTCTCTTCGATGGTCGCAATGTGTACGAACCAAAGGAAGCAAAAAAGGCAGGATTTTCCTATGTTGGAATAGGACGCACGACAAAATAATG
>CAYRWT010000047.1:2952-7447 GCA_964428105.1 uncultured Candidatus Peribacteria bacterium
GGATTTTTTAACATCCTCGATGAAGCGCGCAAGCAAAAAATTGCAGGACTCATCTACGCCAGTAGCAGCTCTGTATATGGAGGAAATACGAAGTTACCCGCAAGCGAGACTGATCGAACAGATAATCAGCTTTCTCTGTATGGAATGAATAAGAAGGATAATGAGCTCATGGCACATACGTACCATAGTTTGTATGGCATACCTGTGACTGGCTTACGCTTCTTTACGGTCTACGGCCCCTGGGGCAGGCCAGATATGGCACTCTTCCTCTTCACGGATGCCATCCTACGAGGCAATCCTCTCCAGGTCTTCGGTCATGGAAAGATGCAACGCGACTTTACATACGTCGATGATATTGTGAGTGGTATCGTTGCTTCTATCGATAAAAATTACCCAGAAGAAATTTTTAATCTTGGTTGCGGACGCCAGGAGGAACTCATGGACTTCATTAAAACAATTGAAAATTGCTGCAAAAAGGAGGGGAAGAAAGAATACCTACCGATGCAACCAGGAGACGTGAATGCAAGTCTCGCTGATATTCGTCACGCAAAAGAGAAGCTCGGCTTCGAGCCAACAACGATGATTAAAGATGGTATCCCAAAGTTCGTAGAGTGGTACCGAGGATACTACGGAATATAGGTTGAACGGATATAGACAGGGAATGGAACATCGGAGAATTTTTTCCAATGTGAATCTTCTGTTACAGAATTTTTACAGTGATCAATACAGATCACTGCGATAGCATCATTGAGTGCTGATTGTGAAAATTTACGAACAGGAAGTGGACTTTCATATTGCCAATCATGTCCAAAATATCCTGAAATCATCAAAACACCAGAACTCTGTAGAACATTTGCAGGAAGATGGCCTAGAAAAGAGCGAACTCTAAATTCTGATGTAGATGGTGCAAAGTGATAGAGAATGATGAGTGTAGAACATACTGTAATACAGGAAAAAATACGTTGATACTTTTCAAGAATGTCGAGAATCCTCGTGCAACCAAAGACGAGAAAGGGAACAGGAAGAACTGCATAGTATGGCTGTGGACTAGCAAGAATATATGCACAAAGAATTGTAAATGAAAGGAGGACAGGAATGTCGCGTCGAAGTAAAAGTGCAAACGTGCCAAGGATGCTTAAAAATCCACCAGCAACCAACCATACCTTCAATGCTTCACCGATAAAATCCCTCCATTGTGTACTAAAAAGATGCCCAGGATTTACAGCAAAACTTGCAAGTGAAAGAGGATTGGCTCCAAGCATGGCAAAAAATACAAGAATTGGCAGCAACCAAATAAGCATGCCTTTCGCTCCAGGAAGAGTACGACGAAGAATGACAAAAACGAGAGGAGCGATAAGTACACCCTGAAGAGCTGTACTCAACGTCACAAGCCATAAAAATCCTGTGACACATGGGATCCATGCTGCACCAGGTTGTTTCTGACTTTTATCGTAAAGATAGAGAAATAGAAGAAATTCTATTGAGGTCAGCACCGACATAAAAACAGTACCGCTATAGAGCAAGACACTAGGAGCTAAAAAATAACTCATCACAAGAATAAAACGTGCTTTACCATATCGAGCATCGCTGAGCTGCCAAACAATCCAACTTCCCGATAGCAATGCAAAAGCAAAGAGGAGGCGTAGAAATTGCTCCTGGAAAGCCCATCCATCGATAGATGAAAGAAGGAATTGGAACAGTGGTGGATGAGGGTACGGAATACCAAGAAGGTACTTCGCCTCATCAGTATGCACACCAAGTTGCACATGATAGATGCTCAGCAAAAGTGCGAGCAGTACCGAACTAAAAAGAATTAATCGACGCATGGCAAAAGTGTTGTGGAGGAGAGCTGTAGATCAAAACATCGCTGTGTATCATGACCACGCTGATACTCTTGATACACAAAACGAACTGCATCATGTGTAACACGTTGTAATTGAATACTCGAAAGTAGCCAACCTCGTTCATTGGCAACTTTTACAAGTGCTTCTTGAACATGCTGACGCACATTTGCATCGAGATATAGGAAACGCAAAGACCAAGCACGAGAGCCAAAAAACATAATAAGTCCTGTGCAAATCATCAGAAAAATTATTTTCCAGGAATGAAAAAGAATTTCAAAAAAGCGATGTACGGCAATGCGTATCACTTGAAGCACGAACTCTATTTCCACTTCAACAGATAATTTACTCTCTCCACCTGTCCGAGGGAGAAATGTGAGTGGAACTTCTTTAATATTCGATGAGCGAGGAAGGCAAGAAAGAATTTCGAAGAGAATTTTAAAACCCTGCGGATGCATACGCGGTGCGATAGAGGCATAAGCATCTGCACGCATAGCAAAAAACCCACTCATAGGATCACTCACGCGTACTGGAGGTAACGACTGTGCAAACCATGTACCAAGACGACTTAAAATTCTACGCCCTGTTACCCACTCCCCTACACTTCCGCCAGGCATATAACGTGATGCTACTGCAAGTATCGACCCTTGCTGGATGCATCGAGCAAGCTCAGAGACAACACGTACATCATGCTGACCATCTGCATCCATCACCAGAAGAGTATCGCCATAAGCGATCGAAAATCCTTTCACTACCGCAGAACTTAAGCCTCGTTCTCCTTTGCGATGAAGGACGCGTACACGAGAATCTTTTGCAGAAAATTCTTGAGCCACTTCCCATGTCTTATCCGGCGAATCATCATCGACAATAATGATTTCAAATTCTGAGCCTTGTAATTGAACAATAAGACGTTCGATGAGTCGTACAATATTCATCGACTCGTTATATGTAGGCAGAACAACCGAAAGCATGCGCTCAGGGTACCGGGAAGTCACAAAGAACGAAATAACTTGCGTATTGCACTCCTAAGCAAGCACACTACAAGCGTATGCGTATTCTCGTCACTGGATCATCTGGAACTATCGGTACACGACTCTCTGAGAAACTTCTCGAAGTAGGGCATGAAGTACTTGGTGTCGACTGGCTACCAAATACATGGCAATCAGAAGTGAATAAACGCACGATGATTATTGATCTTCGTAATGAAGATGCGTGTAAGCAATTACCAAAGGACATCGATTGTATCGTCCATCTTGCTGCAAACGCGCGAGTGTATGAACTCGTCGAACATCCTGAACGTGCACGAGACAATTTCATCACACTGTTCAATGTCCTCGAACATGCACGCAAAGCAAAGATTCAAAAATTCATTTTCGCATCATCGAGAGAAAGTTATGGCAATATCGCAGCCGAAAAATATACAGAGGACCTTGTGCGCATCGAAAATTGTGAGAGCCCATACACCGCAAGCAAAGTCGGTGGAGAAGCGCTCGTCGAAGCCTACCGTCGGTGCTATGGGATCGATCAAATCACACTGAGGTTCTCAAATGTCTACGGTATGTACGATAACTCTGTACGCGTCGTACCACTCTTTATTCGTATGGCACGAAAGAATGAAACGCTGAATGTCTTCGGTAAAGAAAAATGTCTCGATTTTACGTACATCGATGATAATGTCGCTGGAATTATTCTTGCAATTGAAAAATTTGAGAGCGCAAAAAATACGAGCTACAATCTTGCATTTGGCGAAGGAACAACACTTCTGCATCTTGCTGAACGCGTACGAGAACTCCTCAATTCTTCGTCAAAAATCACCATTGGTGTGCCGCGTATTGGTGAAGTTATACGGTACGTCGCAGATACAAGGAAAGCACAGCGTGTTCTTGGGTTTTCTCCAAAAACATCCTTCGATACGGGCATCGAACTCGCAGTACAGTGGTATAACAAACACACTTAAGATTCTTTCTTTGTTTCATGGTAATCCATCTCAAGATTCACATCCCATAGATTTGTCTTGTCGACTTTCCCCTCAAGAATATTATCGACAGCTAACATCGCTGTGAGCATGCTATGGTCTTGGTTGTTGTAGCGATGCATACCATTGCGCCCGACAAGGAAAAGATTGGAAATTGCATCGACATACCCACGAACAACATGCAGCTGCGGATAGCTACCGAAATACGCAGGATACGCCTTCGGCATACGAAGCACGCACCCATCGAGAATATCACTTTTTTCAACCATACCAATCTTCTCCATTTCATGAATACCAAGAGCAATAAGTTCTTCGTCAGACTTCACCCACAGATTTCCACCTTCTTCGACGAAGTATTCGAGCCCAATCCATGTCGTTGATGAATCGTTCACCATGTACGGACTCCAGTTATTGAAAATCTGAACACGGCCAACCTGTACACCAGGCTCCTGAATATAGATCCAGTTATCTGGAACTGAGGATGCAAGTTTTTTCCCGCGCTCACGCACTGCAAGTTTTTTTAGAAGCAATCCAACTGTTAAGAAATCGCGATATCGTAAGCCCTCTGCCACCTCAATAACTTGTGAAGAAGGACGAGGGGTAATCATACCAATCAAGTGCTTCACTGGCATCGTAGAAAAGAAGAAATCGCAAGCAAATTCTTGCGTTTTCCCAGTTG
>CAYRWT010000048.1:0-7290 GCA_964428105.1 uncultured Candidatus Peribacteria bacterium
ACTTGCCATGAGAAGAGAGAATATAGCGAGCAAGGATATCTGTTTCAATATTGATTTTTACGCCGATCTTCAATGCTCCAAGTGTCGTATATTTACGCGTAAAAGGGACGAGAGCAACTGTGAGGATGTCGAACTTTAGATCTGCAACTGTAAGAGAAACGCCATCGAGCGTGATGCAACCACGAAGAACGATGTACGGTAAAAGATCTCTTGGAATTTTTACTGAAAGCGGAACATCATCACCATCTTCTTTGTAATCAATAACAGTGCCAATACCTTCACAGTGCCCCTGAACAATATGTCCATCGAAGCGCCCATCTGCTCTCATCGCGCGCTCGAGATTCAACAATTCTCCAGGTTGTAATGCAGAAAATCTGCTTTTTTGCATTGTCGTAGGCACGATATCAAATGTCATGCTCTGAGGATCCAATTTCGTAACAGTAAGACACACTCCGGCGACGCAAATACTACTTCCAAGGACGATATCCTTATATACGTCAGGACGAGTAATACGAAGAATGATGCCTCCAGAAGATGTTTGCTGAACCACTTCTACTCTGCCGATAGCGTCGATGATGCCAGTAAACACAGGGGCATAGTGTACATGAGGAAAGACATGACACCTCCTACGTTTCACGAATCGCTGCTTCAATATCAGCTATAGATTCATATTTCTCTACAGTCTGCGTACCAACTTTCAAAAGAGGAGCTTTGATACAAGCACCAAAGCATCCATGCTCTTTTACTCGAATTTCTTTACCAGCCACTGTAAAATTACAATCACCTGTAAAAATATCTCCAAGTTTTTTGCCGTACTGTCCTACAAAAGAACAGATAGTGCGCTGACTAGCAGTGTCCCAACAGCAACATCCTGTACATACGCGCACTTCGATAACTTCTTTGGATGGCATAGTGGCCAAGTATTGTACCACTCAAGTTCCTAATCTTCGAATGTATATACTACAAAACTCCTGCAATACGCTCACACATCGGAGCAATTTTTGTTAGAGGAATTCCTGCAATATTTATACGACCATCGAGGGTAAAATACACATCGCGCGTCATCAATTCTTCTACGTGCTTTGCGCTGAGTGGAAGCATCGCAAACATACCGTAGCCTGCGAGAGATTTCTGGAATGATTCTGGTAAGAGCGATTTCATCATTTCTCTCTTTTTCTTCAGCATCTTGCGACATGCAGCCATGTCTTGCCTCCACAAATCCGCGTACTTACATTGAGCACGGGCAACGATGTGCTGTCCAAATGTAGGTGCAGCGGAATAGAGTCCCCTAGAAAGTGTGGAGTAATGACCCTCGAGAATAGAACGTTGCTGTGTGTCATCTGCAAGTGCGAAGGCACATCCTGTGCGTAAGCCATAAATCGCATGATTTTTGGATGCTGACCACGCGATGAGGAGTGTTACTCCTGCATCTGCGAAGATCTGTACCGCACTACTGTCTTCCTCTGGCTCTCCCTTGAATCCTTGATATGCGAGATCAAGAAGTACGATACAGTCGGGATGCTTCGCGCATGCAGCTGCAATTTCCTTCATCTGCTCCAAAGAAAAATCGAGTCCAGTGGGATTATGACATCCTGCCTGTAGAAGGAGGGTGACAGCACCTCGCTCTGATGTGAGTGTTGCAAGAATGTTTTCTGTCGTTGGAATACCATCTGCACCAATGTATGGAACTTCGATCACTGGAATTTGTGCAGAGCGGCACATGGGTAAGTGATTTGCCCATGCTGGAGTAGGAAGGATGACTTTCCCTGCCGGTTGCAAAAGACGAGCAAGACGAAGATTCACTGCAACAGCTCCAGTGCCACCAGTCGTAGCAAACGGAGTTAAGCGCTCAGGATGTGAAGGAAAAACAAGACGCGCGACACTTTCGCGGAACTCCAATATTCCTGGAAGAGCAGGATAGGAATAGTTGAGTGTGAGTAAGTCTTTCTGAAGATCAGCGATTGCGTTTTTGATACTTGGAAACATCGCAGGCTTCCCTTCTTCATCCATAAACACTCCAATAGTTCCATTGATCGCCTGGCTCCCAGCCTTCGCTGCTTTCATCGCAATCGCAAAGATAGGATCTGGTGATGGAGAAGGGAGACGAGAGAAGAGGGACACGGACTCAGCATAACGTGAAGAGGGGGAAGAAAAAAGTTTATACAGTACAACTTCCGCCTCACCCCTATCCCCTCTCCCTGCGCTGAGGCTTGGGAGAAGGGAACATCATTATTCGAGAATCAAAGTTATATCGAAGAAAAACAAGGCTCCCCCTTCTCCATTTTGGAGAAGGGGTTGGGGGATGAGGCGCGTAAATCATTCTTAATAACCGAGACGCTGCTTCCCGGCTGCAAAATTCTACTCACTACAAACTACTGAACCTCTGATTAACTCTTAATTTGATAATCATCAACATAACAGCAGCGGCTTTTCAAGCCGCGGCGTTTTTGCCATTTGTAGAAGAAAAAACTAGAACTACCGCGGCCCGGAGGGCCGCTGCTGGTCTGAATTAATCAGAGATTCCCTACCCACTACTCACTAAACTTCACCACTCACCAATCACCTGCACATCACAAATCTCTCGAAGATGAGCAAGTAATTCTTCAGTCACCATATCTCCAATCCTCCCCGTACACTCGACAACGAAAAGATAATCACCAAGTTTTGTTCCGGTAGGGCGATTTTCGATCCTCGACATATTGATCTTCAAATTCTTAAATGGGGTAAGGATGTCATGCAATAATCCTGGTCGATCTCCAATTGTTGGACGCAGCACTAACGTAAGCTGATTACGCTTATTCTCTGGAAATGGATCGCTCACACTAATAATCCCAAAGCGCGTTGTATTTCCTTGGCCCTCGATGTCATTCGCAGTAATTGAGAGACTTCGAAGGGTAAGTTGCTCACGGCTTGCGATAGCACCAATGCGTGGATCATGTGCAGCAAGTTCTGCAGCGAATGCTGTGGAGCTCACTGGGAAATATTCTGCTTGTGGATAGTGAGCTTTGAGCCACTTACGACACTGACGAAGTGCCTGAGGATGGCTAGCAACTTTCAAAACTTCATCAGGCTTCTTGGCTCCAAACGCATGATGAATCTCTATATCTTGTGTTTTCCAAAGTTTTGCAGGACCCTCGATCAGCAAATCAAGTACCTCATCGACTGAACCAAAGAGGCTATTTTCAATTGGTACAACACCGATATCTTTTGGAGAAGAACTCAATGCAACAAAGAGCTGATCGAAGTTCGGATGGAGAAGAATATTTTCTGCAGGAAACAACTTCAATGCTGCTTCATAGGAGAATGTGCCGACAGGACCGAGGGTATGAACGTGCATGATTACTTGAGCTGAAGAAGTGTCTGAATACAAGCTTCACTGTGATTGCGAGCACGTTTGGTCAGTGGACCAAAATACTCTTTTAGCTCATCGTACCAAGCTCCTGCTTTCTTTAAATTTTTCGTACGCGCAATTCCCTGTGCTCGTTGCATACTTTTTTGCAGATGCTTCAGAACATTTTTCAGTGCAGGATTCTTAAAAATAATGGGCATGTAGAGCTCTGCATTATCATCGAGAAAGCGACCAACAACATTGAACTCTAGTTCATATATCGGAGTACAGGAACGAATTACTTTTGGAAGATCGACATGCATGGATTTGAGAAGATCTGCGATGAGTAAGCTCTTGAGGTGTGGGATCACTTGCACAATCGCCATCAACGCATCGTGCTCTTTTGGCGTCATGCGTAGTACGGTAAAACCCATTGCTTGTAATAGTTGAGTCAGTGACTTCTCTGTTTCTTTTGAAGCTCTCGCTGGACAGAGAATCACTTCCTCGCCCTTGGGATCCGTAAACGGCCCAAAGAGTGGATGCATACCAATCACTTCTCCTTTCGCAGTCTGCATCGCACGAACGGGATCAACTTTCAGAGATGACACATCGAGGATCAGCTGATCTTTCCTCTTCGCGTATCTGCAAACAGAACGAATGATCTCTGAGGCTGATTGTAATGGAACAGAAAACAGCAGGATGTCTGCCGTCTTCACAAGTTCTCTATTCTTCTCTTGTGTCTTCGAACCCGTGATCTGCACATGAAAACCTTGAGCCGTAAAAAGTTTGGCGAACTGCTGACCTGTACGACCCGTACCGCCGATAATCCCGATAGTCATGCCTTTTACTAATTTCATGAAAGTGTAAGTGTAACTTCTGAAAACAAATCATACAGATCCTGCGCAAGCGTTGAATCTATATTATACGGCTCCGATACAGCTATCTCTCTCCACTCTTCTTTCGTACATAGACCTTCTGATTTCTTTTCCATAATCATTTGCGCACGTTCTCTCATGTAATTGAGGAGTTGTATGTTCAATTCTTCCATCGATAAACGAAGTTGTTGGAATTCTTGCGTAGAATGAGTATTTGATTGAGCTTGCGAAGCATGAGAGATTTTTTGCTGTACTTCTCTTGAAGCAAGGAAAAGACGCTCCAGAATTTTTCCCGCACCTTGAGTAGCAATCCCCTTCTGCTCAGCACCCTCACAAAAAGATTGGAGTAATACTCGTTCACGTTCTGCATCATGCACAGGAATACCATGTTGAATTTTATGAAGACCTATGTTCTGTGCAAGGCGCTGGCGCTCTGCGATAATAGCGAGACCACGCAAATCAAGAGAATTACCCGAGAGTTTTGAGCTGCTCTGTGTCATTACTCTGCAGAAGAAGAATTTCCATATGCTCGCTGCAACAAATAACAATCTGCAAGAACGAAGGCGACCATCGCTTCGAGTACTGGTATTACACGAGGAACAATACAAGGATCATGGCGACCTTTGCGTGCGATGTCCCCAACAGAAGTGGATGGCTTGATGCTCATAGTAAGAACAATATCTTCTCCTGTAGAGATGCCCCCGAGCATGCCACCGAAATTCTTGCGATCAGCAATGTATTCTGCCCCATGCATTTGAGAAGTTTTAAATCCAGCTCCATACGAAAATCCTGTGACAGCGCCAATTGTCATCACCGCATCTGCGAGACGAGATTTCAGCTTCGCGAAGACAGGATCACCCAAGTTTTTCGGGGGATTCTGTACACGCACTTCGATACACCCACCAAGGGAATCAAATGCTTCCTTGCATATAAGAATTTCTTTCTCCATTTCCTTTGCTGCGAATGGGTCTGCACATCGCACAGGATTTTGTTCAATCGTTTCTGGAAGAAATTCTTTTGCTTCGACTGCGCCAATCTTCACTGTGTGACCAATGATACGAACGGAATCTGGAAGAATCTTGCGAGCCAGGACTCCTGCGACGACACGAGCGACTGTCTCACGCCCAGAAGAACGCCCTCCTCCACGGTAATCGCGATGTCCATATTTCTCCGCGTACGTTGCATCTGCATGTCCAGGACGAAACGTATCTTTGAGAGCGGAATAATCTCCTGATCGTTGGTTTGTATTGCGAATGATGACAGTAATCGGCATACCAGTAGATTTTCCTTCGAAGACGCCGGAAATGATCTCAGGTGCATCATCCTCTGCACGCGCTGTCGTCAATGCACTTTGACCAGGTTTTCTGCGCTTTAGTTCTGAAAGAAAATCTTCCATGCTCACTGGAATATTTGCAGGAAATCCGTCCACAACTACTCCAAGAGCCTCACCGTGTGACTCTCCGAAGGTCGTCATCCGAAGCAGTGTGCCAAAGCTATTACTTGCCATGGAAGAGAGAAGAAATAAGTGAAAAATCCTTAGGAGTTGGCACTATACCAGTAAAGAGGCGAAATTGCTCGAGTGCTTGAGCGAGAAGCATCGGTAATCCATCGAAAACCTGGATGTTGTTCTGGTGCAATTCTGTCATAAATTTTGTTGTCTTTCCGTACTGTAAATCGATAGCAATCGCTGAAGATGAAAATTTCGGAAGTGGCACGGAGGTGTCTTCAGAAATTGCCTTGATGCAGACGTCACATTCTATATTCTCAACACTCGAAATAGCTATAACGCCAAAGCGCGAAGCAATCTCCTGTGCCGCCTCTGCTCGCCTAGCCCATACACTGATTGTTTGTACGCCAAGAGATTTGAGTGCTGCAATCACTGATGGTACGACTCCTCCAGCACCAAGAATCACTGCATGCTTTCGATCACGTAAGGATGGATACCCCTGCTCGATACCAACAACATCTGTATTTTCTCCAACCCATTTTCCGTCTCGCTTGATAACAGTATTCACAGAACCAAGCTCAGCAGCGATCCCTCGAACTGTATCGAGCAATGGAATGATCTCCTGTTTCCATGGTGCAGTGACAGAAAATCCAGAGATACCACATTGTGTGAGTCCCTCCCATGCATCTCGAAGATCGGATACAGGAAATGTTGTGTATATGGCATCGACACCGTGAGACATGAAAAGAGCATTATGAATTTTTGGACTGAAGCTCGATGCAACTTGCGCTCCACCAAGAATTCCAAAAATCTTTGGAGTATTTTTTTTCTGCAATGCCAAATATTCACCAAGCAAAATTTGCCCGGGTGCTGCTGCGTCTTCTTGCTGTAAACATGTATATGTAAGCGCATTACGATACGTGGAAAGAAGCCTTTGTGGAGCGGCATACTCCCCCATCGCAAGCACGACGGATGGAATGTTCTTTGCATGCAGATCATTCGAAATATTTTGTAATGTCACGAGATCCCTATAGCACTGTGCTTTCGCTGCAATTTTAAGAATCGCAGGATTCTTCTTTAAAAGACGTGTAATGATTTCTTCCAGCTCACGCTTGGATGGCACACATTCGTAATTGTGATAGCTACAGATGAGTTTCGTATCCTCAGAAAATTCTGGAATTGACTCACCATCATCGATATCGAGATATGCGGGCTTCAATCGATCGATCATCGTCTTTGCATCAGCACCACGAGGTGAGAGAAGTATGGGAAGATGCGAAGCGAATGTGGGAACTGATGGCGTGAGATCCCCACGAATCTCAAGAATATCCGCACCTACATCTTTGGCACGTTTGCTAAAAATTTCCGGAGAAACTTCCGCCGATTTTGGAAGTGTTACGACAAATGGCACACGGCAGGAGGGAGTGATTGAAGAGGAATATCAAATGTATGTATGAGCTTCGCAAGCATTCCTTTCGCATAGGAGACTTGCCGAGAAAATGGCACTGTTGCAGGAACAAAAATATTTGCAACCTCCCGGTACATTGGCGTGCGTTCAGAGCGTAATTTCTGTACTTCTTCTTTCAGTGGAAGATCTGTAAGTGCAGGACGTTTACTACGCTCGATACGCGCAACTAACT
>CAYRWT010000049.1:0-6819 GCA_964428105.1 uncultured Candidatus Peribacteria bacterium
TGCTTACGATGAAAGTTGCGAACCTGAAAGACGATATAGATCAGTAGTGTCGCTCCCCACACTGCCCAGAGAAGACGCATAGAGAAAAATTGAATCTGCTCTACACGACTCACAACGAGCATCAATGCAATGACTGCAAACCAATGAATGACAACAGACCAGCTAGAACTCAAGGACTTTGCGACTGTATTTGTACTCCTCGCCCTCCAGTAACGAATCACTGTACCGAAGAGAAAAAGACCAACACACGCAGCGATAAGAAGTTGTACCTTCGTATCACCATATTGCCATCCTGCTGGATTTGGCCAGACCCAATATGAGAGAAATGCTTTCATAGTAATTCTTTGGAAGGAGATGGATGAGAAGATGACTGTGGCTTGTGATGAACGTTCTTTTTATGCTCTTTCGTGCGTTCAGTAAGAGCATCAATCTTTTGTTCCAATGCTCGCTCCCAGAGCGTGTTCGATGGTCGAAAGAGGAGATACAGCAAAAATCCAACAACCGGCAAAACAGCAGTAACGAGAATCGCACTGAGTTGTGCGAGCAATGAATCGCTACGCAAGAGAATATCCCGTGTTACAAATGCAACGAGGAAGACGATGAGAAGCCCGCAGAGCAAAAGTGCGCCCTGAAGAGCGAGGAGTGGACCGTCTGCGAGAAGGACCTGGAATATTCCATCGAGATTTGTCGTGAGATGTTCCATAGAATGATAACCAAAGAATGATTAAAGATGCGGATACTTCCGTCGGTGCACGACAACGTATACTACGGTTGCAAGCAGTGCAAGGACAGCGAGCACTTGGCTGAAGCGTAATGGTTGATCAAAATAGTTCCATGGAATGTCAGCAAGAATGAAATTACGAAGGAGGAGGTACACAATCGTCGCAAGAATAACGCATCCACCATAGAGAAGGTTTCCCTTGAGTGTTAGGCGTCGTTCGAGTGAAGCGAGAATCCCGAGGCTCAAAAATAAGAATGCAAGATAGATGAAATCTGTTGGTCGTGCAAAGACGGGGATGGAAAAATCTCCACGGAGAAACTCAAGCAAGAACGTGACAATGCTTGCGAGAACAATACCAAACAGTGTCTCGGCTCCGGCTCTCTTAGAATGCCGACGAATGATGAGTAGCAGAAATGTAAGAGCAAAGAAAAAGACAGCGTAATACAGTTGCACAGGATGAATAGGCACTGAATACCGAACATTGAACGTTTCGATGACAACGCCCCATGGTACATTCGTAGGCTTTCCATAGGCCTGAGCTGCTGCAAACATACCGATCCAATCAAATGTAAGGCCAAGAGACGCTGCAGGTAGCAAAACATCGAGCCACTGTAAAAATGTTGCGCGCTGTGTACGTGTAAGAAAAAACAGCACAAATCCTATACCAATCATTCCGCCGAGAAAGCTAAACCCACCATCCCAAACAATGAAAATACGTAGAGGGTCCCGAAGATACACTTGATAGTTTGCAAGTATCGCAAAGAGACGACCCCCTAAGATAAATGCAAGCAGCAAGCGACCTCCTTGTTCGCGTAGTGGCTGCAAACCCAATCCTGCCGTATGTGCTAAGCGCAGAAAAAATTCAATGGCGATCCATGTCCCTAGAAGAAGGAAGAGGAGCCGTACCCAGATGATCACAGGGCCAATCTGAAAGGCTTCAAACATACGATTTAGCCAATGGATGGGCGAAGCGATCGCTGCGTAATATCTTGAAGAACCGAGGATACAAACGCATCTCGAGGAAGGTCTACTTGTTGCTTCGAAGCGATGTTACGAACCGTAACATGACTCTCTGCCACTTCCTTATCTCCTACGACAACGAGATATGGCACCTTCCACTTCTCCCCTTCTCGAATGCGCTTCCCAAGAGAATCTTCCGAGGAAGCAACGGATGCACGCACTCCTTGTTTCTTCAATTCTTCGCACAATGAAACCGCATACTCATTGTGTGGAGCAGCAACGGGAAGAATGCGCACCTGTTCTGGAGAGAGCCAGAGTGGAAAGAGTCCAGCGAAGTGCTCGATCAAGAATCCTACGAAGCGCTCATGTGTGCCAAGTGGTGCTCTATGGATACAGAGAGGTACTGTCTCCTTCCCCAGAGGATCAATATACGAAAGACCAACTTTTCCTGGAACATCGAAGTCGACCTGGTTCGTAGCGAGTGTAAATTCGCGACCGATAGCACTCCATACTTCGACATCGATTTTTGGCCCGTAGAATGCTGCTTCGTTTGGAACCTCTATAAACTCACAACCTGTTTTCTTCATCGCAGAGCGCACCATCTCTTCTGTTTTGATCCAAAGCGCTGGAGCATTCACATATTTCTTCCCGAGCTCCTTCGGATCATGGAGCGAAAGTCGCATCACATACTTCTCGATACCAAAGAGTTTGAAGTACCGGATGTACATATTGGCTACACTGATGAATTCCGCCTCAAACTGCTCTTCGCTGCAGTAGATGTGTGCATCGTTCATGCAGAGCGAACGTACACGCATAAGTCCGAAGAGTGCGCCGCTATCTTCAAAACGATAACAGTGTCCATACTCCGCAAGTCGCATAGGGAGATCGCGATAGCTACGAGGTGCAGACTTGAAAATCTGGTGATGATGCGGACAGTTCATGGGTTTCAAGTAGTACTCCTCTTCTCCATCGAGCTTCATCGAAGGGAACATGGATGTCTTGTAGTGCGCGAGGTGCCCAGTCTGCTCGTAAAGTTTCCCCTTTGCGATATGGGGTGTGCGCACGCGTAAGTACCCGAGCTCCTTCTCTGTTTCTTTTGCGAGTCGCTCCAGTTCATCGACGATGATGGTCCCACGCGCTGTCCAAAGTGGAAGCCCTGGTCCTACCATCTCACTAAATGTGAACAGATCGAGCTCTTTGCCAAGCTTACGATGATCTCTACGCTTCGCTTCTTCGATACGAGCGAGGTGAGCAGCGAGCTCTTCTTTCGTCTGAAACGCCGCAACATAGATACGCGTGAGCTGCTCACGCTTCTCATCTCCTCTCCAGTACGCCCCCGCAACACTCATGAGCTTAAAGGCATCAAAAGGAATATCTTTGAAGTTCTCCACGTGTCCACCACGACAGAGATCGACGAATGTTTCCTCACCGTTTCTATTCAGGTTCGTATAGTGCGTCACTTCCTTTACCCCATCATTCTTTTCTAAGTCTTCAATAAGCTCAACTTTGAACTTCTGATTGCGACTCTTCCAGAATGCTTTTGCATCTGTGACACTCAGTGTATCGCAGCGAAAGGTCTGTGCGTCTTTTAGAATCTTCTTCATCTGCTTCTCGATCTCAGAAAGATTCTCCACCGAAATAGGCGTCTCAAAAAGAAAATCGTAGTAACAACCATCGTCAATTGGAGGACCAATTGCTATGAGTGTTTTTGGCCACAGTTTAAGCACCGCCTGAGCCAGGACGTGTGCTAGTGAGTGGCGAATTTTGTAGAGATCATCGATGACGATAGGCGCTGACATGGTCATCATCGTAGCGAATGAACTCTATATTGTCACATCAGAAGGATCAAATTTTTTAAGAATTTCTCGATCACCTAATAACGATGTACACATTGCTTGCCAGCGAACTACATCGGCATTTTTTTGCAAAAGGAATAATCGTAACTCAAGGGTCAAACGTGTATGAAATCTTTCACGCTGATGTTGAATATCACATCCTCTCTTTGTAGAAGAATCAAGACAATAAGCACCTCGTAATGTCTCGTCCAATCCAATCAAGAATGCTTCAATAGACTGCGGCGGCTCTCCCCAATCATCCCAAGGAAGATCGTCATTCATTTGTCTTTCAATAGGCATAGCGCATAATTATCTACAATTACTATCCTCTGTCAAATTTACACAGCACCAACAAGCCCTACTTCGCGTTCTATTGCACGAATTTCGCGAAGCAGCTGTGGATCCTCTTGAATTTTTGACTCAATCTTCTCTACTGAGTGCATCACTGTCGTGTGATCACGATCAGAAAACGCTTCACCGATGCGCACGAAGCTCATACGCAGGTGCTTCTTCCCTAGGTACATCGAAATCTGCCGTGGCAACATCACTTCCCGTACTCTCGACTCTCCGAGCATATCCTGCACAGAAATCGAATAATAACTACTTACCGCTTCGAGGAGATCCTGAAACGTGGGAAGTTTGGAAGGAAGAATCACCTTTTCACTCCCTGTTTGTTCGGTGAGACCCAAGCTTGGATCATCACAAAGCTTACGCATGATCTCTGCGATACTCCCAACAGTTGGCATCCTGTGTTCGAGCTCATACTGTGCCACCGCCTGCATGAGGATACCCTCGAGCTGACGCACATGACGTGTGGCATGCTCAGCGATGAATGCAAGAACTTTTTGATCGATGAACAGCTCATACTCTTTTACTTTCTCCGTGAGAATTGCAAGACGCGTCTCATAGTCCGGTGCACTTACATCAGCAATCATTCCTCGCTCAAAACGAGAGACAAGGCGATCTGGAAGATCTGTGAGCTCTTTCGGATGTCGATCCGAGCTAATAATCACCTGCTTTCTCCCCTCCGTAAGAACATTGAACGTATGGAAGAATTCCTCTTGCGTCATCGTCTTATTTGCGAGGAATTGCACATCATCGATGATGAGCACATCCACTTCTCGATACCGTCGTCGAAATAACTCCATTTTCTGGTGTCGTATCGCCTCAATCACCTGATTTGTAAAATCTTCTGTTGTCGTATAGACAATTGCTGCGTTTGGGACAGACTTCAAAATAGCATTGCCAGTCGCTTGCAACAGATGAGTTTTCCCAAGTCCTACTCCACCATAAAGGAAGAGTGGATTGTACTTCCCTCCCGGTTGCTGTGCTACAGCGCAACATGCAGCATGTGCGAGGCGGTTATTTGGTCCTACGACAAAGTTTTCCAGTGAATAGCTGGAATGTAAGAGCTTGCTTGTAAGACCCTCTGCCAATTTCACTTCAGATTTATTTGGAAGTTTCCTACGCTTGCGTTCGGGGAAATGTTCGAGGAGCTTGAGTGTCCTCGCTGCATCATCTTTGAGTCCTACATCCACTCTATACACAATCTGCTCGACAGTAGGATCGATCTCATGCAATGCATCGAGTGTCATGGATCGATAGTGTTCAAGGTGCCAATTCAAGTACATCGGTAGCGGCAATCCAACAATAAGAGTTTTGTCTTCTCTCCCGAGGATCGTCGTATCGCGAAACCACGTGATGAATTGGCTACGCTGAAGCTGAGGCTCAATTTTTTTGAGAACCAAAAGCCAAAGGTCGATATCAATATTCGATGTCATGAACGTACTAGAAAAGATGGATCACGTCATTGAATGTAATAACAACAATGAGCGTAAGGAGCAGTGCAAAACCTATTGCATTTGTCATAAGCTCAAATTTCTGATTGAGCGGCTTTCGCAAAATAAGCTCGAGAAATACAAACATGATACGACCTCCATCGAGCGCTGGTAGCGGCAAGATATTGAGGATTGCAAGGCTTAAACTCAACATCGCAACGAGATTCAAGTACTGCAAATACCCAGTCTGCACAGAAGCGTGCGTCATCACAGCAATTCCAACAATTCCTGTAATACCATCTGGAACCTTTCCTGTTGTCACTAAGCTATAGGTAAGATTTCCAAGTCCCTTCACAGTCTGAACAATCATAAATTTTGTCTCGAGAAGAGCGAGACGTGCGGCAGTGGAAAGAGATCGCTTCGGAGATGAGAGTTGATAGAGAGGAGAAATCGCGACACCAGACTTTCCTTCAGAAAGAGGAACTGTAACATCCAGTGGAGCACCATCTTTCCCTTGGCGTAATCGGTACATCACAGATGTCTTTCCTTTTTGGAACGCAATGACATCATCTGGATCGTTCACAGTCACTCCATCAATTGCCTCAATAATAGAATCCTTGAGGACACCTGCTTTCGCTGCTGTTCCATCTGACAACACTTCACTGATCACGACACCAACTTCCATCACGACTTCCCCGCGAGCAGCTGCAGCCTTTACGGACTCAAGATCAGAATAAAAACTCGGTACCCATTTCCAGTACGAGAACCCTGCGACGAGCAACATAAAGGCAAGAAGAAAATTCATGAACACTCCCCCACTCAATATGAGAAGACGAGGTAACGCACCCTTGGAAGCGAAACTCCCAGGAGCAAATCTCTCGTCAGTGCCGACAGCACTCTCTCCCTTTAAGCGTACAAAGCCACCAAAGGGAATTAAATTAATAGTAAATGCTGTCATGCCCCGATGAAAGATCGTCGCAATTTTTGGCGGCAAACCAAAGCCAAATTCCTCCACATCGACTTTGAAAATTCGCGCAAGAATGTAGTGACCCAGCTCATGCAAAATGATGAGAAGTGTCAGCAGGAGGATAAATGCGATGGCGGATTTGAGGAGCAACATAATGCGAGGGCAACCCTATCATGATGTATGTGGATAACTGGAGTAGTTTTCCACAAAAGGGATTGTCAAAAGAAAGAATTTGTTTTTAGGATTAATTTGGAAAATGGAAAATGAATATTATGAGTGACGTTCCTTAGACGATGTTACCATCTGACGATAGCGCAGATCGCTTCCTGAAAGTTCACCGAGTTCACGAGCAGAATTTTGTCGATGCTGCATACATAACAGCATTGATGTACGACTTTCAGCAAATTCTAAATGCCGAACATCACTCAAAGGATATGCAGTATGACGTCTGACCGATGCTTCGTACTCAATATCTCTCATAAATCTGTCATTTTGAAGAAGTATGGCGTGCCACGTCGCTCGTGAGCGACGTGGTGGGCAATAGTGGACTCGAACCAC
>CAYRWT010000050.1:0-2645 GCA_964428105.1 uncultured Candidatus Peribacteria bacterium
CAGCAATCAACGTACTCGCAGTATCCAAAATCGACTGCACGGACCTATAGTTTTCCGTAAGTGTTATAACCTGCGCTTTCGGATATTTTTTCAGGAACCCTAGCATGCTCCCGATACTGGCACCCTGGAACCGGTAGATCGCTTGATCGTCATCCCCTACGACGAAGATATTTGGATCGAAATCTACTCCGACGTATGTGAGCAGCGCATCGATCACGGCATTTTGTGAGCCACTAAGGTCCTGGAATTCATCTAAGAGCACGTACTGATATCTCTCTTGGAGAATAACTCTCAGCCACTCGTGCTCACGAAGTGCTTTAAGCGCGATGAGGATCATGTCATCCGTATCGAAACGCTGCGAGTCTTGTAGCGCCTGACGGTAAGCACGGTAGACAGAGATAAACTCACTGAGTTGCTTGATTTTTCGCTTCGCATCTTCGAGTACCTTACTCCCCTCTTTTCTCGCTTTCCCTCCCTTCGTCGTCATAAGCTCCTCTTCGTACTGCACTAAGATAGACTCGATATGTTCTGGAGATACACCCTCACGCTTGAGTTCGTGAATCGCAGAAAGAACATCGGATGCTCTATCTTTCTCTGCACCAGAAATTCTTCCAAGTTGTGAGCCGCTCCCTAAGTCAGCAATCGCTTTCCGCACGATACGTAGAGCAGAGAGATCACTCACTTGCTCAGAGGAAGGAAAATCTTCAAAGATCTGTGGGTACTGCAAAATCAAATCATTACAGAAACCATGGATGGTACTCACAGTGACTCCATACGCACTCGGACCGATGAGAGCCCTGAGCCTCTCTCGCATCGCCTTCGCTCCAGCAAGAGAAAATGTAAGGCAAAGGATGTTACTTGGATTCACCTGAGTTTTCTCTAAGATTCTCCCCACTCGCATCGCAAGCACCTGCGTTTTTCCTGTTCCCGGACCCGCGATCACCATCACTGGTCCCTCGATCGCCTCTACTGCACGGCGCTGCGCTGAGTTGAGCCTACTAAATTCAGAAGAGTAATCCACAAGGGCATAGTAGTCGACGAGTAAAAAAGTGCCAAACGAAGTGAGTAGTTTGTAGTGCGTAGTGAGTAGTACAACAACCGCAGCCGGGACGTGGCGTCCCGGAGTTATAACGACAGGCAATCATCTACGATATCTTCACGCCTAGTTTCTCGCCTCTTTTGATCATGGCAGTAGCGAAAAGGTTCATAGCAAGATACAAAGTAAGAATGACAAAAAATGTTGCAATAGAAGCTATTAGTATTAGACCAATACTTTCTACTGAAAGCATAGTAGAAATATTATTTTTCAATAAAAAAGTTGGCAATCTCATAAGGAATTGAATGATCATCCATGCCCCATAAACAACAATAACTGTTAGAATAAAAAGCAACGACTTCCAAAGAGCAAACTTCCATTGGGCCCCTATAATTTTCAGACTTTTTTTACATGCAAGCAGCGGACCAACACCCTTTAGAAGTGGCAACAACGTTGCAATCATGACGAACAAATAGCTAAAAATAGAGGATCCAATAAACAATAGAAATAGTATAAAAATAGCAATAAAATTTATGTATTGATTATGAAATAAGGAGACGCCAATATTTAAAATAAGCATTGCTATAATGAATACTGCACAAAAAATAAGTACTCCAACACAAGCAAGAATTCCTGCACCAAACCATGACCAAAATCCCTCAAAGTACTGGCGATCTTTTCCTGTTTTCTCTATAGCGACTACCCTACTGCCCTGGAAATATATTACCATCCCCAGTGCTGTACCTAAGAAAAACAATGGCAATAAGTGTATAAGGAGTGATGGATATATTTGTATTAATTGTAAAGCAAGAGATTGTATAACCTCAGGATCTTTTGCTAGTTTCATTTCTTGGGTTATTGTTAATACGCTCAGTAATTGTGGCATCAAAATTTGTAAAGATAGTAGTGACAACGAAACATTGAGAGCCATAAGCATCGTAAAAATCTTCCAATACTTCTTTATCAGAAGAAACGCCTCTCCATAAAAGGACCAAATACCAGGAAATGAAGGTGATGAAGTTGTCATAGTGACTTCTATGGTAGCGTTGTACACCACGCCTGCAATAGGGAAACAAAGGAATCAGAGGATGCGAAAGAAATTGTGATATTGTTATAGTGTCATATTGTTAAAAAATTTCCTTTGTTATAAGCAACGTATCAATATAGCAATATGACAATATAACGTTCTATACCTGGAGCGCCTTATAATAGAGATCAACTACCTCTACAAGCTCGCTTACTTCCCCTTCCAAATCTTTAGTGATAGCTCCAGCGTATAAAATTCATAGAAGATCCACGGCAAGAGGATAAAAGAATTCTTAAGGACCGTGCCAAGGCGCGAGATGGTGATGGAATCTGGAGCAAGGATACTAAAGAGTCCCCCGATAGACTGTAGAGCAATCGTAAGGACAGTATGGAGAGCAAAGAGATACAAAACACCCATAATCATGCCAAAGAATGTAAACCAATAATGCCTCCGTGCTGCGAGGAAAGACTCTCGGATACTTGCAAACACTCCACCCCGACGAGCGAGGAGGATACTCAGCGACGCATAGACAAAGGGTGTGATGAAGATCCCTGCGAAGAAGAACATCCATGTAAAAGCAAT
>CAYRWT010000050.1:2745-6615 GCA_964428105.1 uncultured Candidatus Peribacteria bacterium
CACAGCAAAAGAATCTCTTTCTTCCTCTGTACACAAAGCCGGAATGACGAGCTGATAACAGAGAAGAGATGCACAGGAGAATAGAGTTATTTAGCAACTGCAGATCCCACCATGTACGCACAGCGATCACACTTCATATAATTTTTCCCCACTTGCTTAAGTTCTACGAGTGAGCCGCGGCGACAATCTGGACAAAGATTTCCTGTGAGAATGCTAGGGTACTGCACCTTCATCGTGGATGCCTGCTCACGGATACATGCAGAGCGAGGATGATCACGGAGTTTCTGGAGAACCTTCGCCTCGATCTGACGAATACGCTCTCTAGTGACATTGAACTCTTTTCCTACCTCCTCAAGAGTATGACCGATTCCATCACGCAGCCCGAAGCGCATCTCGATAATCTTCCTCTCACGTGGAGTAAGGTACTCGAGCATCGCGTGCACATTCTCTTTGCGTAGCTGCCTGTTTGTCGCATCAAATGGATTCACTGCTTCTTCATCCTCGATAAAGTCACCGAGCTTGCTGTCTTCCTCGGACCCAACCGGAGCTTCAAGTGAAATGATGTCCTGGCTGATCTTCTGGATGTGACGAACTTTCTTTATGTCCATCTCCATTTCCACAGAGAGCTCTTCCACTGTTGGCTCACGACCAAGTTCCTGTACCAAGCGACGCTGCGTGTGTGTGAGCTTGTTGATCGTCTCCACCATGTGTACAGGGATACGAATCGTGCGAGCTTGATCTGCGATAGCACGTGTGA
This sequence comes from uncultured Candidatus Peribacteria bacterium, assembly GCA_964428105.1. Taxonomy (GTDB): domain Bacteria; phylum Patescibacteriota; class Gracilibacteria; order Peribacterales; family Peribacteraceae; genus CAYRWT01. The sequence goes on from CAYRWT010000050.1 coordinate 3,503, forward strand.
TCGCTTGGCGGATCCACCAAGTTGCGTACGTGGAGAACTTGAATCCGCGCTCAGGATCAAATTTCTCGACAGCACGGAAGAGACCGATATTGCCTTCTTGGATCAAATCGAGAAACGATAGACCACGACCTATGTATTTCTTCGCGATACTCACGACTAAGCGGAGGTTTGCCTCTGCAAGCTGCTGCTTGGCTGAAGCATCTCCTTTGCGGATACGACGTGCTAGCTCCACTTCCTTTCTTGCATCAATCAAGGGAACACGACCGATCTCCGAGAGATACATGCGCACAGAGTCATTGCTGATCTCGAGAAGGTCCACTTCGCGCTCTTTCTTCTTTTTATCTGCAGTTTCTTTCTCACCCTTGAGTGTGATACCAGCCTTCGCGACAACTTCGAGGGATTCATCGTCACTATCTGCTGCTGTGATTGCACCACTCGCAGCCTCATCGAACTCATCACTGCGCTGTTGCTGATTCACTGCACCGGTCGATTTCCTCTTCCAAATCAATGCCTCTTTCACATCGATCACCTCGATGCCAAGGCTCATAAAAAGCGTATACACCTCATCCAAAAGATCGATATCTTCTTCTGCATTTGGCAGGGCTTTCAAAATTTCTTGGTGCGTAACATACCGTTGCTCGCGACCTTTTTTCACGAGGTGTGTTACTTCATCAGGAAATTTCTTCAAATCCTGATCCGTCGGCTGGGAGATGAAACTCCGTGGATGTGACGCCATAAGAGCTCAAGGAGGATAGACGCTTTAGAGGCTGTTGACAAGGGAAGGAGGGCGAGCTTTTTAGCTTATAGCTTCTTCTACCGTACACGATGTCCTAAGCATAACAATAAGAGCGCGCCCTTCCATGGGCGCATTCGTAAGATTTTGTCATACCATCTGCAGCCATGGAAGGCTGCAGCTCCTTAAAATATCCTTTATCCCCCAACTTATCTTCTACTACCCAACCATCTTTGAAAGCTTCAAAATCTGCTGATACGTGGTAAGCAACATATCTTCTTCATCCTTACGACCACGAAGCTTCGCATCTTTGAGTTTCGTGATCACCTCAGCTTGTTTGCGCACAAGAATATCTTTGTTGGCACGAGCTAAGAGTTTTTTTGTTTCCTTTGACGCAAGTGAATCTGACCAAATAGGGAATGACTCTTCGCAGTACAGCAAAATAATTCGCAATCTCTCACGTACATCCTCTGGCACATCAATTGTTGCAAGGATATCGAGTGATGACTCACTGGCTGGTGCACTGGAAATCCGTAAACGCACTGCTTCCCATATTTTCTCATCGAGTGCTATAAGCTCACGCAAAAACTCACGTTGTTTTGGGTACAGAAGCGCAAGACCGATACAGAGCTCAAATGAGGCAAAAAGGTGTTCTTGTGGCAAACTGATTGCTGCACGCTTTCCCTGCTGCTCTCTTGCCTTCCAGGAAGTAAAATCACGAAGAAGCTCATTGTCGAGTACCTTCAGCGCAGGGGCAATTTTCTCTATGGCTGAGCGAAGATCGAGTGACGATGACAGAGATGCAAGGAGTGGGAATAGACGATCGAGATATGTCTTGCGCTCTATGTCATTCATCGAAGGAGAAATTTCTGAAAGCAATACTTCGATATACGGAGAAGCTGCATGCTGCAAAATATGTGCGAGTTTGCTAGGATCTTCGATTGCGAGTTCATCTGGATCCTTGGATGGAATACGGACAGTGAGGACTGGAATATCTGCGCGAGAGAGCAACTGAAATGCCCTATCTGCAGCCTTTTGCCCTGCTTCATCCATATCCAGACAGAGGATGACGCTATCGGCGTAGCGCTTGATGAGTCGCACATGATCTTCTGTAAGGGCTGTTCCGCTTGCTGCAACGACATTTTCGATACCTGCTTTGTGACAAGCGACTGTATCGAAGTATCCCTCGACTAAGATGAGTTGCTTTGTTTTTCGAATTGCTTCTCGAGCTTGATGTAAGCCAAAGAGCACGGAGGATTTGTGGTACAGAAGTCCTTCTGGACTATTGATGTACTTCGCATCTTGTCCTCCCAGATCACGTCCACCAAATCCGATAACAGCACCTTGTGCGTCAGTAATAGGGAACATGATACGGTTACGAAATCTATCGAGAATGCGCTCATCCTGGAGCTCGCGCTGGATACCAAGCCCTGCTGCCAGTACTTCGGATTTCGAAAAACCACACTTGAGAAGATGTTCGTACGTTACAGAATATCCATCTGGTGCGTAACCGATCGCAAACTTCTCGAGCAGTGGAACCGGAACAATACGCTTCTCGATATACGCTTTAGCAGCCTCTGACGAGCGAAGATTTGATTGGTAAAACTGCATCGCAGCTTCTAAGCACATACGTATTCGCTCCTTCTCATCTTTTGATGGACCAGTGGATTTGAAGTTCTCCTTTGGGATCTCTACCCCTGCTTTCTCTGCAAGCATCTTTAAGGCTGTTGGAAAATCTACATTTTCAATCTTCTGGAAGAATGCAAAAATATCCCCACCTGTCTGGCACGCGAAGCAGTACGCAATCCCCTTGTCTGGAGAAACTAAGAAACTTGGGTGTGTGTCATTGTGAAATGGGCATAAGCAAACATAATTTCTCCCCTTGCGTGTCAGCTGTCGGTACTGAGCAACTAGCTGATCAATAGGAAGCCGAGCGCGGATTTCTTCACGAATGTCCATTAGGAGAAAGAGTGTAGCACAAAGAAAGATTCCTCAATTTTCCGTTTTCTTTTTCCACTTGTTAGGTCGGTTTGCTCTTTTGGTAGTCCTTTCTTTTCCGAGCGAAAAGAAAGGACGAAAGAAACGCGTGTGCGCCAATTCCCACCAGCCGACCCCCACCGGTGGCGCACGCCCCTCCTTGGTGAAAATATTACTTTCTGCAAACTTCTTTGCTTTTAAAAAACATTGGATTCTTCCTCTCATGAAAACATCCTCACAATATCGCGAGGCAAACGATTCTGCAGCACTCCATTCTTTAAAAGAGCTTTCCCTAAGCAAATAGAGCCCTGCGGAAGAGCAACAAACAGAAGGACATCTCCAGACTCTACATTTGTATTCTCTACTGGAATATTGCGACCAGCGAACATGCCTTTGAGCTCTT
>CAYRWT010000051.1:0-6380 GCA_964428105.1 uncultured Candidatus Peribacteria bacterium
AAATGGTGTCGAAGGCTAAGGTCGACTTTCCGCTGCCGGACACCCCCGTAATGACAGTCAGTTTGTTCCTGGGGATCTCCACATCAATGTTCTTCAGATTATGCATCTTCGCTCCTTTCACGATAATGGCGTCCATAAGCAGTAAGGGGAACCCGCTCCGTGTCACCCTGAGGTGCCAAACAGCAGTTTGGCCACGAAGGGCGGGCGGTAAAAAAATGTCAAAACACGCAAAAACGGCCCGCTGCGTGCGCGGGGCGAGCCACGAGCTTACTGATTTTTGGGGGGTGTGTCTAGGGTAAAGAAGTGAGTCTTATTAGTCCCGAATGGGGGAGCATGGAGGGTTAATTCCGAACCGTCTCCGTTCTTTGTCCGTGATGTAACGGAAATTCTAGAAACATACATAAAGCTTGATTATTCATTGCATACGCTCATAGAGCTTATGGATAGGCCACGAGATATGAAGAGGTTTGTGATCTTATAACTAGATTCGTCAAAGAGCTTCTGTAAGTAATTCCGAACTGCCTCCACAGCCTTCGTCCTTTCAGAACTGACGAGAATATACACCGCCGAATCTAAATTAGCTCAGAATGGCAGCTCTTCGACCTGCGTAGCATCGGGCTCTTCCGCGATAGAATCAGCCTCTGCCTCAGGAGCGGTAGATATGGGTACGACTGTCTGCCTTACCAGTTCTAATAACGCCTTTTGCTCATCGCATTTGATTAGAGTGGAGATGGCAACAGTTGAATTGAGGGTTTGCCCCACAAGATGCAAAGCGGCTTCTTCTTTGCCACTGATGCCCTGTATGGATTGTTTTCCTTGGTCTGTATAAAAATACTCGAGGTTGCCATTGAGTAGAATGATGCGTTCTTGCTTGAGAGCCTGCTGAAAGGTTTGAAGTTCTGTTTTGAGTGCCGCCGGAAGTTCATCGGTCGATTTGGCTGTTGGGCATTGCTGACAGATTTTTCCATTCAGGCTGTTGTGAGAGGTCTTCAGCGTGGTCATGTTGAGTTTTGTAAGGAACTCGCTCAGCCCTCGTTTCACACAGTCAAAATCTGCCATTACAAAATGTGTAATGCCTACCTCTTTGAGCTTGATGACATAGTTGCAAAACTCACATTTCCCAATCACCGGAATCACTGAAATGTTGTGATCATTGAGCCAATTTGCACCCAGTCCATTTTCAATTCCAAACTCCTCAGCGATTGTTTCCAAAGTGTATTTGTCTCCTCCACCTTCTACCAAGATCACTGCGTCCGCAAAGAACATTTCGGCGTTCTGACTCCTGATAAGGATTTGCTTCTCCTTCGCAGTTTTGAAACTGGCATTATGCGCAACGCTTCCCCTCAATTTGTCCTTACTCACAACAATGATGTTCAGATTTTCATGTGCCGAATTGATGAACTCCGATGAGTGAGTGGTCACTATCACCTGATTCTTTCCACCATCAAGAAAATCATCGAGGCGATTTGATATAACGCGCCTTCCATGTGGATGCAGATACAACTCCGGCTCCTCGATGGCGAGTAATGAGCTGCTGACATGTGCAACTTCTCTCGTGTAAAAGTCGAACATTCCGATGATGACCGCGCTTTGTATGCCTGCACCTTTGTCTTGGAGTTTGCTGAGGAAACCGTCATCTACGTAAATAAGAGCACTGCTGTAAACGTCGTGCTTTGTATCTGGATTGAATTGAAAAGAAACTGTTGTCTCGGGAAAGGCTATTTTGACTCTGCTGTTGTTGATTTTGGTGTGTAGGTTATTGAAAACCTCATTCGATGCCTCTTTTACCTGTTGGAAAGCCGCAACCAGTGCGGGATTCTTCGGATCAATACAGTTACGCAAGAGTTTCCCGTACCAACTCCAATTTGAGATTTTTAGCTGAGAAAATGGATCTCTGAAAGAAGGGATAATGGCACTTTGCAAAAGTTCGTTTCTGATTGATGCCCGAAAAGCTAGATTCCAATCCTCAGCATCCGTCTCTCGATATAGAAAGCAAAGCTCCTTTTCCACTCTTTCCGATGCCGCATCGTAGTGTGCTATAAAAACAAACGCGAAATTGAACATATTGCCGAACTCATTCTCAAATGTGCTCTGGTTCCTCAGTTTTGGATTCACATACGTTTTTTCGTTTCTACCCAGGTTGTCGGGGTTGATAGTAAAAATCGCTTTGAGTTGAGTGAGAAAGGTATCCAGATTTATGTCATCCAAGTGAAGCCGAGCATTTTGCTTGTAGAAGCCAATGCACTTGTACATTTCCTCGTAGTTCAACTGCTCTTCATCACCACGTTGCAGCTCACAGTAAATCACAATGTCCTCTCCGAGGTTGTTGTAATAAAAATCCCCCGTGCTCACATTCTCATATTTTTGATATGTCGGAGAAGACTCTCCAAGAACCAAATCAATCGCGCGGATGATGTTGCTTTTGCCTGCATTGTTTCTGCCAACGATTACATTTTTCCCGTGTTCAAAGCGCAGATCAATTCTCTTGATTGAACGATAGTTGTTGATGATCAACCGAGAGAGGTACATGAGTATCCATAGAAAAGTTACAAATCATTTTGATGCAAAGAGCTTATTCACCTCACTCTGCCACTCACCCTGCGTTACGAGCTCGAAATGCACCTTTTTCGGCGGAGTGAAGACTTTCTCCTTTATAGCTCCCCACGGCTCTTTTATCTTTCCGAAGAACTCGTTGTACTCCTTCACCAGCTCACGCTTGTACTGTGTGTCCTGCGTTTGGCCGAGGTGCGCGCCCTTCGTTTCCACCACAAACACCTTCTGGAAGCGATCTGGGCGCTTCTCCTGCGTCGTAAAGATGAAATCAGGGTAGAATCGTCCTTTGCGCCATCCGACGAGGTGGTAGCCGTTTTTTGGCTTGTTTCTGTACCACCAGTACGTGCGATCAGTCTTCTCCTCAAGGAAGTGGGCGAAGTCCTTCTCAAAGTCGTTCATGGAGCCCTTCACCACAGGCTCGAAGAGGCTCATTTTGAATGATTCTCTGCCCTGTCCCTCGTAGTAGTTCTCCCTCTCCAAAACAGAATCCGCATCGAACCGGAGGACAAAGCGAATCTCATCATCCTTCAGCTTCTTGATGAACACCTCTCGGGCAAGACGATTGATCTCACCGAGCTTCTCGTTGTCGCCGCCGAGGATAATGCGGATGGCATCGAGGAAGATGATCTGATTCTCAGCGATCTGCTGTTCTTTGAATCGCTTCCGCAGGATCACCAGCGCACGGTCGATCACTTGTTTCCCCACCCAAGGGTTCGGGACGAGATCGAGAATGTTCCGCACGAAGAAGCTCACACGGAACTCGGTATCCCCAAAGGGATTATCTTCCTTCTCTTTGATAGCGAGAAACTCTTCACTGTCAGCCGCAATGTTCGAGGAAAAGTTGAAAGCGGTGATGGTGCTGCGGCTCTGCTTCTTCGTATCGAGATGTACGTCTTCCAGTGCGGAGAGGTCGATCTTCTCGTAGTCGATGAAAGGCAGAACATCGTAGGCAAAATCGAGCTCTCTCACTTCATCCTTGCTATCTCTCGTCACGAAGATGGGGAGAATGAACTCCTCAAGACTCTTTTCGTATTCGGGCTTCCTGATCTCCTGCTTCTTCCGCTCTCCCAAATCCGTGTCCCTGGCGCTGGACGGCTTCACGCGATCGAACAGGTCGCCGAGACCATCAAGCTCGAATCCCTTCTTGATGACCTCAATGAGGCTTCTGGAGGAGTCACGCAGGCAGAAGACGTAGCTCTGATCCAGTGCCTCATTGCCCGTCTTACGGGCGTAGGGCTGGCGTAGGACACGTCCTACGAGCTGCGTGAGGGCTGTCTTGCTCTTGCTGCCCGAGAGCACAGTAAGGAGGTATGCGAAGGAACAGTCCCATCCTTCCTGAAGCGCCTGCTTGGTGATGATGAAACGCACGGGACACGCCGGAGAGAAGAGATCAACATCTTCGATGTCATTCTGGCTGCTGGTTTTTATGGCGATCTGGTCGGCAGGCACACCGGAGTCGATCAGGTACTCCTTCACATCATCTGCGTGGATCGTATCTGCTGCGCGCTGGTCTTTACCCGTCTTCTCCACCTGAATGAGGTTGATGGGACGGATGTAGACGCTCGATTGCTTCCGGTATGTATCTGCCTCTTTCTGTAATGAAACGAGTTCCTGAACGGAGAAATCCACGAGCCGCTTCCAGTCTGTAACCTCTTTCTCCACGAGATTAAGATCAAGTTTAATCATGCCCTCCCGCTCCAGCTCACGCCCGGCAACGCTGAAGAGGACGTTGCTACCCTCGGACGGAGTGGCTGTAAGTTCGCAAACGCAGGATGGATTGCACTCGCTGAGTGCAGAGAGGGCGAGCTCGCTCTTAGCCTTGTGGCCTTCATCAAGAATGATGAGCGGCTCCAGAATTTTCACCACGTTCCCAAGCGATGTGCGTACGGGAGTGGGTAACAGTGCATCGAAAGAGGGTGGCGGGTCGAGGTTCGGGAAGGCTGCATAGAGCGCCTTCTGCTTCTCGATGTTCGTCTCTGAGGGGAAGAATTCGGGGAAACGTCCATCATCCTGAAAGAACTTCAGATCATCCTTTTTGAGTTGATCGCGACTAAACGATTGCAGCATCATCACAAGAATCACCAGCCCTTGTTTCACGTCCTGCGGAGAGAAGTTGTCCTTCTTCGTGATGATCTTTATGTGTCCACCCGTGATGTCATCGAGCTTCTCGCGGTAGGGATGGCTGCGGTCTTTAAGCGCCTTGAGCGTCTGCGCAAAAATCTGCTCACTCGGTACGACCCATAGCACTAAGCCATTCGTATTCTTTCTAGACTTCAGATACTGCTCAATGGCATACGTTGCCATGAGCGTCTTGCCTCCACCTGTGGGGAGCTTAAGACAAAAATGAGGACAGTGCTTGCCGTGCCCGGTCTTCTTTGTTCGGTATTCGTGATTTGGGTGGCCGAAGACAAAAAGGCTCTGCCAAGCCTTCTCTGGCCAGTTGATATCGCCATACTCCTTAATGACTTCTTCAGGGACGCGCTCAAATTTCCCCTTCTCTATAGCAAGAGACCCGAAGAAGGCTTCCATTTCATCAACCGTATGCCGTTGGAAGTCCTTTAGAAGGAGTGCCATCAGTCAGCGAGACGGTAGATTTCAAAGGGGAGTTGAGCGAAGCGAATGTTGCGCTCACGCAGATCAAACTCTTCGAGAAAACAGGCCGGGGCGAAGACAAGCTTCGGCTTCCCCGGGAACTTCTTTTCAATCGTCTGTGCGAAGTCGAGATTCAGTGCCATGCCCCTGAGCTTGTCTGCATCTGGCGTGTAGAGCATGAAGACCTCATAGGCGCTGCTACTTCCGATGTAGAACTCCTTCTCGTTCATCTGTTTAGGATTGAACGTCTCTCCAGTTGAGGTGAAGAAGGCGTAGTGTGCGAGATTCTCGAATGACGGCAGCTCTTTGCCATCGAGCATCTTATCGATGTCGATGGGTTTTCCGAGTTCAAAGAAGCTGAAAGTTCCACCAAGCCCATTTTTTAGCTTTTCATCCTTGGAATCCTTCACCCCTTTGCTCACGCGCCGGACACGCTCTGCGGTCAACTTGTCAGCATAGTCTTCACACTCAATGAGAATGAAACGACGATTACCACCATCTTGTCCATTGAGCGCAAGAACAGCCTGAGCTGTTGTGCCGGAGCCGGCAAAGGAATCGAGTGCGATGAAATCTTTAGAATCATCGCCGTTAATTTCCATTGCCAGTAACCGTTGGATAAGACTACTCGGCTTAGGATTATCAAAAGCATCTTTACTCCCAAATATTTCCTCAATTTCCCATGTGCCCTCCTGATTGAAAGGGCCATCAAGAATTGAAATAGGCTTACCTTTTCTAAGCTTTCCATTTTCATCTTTTAAGTACTGCTTGAACCTAACGCTCCATTTTGCATCATTCTTCTTAAATACAACTTCATCATTCTTAATTGCTCTCAATAATCGTTCCTTTTCCCAAATCCACTGCTTATCTGGCCAAATTTCCTCGCCATCGTGCGAAATCGGATATATAAGATTCGGTCTATCATCTTTGCTTCGAGTCATTAGCGGCTGAGTAATAAAACCGCCCCTTATCGAGTGCTTATCATCTTGAAGCTTATATTGGAGTATTTCCTCTTCTGTAAGGGGCGCTTGAATCCCCATAAGTGGCTTTTTTCCGTAACATAAAATGTATTCGTGAACATTTCCAAATCCTTTTGTCATTGCCCCTGGTCCATATTTATTTTTCCAAATTATTTCTTGAATGAAACAATCATTACCGAAAATCTCATTCATCATCATTCTTAAATGATGAATTTCATTATCATCAATCGATACAAAAATTACGCCATCCTCTCTTAG
>CAYRWT010000052.1:0-6102 GCA_964428105.1 uncultured Candidatus Peribacteria bacterium
AATTTCAGAAGAGGTATCCGCCCTTGGTGGACTTGCGATCCTTGGAACAGAACGACATGAATCACGTCGTATCGATAATCAGCTCCGTGGACGCTCTGGAAGACAGGGTGATCCAGGAGAGAGTCAGTTCTTTGTCTCTGTAGAGGATGATCTCATGCGCCTCTTCGGTGGCGACAAGATTAAATCTCTCATGGACCGCATGAATTTCCCAGAAGACCTTCCGCTAGAGAATGGTATTGTTTCAAAATCTATTGAAAGTGCACAAAAACGCGTAGAGGGAAGAAATTTTGATATTCGTCGCCACGTTGTACAGTACGACGATATTATGAATAAACATCGCGATATTATGTACAAACGACGCCAGAAATTACTCGAACGCATGATGGCTCCCGAGGATGAAAGTTGTGGTCCACTCCATGAAGAATGCAAGAATCTCATACGAAGTGAAGTTCACTCGTTTGTTCAGCAATCAATCCCCGATGATGATCCTGAGCATTGGAATATGGAAGGCCTCAAAGAAAATTTAGGAAGTTTGCATCCTGAATTAGTAAAAATTTGTTCCGAACCTCGAATCAAGCAATCAAGAAGTGTTGAGGAGCTTTTAAAAAATATTGAAGTTATTGCATTGGCATTCTATGAGGCAAAGATTCAATCCTATACACCAACAATCGTACGACGTGCAGAAGAAATCCTTTCATTGCAAGCAATCGACGTACACTGGATGGAGCACATCGACGCAATGGCGCACCTCAAAGAGCAAGTTGCCTTCTCTGGATTTGCCCAACGTGATCCACTCATCGAGTACCAAGATCAAGGCTTCCAAAGATTTAAAGCATTATTGATTACCATTCAAAACGCAACAGTGCGGGCACTATTCCAGGCTGAATTTCAACAATTTTCCCTACAAAAGAAATCTGAAGGATTAGCACTTGATAGATTGCAAACAAACGAAGATGAAATCCTCGCCACACTCGACGATACAGGGTTAGATCAAGAGAAGAAGATTATGGGCAATAAAAAATCTTCTTCTCCTATAACATCTACTACAACAGGAAGAAACGATCCATGCCCTTGTGGTTCTGGAAAAAAATTTAAGAAATGTCATGGTTCGATCTAGCCCACAATGAAAAACATTATCGGTCACAAGCGGCAACAAGAGCAGCTCCTCAATAACATTGAAATGGGAAACCTTACCCATGCATATCTTTTTTCTGGACCCCCTCATCTTGGGAAATTCACCCTTGCGAAGGAAATGGCTACTCAACTCCTTACACAAGGAATGTCGCCCGTTGATGCGGAGGAAAAAAGACGACGATGTCTTGCATTAACTGATCCAGACTTTCTTGTAGTTGATGAATTGTGGACAGAAAAATGTGCTACTCCACCAACAACAAGTAATATTTCTCAGGAGGAACGTATGAAGCATAAAATAAAAACTGATGCCATAAGCATCCATGATATTCGAAGTATGTATAACCATTGTAGTTCTACAAAAACTTCTCACTGGAAATGTTGCATTATTCATTCGATCGAACGTATGCAGGTTGGTGCTGCTAATGCATTTTTAAAACTCTTAGAAGAACCGCCATCTGGAACAATATTCTTCCTTACAACTCAGTCAGAGAATAGCCTACTCCCCACAATCCTCTCACGCGTGAGGGTACTACGATTTCATCCAGTGGAAAATTCTATACTTCTACCACTTCTCAAAGGTGTACCAGATGACGAAGCAATACTCATTCTCCATCTCGCACAAGGCGCACCAGGAAAAGTAAAATTGCTGATCGACAATGCAGAAGAATTGCGTCGTATGAAACAATTACACACGCAAGCAACGGAATTTTGGAGACAGAATAATACAATGAAACGATTGCAATGGTTACAAGAAATTTTTGATGATGAAGATACCTCGGATGATGAAATTTTCCTTCATCTTTCACTGACACTCCGTGAACAAAGAGAAATTCTTCCTGCACATGCTATGACAGCATTACTACTACTAGGATCTCACATGAAAACGAATGCCCATAGAGGGCTTCTACTTGAGCAATTCATCCTCGCTCTTTCAAGGAGTTCATGCTAATATCCTTCGCCCTATGGTGTATTTATGGGTTTTTCTGGCCTCACTCCTAGGAATTCTAACAATCCTAGGTATTCGTGTACTTCTACGCAATCGTACGATACGACGTTTCGTACGATCGATAAAGGTACGCTTAAAAATTGTGGAAGATCGACATCAAGTACATGAAGAATCTGAAAATACTTCGACACTACAGAAATTAAAGAAAAGTCCACGAACTTCAGCTATTGAACTCCAGCAGATGAAAACTATTTTAAAGTCTGCAGAGAAAGAAATTGCATTGCAGAACTTTGAGCGAGCAGAGTATCTCCTTATCCAGGGTCTTACGATTAATGCTGGATATTTAGAAATTCAAGCTGAGCTTGCAAAGCTCTATCTTACGACACACAGGGAAGCAAAAGCTGAAGCGCTGTATAAAGAGATGATTCTACAAAAGGATGATATTTCATTTTTTACAAATCTTGGGCTTGCCTACTACCTTCAGGGAAAATATGTCGATGCCTGTCATGCATACCAAGAGGCTTTAAATCGCGATCCTCAAACCCCCGAACGCTCTGTTTCTCTTGCAAAAGCTTGTATTGCAGCTCATCGCTTTGCAGAAGCAGTTCCCCTTCTAGAGAAAGCAGTTCTACGAATTTCTCGTGACACAGAACTTCTGCACCTTCTTGCAGAATGCTATGTGCAACTTGGTGATAAGCTCAAGGCGGAAGAATCCTATCGTCGCATTAATAAACTCGAGCCATATGATGAAAATGTAAAAGAAAAAATTTCAGCACTACGAGCGACAAATGCCTCTCTATCACCTGTGGAAGGAAATCTTGAAAACAACGAAAATGTTGGAAGTTCCTCGTAAACTACATATCCAAAACTTCGATACAAACATCTCCTTCAACCGTCGCCTGACAACTTAAGCGATGAGGATCTTCTGTAACTCCCATTCCTTCTTCTCTCTCTGTACGAGGACCAAGGAACTTCATCCCTTGTTGTACCTTACACATGCACGTTGTACAGAAGCCATTCCCTCCACATGCATTCTCCATCGGAACACCTGCATCCAGCGCTATCTTGAGTAGCGTATCTCCTTTGGCAGCCTCTACTATAACCTGTTTACCGCCAGAATGAAGAAAGGTGACCTTTGGCATACTCTAGGAGACTAGCTCGGAGTACAATGTGAACGCAATGCCACGCCAAGCTCCTTCATTACTTTCAGTGCAAGATCTCCATGCAAGAGTGGAGGGAAAAGAGATTCTCCGTGGGCTGAATTTGAATATTCAGCAAGGAGAAATTCATGCAATTATGGGACCAAATGGGTCCGGAAAATCTACACTTGTCTCTGTATTGATGGGGCATCCGAAGTATGAAGTTACAAGAGGAAATGTTGTGTTTGATGGGGAAAAACTTCTAGAGTTGGAGCCGGATGCAAGGGCAAGAAATGGGCTCTTTCTCGCATTTCAGTATCCACGGGAAATCGCTGGCGTGCCACTTCGACAATTTCTCTTCGCTGCCTACCAAGCACAGCAACAAGTGCGTAGACCAAAAGATAAGAGGCTCTCTCCTCTACAATTTTCTCAGCTTCTTAGTACAACAATGAAAGAATTACACATCGACCCAGCATTTGCCGATCGCCCAGTGAATAAGGGATTTAGCGGTGGAGAAAAGAAAAAGGCAGAAGTACTGCAAATGTCCATTCTTCAACCAAAACTTGCACTCCTCGATGAGACTGATTCTGGACTCGATGTCGATGCACTGAAAATTGTTGCTGAAGGTGTCAATCGTCTACGTTCCCCAAAATTCTCCGCTGTTATCGTCACACACTATGCACGTATTCTGGAATACATCACACCAGATAGGGTGCATGTAATGGTATCTGGAAAAATCGTCGATAGTGGCGGCCCAGAGTTAGCGAAAACATTGGAAAAGAACGGGTATAACTCTTATGCTCCAAAGAAAATTCTTCTAGGATAGAAATCCCCTAGAACCCTTTAGGAAAGCAAACCATATTTACCGTGTTCGTCGAGTTGCCGATGAAGAGAAAGAGGATTAGCGTAGGAATATGACTGACACACTCCCACAAAATCTGACAGTGCGACCATACGCAGGGCCATTTCTAGCTGTTGCGCTCCTTCTCGGAACATTTTACCTCGCCGGAAAAGAAATAGAGCGACGTGGCGCAGATGCAAATCCTGCAACGATTTCTATAAGTGCAGACGCAAAGGTAATGGCAACTCCAAATATCGCACTTGTAAGTTTCGGCGTACAAGTAGATCGTACAAAAACTGCGAAGGAGGCACTTGATCAACTTACAGAAAAAATGAATGCTGTACTCACTTCTATAGAAAAACAGAATGTGGAAAAGAAAGATATTACAACACAGAGTGTCTCTCTCAATCCTGTGTATGACTGGAATAATGGAACACAGACCCTCCGTGGCTACCAAGCAAATCAGCAATTGAGTATAAAAGTCCGTGATCTCGATAAAGTCGGAGACATCCTCTCAAGCGCTACTGCAGCAGGTGCAAATACGATCGGTGGTGTGAGCTTCCAGATCGACGAGCCAGAGGGTCTCTATGCACAGGCACGCGCAAAGGCAATTGAGAAGGCAAAGGCAAAGGCTGAAGTCCTCGCAAAAGATCTCGGTGTGCGTCTCATGAAACTCAAAGGATATAGTGACGGAGCAATGAACTTCACCGCACCAAGGGCCATGATGTACGAAAAATCGATGATGATGGATGGTGTAGGTGGTGGATCACCTGAACTTTCTGTACCAAGTGGTGAGCAAGAAATCACTGCAAATGTGACATTGACGTATGAAGTGGAGTAGATGAATATTTTCTTAAGAGAAAGCCAATAATTTGATTAATATTTTTGTGTTATTGACAGTATTTTTTTAAAGAATATCTTGTCTCTCTTATTTCTACTTTTTCAAGCATGAAGCCTGCAATTATAGGATCAGTAAATGATGTTCTTAAGAGGTCCATTGGTAGTTATGTTGTTTACAGTGACACGATGGGGGATCCTGATGCTAGAAGGACAACTATTACAAGAAGCAATCTTCCTCACACTGCAAGATTTGATGGACATAAAATAACAAGTACAACTGAGGCCGCATATTACCTAGAGCTAGAACATCAATTACATGTATCACAACTGGCAGATGCTGAAGAATTAAAAACTGGAAAACATGAAAATAAGCAGGCATTTTTAGATTTCCAGAGACAGCAAATAAGCACGCAAGAATGGGTACTTGCCAATATTGCACCAAGAGTTGGTACAACAGAAAATGGAAAAGATTTTTATCTTGCAATTACTAATGAAGATTTAGCAATTATTGCTGTACCGCTAGAAGCTTTAAAATATGTGCGCGCAAAAATTCGTGCATTATTAAGAGTTCCGACAGAAGAAGTCTTTGGTAGGAATGAACAATTTCGATCCTCTCGAGTATTACGCGATATACGATTACATCCTAAAAAATTGGTGCCAATTTTCCAACACTTACACACAGAAGAAGTATGTGAAGCTGAATTACAAAATATTCCAGGTCAAGAAAACCCCAGTGAATTAGCTTTCCATGACACATTTGGTAATACAAGAACACGATGTAAAGCATTACTCAAAACACTGGAAGTTATTGATGAAAAAGTAAATGCTTCAGGAGTTGTTGGAGTAAAATTATTAGTAAATAACGAACCAGAAACTTTTCATGTTATTGTTAAAAATGGGCACCAACATCTTGCTTGTTTGCGTGATATCCCTGATGGAGAGATGGGGTTGTACATCAACCCCGCTGATCGCGCAGGGGCAAATGGAGACCCTGGTTACCTGGAAATAAATCGAAAGTGGAAACATGGTGATCCACACAGTATACAATCTGCTCATCAAATTCTGCGTTATCCAAAACCAGGAACTCCTATTGAATTTGTGGCTGTTTAAAGACCTGTCTTCCTCCTCCCTGCAATCGCTTCACGAAGTGTGACTTGATCTGCAAATTCGATATCAGCTCCTCTTGGTAAGCCGTGTGCAAG
>CAYRWT010000053.1:0-6091 GCA_964428105.1 uncultured Candidatus Peribacteria bacterium
ATTCTGACCTGGGCCACCATGTATGTATTTTGATTACATCCTTCAAAGCCAATCTGATAACACCTTTTACACAGGTCTGTCTTCCGATGTGGCCAGAAGACTCAAAGAGCACAACGCTGGTCTAACAAAAACAACGAAGGCAAGAATTCCATGGCACGTTATACATATTGAAGAATTCTCAACAAGAAGTGAGGCAAGGGCAAGAGAAAAGTTTTTAAAATCTGGAATTGGACGAGAGTGGAGAGATACTTTTCTTGCTCAACGTGTTGTCAGTTCCCTGCCTGCCGGCAGGCAGGGATTCTGACCTGGGCCACCATGTATACAAAAATAAAAATATCGGTAGGCAAGGATTCTGAAATTGGCAATTGTATGTACATAAAGAAAATTTAAATGTTTGATACTGATTGCTTGCCACAATTTTGCTATTCTTCACTCCTCATCACTCATATTCCCCTTCTCCTTATGGAAAATAACGCTATCACAAAACTCTGCGAAGACTTTTTTAAGCAAAATAATCTTCCCGGATTTATCATCATTGGTACTGCAAAAGAAGGAAATCCAAATGATTTTCAGATCTCTACGTCGTATCACAAAGTTCCTGTGAACATCGCAATCAAAGGCTTGTCGAATGCTTTGTATCAACTGACGAACCAGGTACTGTAACCCTCTTACATACTTCGCATGTTTCACAGTGTTCTCCACCACTCAAGAATGAGCGTATAGCATCGCGGAGAGGTAAGAGCAGCATAAATACGTGCAAGTCAGCGAGACGCCGTAGAATCCAGCCAAGGTAGCCGTAGACCGCGCGTCCTTTCCAGCTTACAACACACCAATGAGGACCAACTGGAATCGCAAATACTGGTTCTTTTTGCTCGTATGTTGGTAGCGGAGTCTTTTTAAGCTTTGCACCGATAGTGCGTGCGACACATGCAGCATCATCCACTGCTGTTTGTGCCATACCACTCCACTTTGTCGCAGCAGCGTCACCGATGACATAGATGTCTTGCAATCCTTGTACTTGCAGAGAATTATCGACGAGAATCCGTCCTCGTTTATCTTTTGGTACATCTGAAGATGCAAACAGTGCATTTCCCTGCAATCCAGCTGTCCATACGACGGTCGATGTTTTGATGCTCATGTCGCTCAAAATCAATTCGTCGATACTCTCTTTCTCGACACTTCGACGTAGATAGACATTCACTCCAAGGGATCGAAGACGAGAGAGAACACTGGTCGAAACTTCCTCCGAAAGATTTGCAAGTAATCGATCCTGCGCTTCGATCAAATCAATAGAAACAAATGATGGTGGTACTCCATGCTTGATTGCGAGAGACCGAGCATATCCTGCAAGTTCTCCTGCCAGTTCTACTCCTGTTGCTCCACCTCCGACGATGACAATGCGGCTCTTTGATGATTGATCTTTGGCCTGCGACGATACAGCACTTTGAAAGACTTCATGAAGATGTGCTTTCAACCTGATTGCATCACACACTGTACGAATACTAAAGGAGTGCTCTTCGATACCTGGAATCCCAAAGTACGATGCATGTGATCCGACTGCAAAAATAAGAATATCCGCTCGATAACGAGAACCTGAAGCTCCAAGTACAGATCGAGTTTGTAGATCAATATTCTGCGCACGGTCGATGATGACCTCAATATCCTTTGGTAGAACTTTTGATAATGGAAGACAGACCTCCATAGGGGACCTTCCTGTTACTAAGCGATAGAGGGCTGCGTAGTACTGAAGATAATTCTTATCACTCAAGAGACGAATTTTCGCATCAGGAAGTTCTTTTCTTAGACGAACAGCCGCAACAACTCCACCAAAACCTCCACCGACGATGAGTATGCTTTTCGACATCAAAATATTATACCATATTCTCCATATTTTCCCTACACCAAGCTTCACATATTCGTAGGAATATCACCTATACTCAGGTCATCTTTTATCCTTCCTATATCCTTTTATGTCTCCTCAGCAAACAAGTGCAACAGGTGAACACCAACATATTTGGTTCGGTATTTCGATGACTCTTCTTGGGCTCATTGTTGGTTTCTTTGGAGGAGTAAAATTCTCATCAGGAACCCTTCCTCTACAACCATCTACAGTCAAACAGGCTGATATTCGCGTACCTTCTTCTGCACCTGCCGCCGCTCAGCCACAAGCCGCGGCACCACAACAGCCAGTTGATTTTAGTGCTATCGCTGAAAAAGTAGGACTGAAAAAGGATGTCCTTACGAAGTGTGTAGATGATCAGAAATACAAAAAATTTGTCGAAGATCAGACAAGTGGTGGTCAGGCTGCTGGAGTCAGTGGAACACCAGGAAATATCATCCTCAATCTTACAACAAATTCTGTCCGTCCTCTTCCTGGAGCTCAGCCATTTGAGGCCTTCAAGGCACAGATCGATCTTGCTCTTGCAGAGAAACCTCTTGCATCAAAGCCAAGTATTTCTGTTCCAGCAATTGACTTCAGTCGTGATCATATTCGCGGCAACAAAAAGGCAAAAGTGGTGGTAATCGAATACTCAGATTTTCAGTGTCCGTTCTGCCAACGCGTTCACCCTACCTACAAGAAGATTGTTGAAACCTATGGCGATAAAGTGATGTGGGTCTACCGTCATTTCCCATTGAATTTCCATCCAAAGGCTCTTCCAGCCGCTATCGCTTCTGAGTGTGCCTATGAGCAAGGAGGTGACGATGCATTCTGGAAGTTTACAGATGAACTCTTCAACTCGACGTTCTAGTTCATTCTTTTTATCATCTTTCTGTCGCCTTGAAAAATTTCGTCTCGGTTCTCTGCGAGAGAAGCGTGAAAACGTGCACTGTTTGAGGCTTCGAGCCGAGTTTGCACGTTTTAGCTTCTTGAGCAGAATAGAACCGAAGAAATTTTTCACCAGCGACGCTTTTTGCTCCACTTTTATAAAAAAGTGGAAGAAATGATATACCCTGAAACTCATTATAATTTCTCTATATAATAAACATTCCTTTTTCGAAGATTACATTCGTCGATCCATCCTGTAGATATGCTGTTACAGTGCGATCGGTTGTTGAAATAATGTCCGTATGCTCTGGAGATTCATTGAATCCTAACTTCAAAAATTCTTCTGCACTTGTTGCAGCAATATCTCCGGTAAAACTATCTCTATACGCTCTACCAAGTGCGATATGCGTATTACCAAATGGTCCTCCAACATTTTCGTCGAACAGTGTCGTCGCCATAAACTTCGTAATGCGTGAAAGACGCTTATCTGTAAGAGAAAACTCACCAACTTTATTCGCATTTTCGCGCGCAATCATACTTCGCAGAACATCCACTCCTTGCCCTGCATCAGCTTCTGTTACAAGTCCATCCTTAAATGCCAAACGTACACCCTTCAGAATATTTCCATAACGATAGAGCGGCTGATTGAAACGAATCCAACCCTGGGTACCACGCCAATCTGGTGAGACAAAAATTTCAAAACTTGGAATATTTCTACAACTTCCGCCAAGCCATTTGCGCTGTTCGCCAATTTTCACCCAGAGATCGACGTCTTCTCCTTGTACGTGTACCCGATCAATTTTCATAGCATTGAGTGACTTCTTCACGCGTTCTTGTTCATCTTGGATCTTTCTCCACTCAGCGATTGGATTTTCCTTATCGAGATAGCATGCTTCGATAATTTGACCCCAGTATTCCTCTATGGTCAGACCCGCCTCTTTCGCCATCGCTTCTGTGCCGAAGAGTGCCAATGTCCAGCTAAGATGCCCTTGTTGCTCCTTGATATTCAGCCAATCACGATATTGTTTTTTGGCATCCATTAAACGAAATATCTTCTTTGGATCGATCGCTGAAAGCTCTCTAGGATTTGCATCGGCGATAATTACCACTTGGTGATCCACCAGATCCACTTCCGCACGTTTCAATGCTGAAGGGAAAAATTGTATCTGCTCCTCAGTAGCGTATTCCAAGAACGTCTTTGTAATTTCCGTCGGTAAAAAATCGATTTTCGGGTGTGCACCAACTTCGAGAACGGATCGCACAAGGTGCGGCAAGAGAGGCTTCGCTATATCTGGAACATTCAATTGGACTACTTCACCTTTCTTCGCACCTTTGCCACCTCCGAGTCCAAAGCGAACCAGGAGATCTGCATACGCCTGTAACATTGTAGGAGAGAGATCCATACGTTGTTTGTACATTACCGTAATCAAAAGAAAAATTCGATGGATTTTTCTCGGAGAACACTGATGTACTTTTCCTCCATGAAATGTATATAATACTGACTCATTTTATTCATCATAATTCATGTATG
The DNA here is from genome assembly GCA_964428105.1 of uncultured Candidatus Peribacteria bacterium. Lineage (GTDB taxonomy): Bacteria > Patescibacteriota > Gracilibacteria > Peribacterales > Peribacteraceae > CAYRWT01. The sequence goes on from CAYRWT010000053.1 coordinate 4,299, forward strand.
CTTCGCTCTCAAAAGTCCTCCATGAGCTTCTCGCTCATCACACTCAGTTGCCTACTCTCCGCATGTAGTTTTTCAACTGTTCCACCACTACCAAACGAAGAAGTGGCGCGTTCATCGATATCATCACTCGATTCTTCTCCTGCTCCTGCTGATGCACTCGTTACTCGTAATGTGAATTACACAGGCCTCATCGAAGAGGCTGGCATTGGCATTGTTATGGAGGGTACACACCTCTTACGTCTTCTCGACCAACGAGTTATCTACCTTTCTTCTACAGATGCCAATCTCGATCTACAGAAATATGTTGGGAAAAAAGTTGAACTTCGTGGCTCTGTGCAGCCGACGGTCGAAGGTAACTCTTTACTGATGCGCGTAGAACAAGTAACAGTGCTTGATGCATCATCTTCCTCATCTTCGAGTAGTGCTTCCGGTGCACTGCTTACTCTTAGTTGTAGCTCAAAACTTTCTCCTCTATGTCCTACAGGCATGGCGTGTGTTGATTCCCCTGATGCATGCGATCCAGACACAGCAACTGATTGTCCTGGAATGTGCTTGAAAGTTACACTACCTCAACCAAGCAGCTCCGGAGCTATAATTAGCAGTGCAATCTCCTCTCTTACAAGTTCGAGTTCTTCGTCATCAAGTAAGAGTGGATCATCGACGTCTAGTCATTCCATTGCTTCTTCGATCTCAAGCGTCAGTTCACAAAGTACTTCTTCTGTAAGCTCGAGTATCAATCGTGATGCCGCAGTCGCACTCCTTGCAAAGCAGGATTATTCGTCATCACTCTGGACACAGAAATACTGTACGAGTCATATCGGTTTCTGTGTTCCTGTACATAAAAATTGGTTCTTCAAATCCTTTGGTGCCACTACGACAAATCTTTGGCATTTAGAATTTGATGTCAAAGCAATTGATGTCCTCGGAGATGGGATGATCACACTCAATCTTGTTGCAGGAACATCATCGTCAATGAATGCAAGGGATGGAGAAATTCGTATCGTAGGAGATGATGTTATCGCTTTCCGCGACTGGAAAGGGAATCAGCACTTTGAAATTATCGCCCCGAGTGCATTACGTTCTGCAGTTGAGTATATGTTGAGTCACTTGGAACGCTTTGCTCCTGTGCAGTAACCATTTTCTATGCCACTCTTTCAGTACCGTGTCATCGATAGCGACGGCAAAGAAGTGAGTGGCGCACTCGATGCTACGAATGCGGAAGCCGCAAAGAATACGCTCCTTTCTCTCCATCCTACGATTCTCTCTGTTACGGAAGCGGTACGTTTACGAAAGCCAGACACAGAAACTCAAACATCGTCACTGATGCAAACATTTGCTTTCGAAGGGAGCGATGTTCAAGGAAAAATTCATCGTGGCACTATCGATGCCTCTAGTAAGCGTGCTGCATTTCAAATGATGAAAAAAGATCGAGGGTTACAACTCAACATGCTCTCACCTCTTGGCTTCACGCCAAATTTTCATGATGAAGACCTTCTTCGTTGGCAGAAAGAAACTCAGAATTCCATTACATCAAGAGAGAATCCTGTTTCAAATCTGACAGCAGAAAACATCAAAAAAATCTCTCCTCTCTATCATCCACTCCTCGATACACTCACGCTCTACTCTGGATGGCTTTTGTCATGGTACGCCCTTTTTATTGCCCTTGGCTACTATGCCAATGAACGACAACTCCCATTCTCTCTACCTTTTGTAGAAGGATTCTACCTTTCGAGCATGACATGGAATACAGTCTTGGCACTCCTTTTTTTCATCGGTACTTCTTATGTTTGGCG
>CAYRWT010000054.1:0-5995 GCA_964428105.1 uncultured Candidatus Peribacteria bacterium
TCCTCTCCACCTGTTTTCTTTCGGAGAATGGCAATATTTACTGGTGGTTGCGGACAACGATCTGTGAGCTGTATGTCCTTCTCTGTATTGTTGCTGAGTGTAAGGATAGGTGTCGCCCCTTCTGCGAGTGAACGTGAACCTTGTATATCCAGTGTCACAGGTGCACTTATTTTTTTATCTGCGGGTCCGAAGTACTGCGGGAAAATAGCACCAAGTCCGAAGTGGACAACGATATACGTTAGGATGGCGATCGCTAGGAGTTCGAGGAAACTCCTGGTGCGTGAAGCTTGTTGCATGGAGAAGAGAGAAAAGAAAGAAGTGCGCGAGAATCAGAAAGAAGTTCTAGAAAGTCGCACCGTAGGCTAGAGGAACGTGGCAAGAGGATCAATTGCGCTACTGGCACATCGTTGTACTGAGTGAGAGTGAGTCGCAGAGCCTCACGACACCTTCTGCGCATACGATTACGCTCTACAGCAGAGGGATTGAGCTTGCTCGATGTGACAATGCCAAGAAGAATTTCAGATGCTATTACCCCAAGATGATTCTTTGGCACACCGCCAAAATAGCGAACGGAGAAGTGTTTTCCCTTCCAAAGTAAACCTTTTGTCTTTACACGTTCACAGTTCTTCCTGCCATGGAGTCGAGAGAGTTTCATGGGGGGATTGTAGCTTTAATGAGAGCCAAAAAGAAGAAATGGTCATGCTTCAGCATTAAGAATTGCAAAAATTTAAGGAGCAAATATCCTTATTTCTTTTGATCATTCCCACCAGCAGCGGCCCTCCGGGCCGCGGTAGTTCTAGATTTTTGTTATGAATAGGAAAAACTCCGCGCCCTGGAAGGGCGCTGCTGGTGTGTTGGAAATTATAAAAACAGAAAATGAAGTAGAAGTTCTACCAAAGAAACGTTGCTCAGAAAGTCATCCATACGTATCCTGATCGATGAATGGCATCTCTTACTCCCGAGCAAGTACTCCACATCGCAAAGTTGGCGCGACTCAGACTCTCACCAGAAGAGGTAAAGAAGATGAGTACTGAACTTACAAATATTCTTACATATATCGATGTACTCAAAGAAGTGAATACGGACAGCATCGAACCAACATCGCAAATTACAGGGATTACCAACGGATTTCGCGAGGATATTGTACGAGAAACTCCAATCGCTGCTCCAGATGAACTACTGAAATGTTCTGGTTTACCAATCATCGATCATCAGATCGCTTCTCCACACGCACACGGATAATTTATGGAACTTACATCGCTCACAATCGGCGAAACGCATGCGCTCCTTGCTGCAAAAAAAATCTCTGCTTACGAACTAACGAAAGCATATACCCAACGCATCGAAAATATTGATAAGCAACTGAATGCTGTCGTTTTTAATAATACCGAGAGAGCCCTAGAAGAAGCGAAAAAGATTGATCAGAAAGGTGCCTTCGATCATCCACTGAGTGGTATCCCCTACCTTACAAAAGATGTCTACTGCGAAGCTGGTGTCCCTACGACTGCTTGTTCAAATATCTTACGAGAAAAGACATACACCCCTCCCTTCGATGCAACGACAATTGCGAGACTCAAATCCAAGGGCGCAATAAGCTTGGGGAAAGTGAATACAGATGAATTTACGATGGGAGCTTCGACGGAAACTTCCTGTTACGGCACCTCTCACTGCCCATGGAATACGCAGTGTACATCTGGCGGATCCTCTGGAGGATCTGCTGCGGCTGTGAGTGGCGATGAGTGTGTGTTTGCTCTAGGAACAGATACAGGTGGCTCTATACGACAACCTGCAAGTTTCTGCGGCTGTGCTGGTATGCGTGTTACCTACGGTCGTACAAGCCGCTTCGGTGTAATGAGTATGGCAAGCTCACTCGATACAATCGGAGCGCTTACAAAGAATGTGGAAGATACCGCAATTGTTCTCGAAGCAATTGCAGGCAAAGATCCTCTCGATGCAACAACAGGAGATATGCCTGTGCCTCATTACAGAGAGGAAATGAAGAAGGGAATAAAAGGGCTAAGAATAGGGCTTCCCAAAGAGTACTTCATCGATGGAATTCAGCCTGAAGTAGAGCAGGCAGTCCGCGCTGCAGCCAAGCAATACGAGAAACTGGGAGCGAGTATCCATGAAATCTCTCTACCACAAACAAAGTATGCTGTTGCGACGTATTATGTGCTCTGCCCCTGTGAAGTAAGCTCAAATATGGCGCGCTACGACGGTATTCGCTTCGGGCATACAGTCCCGAAGCCTGATGATCTCGCTGACTACTATGAACGTGTTCGCTCAGAAGGCTTTGGAGCGGAAGTGAAGCGACGCATTATGATCGGCACCTTCGCTCTCTCCTCTGGCTACTACGATGCATACTATCTACGCGCCCAAAAAGTACGCACACTTATCCGCCAGGACTTCGATAATGCATTCAAGAATGTCGACCTGATCATCTCCCCTGTCTCGCCTCATACCGCATTCAAAACCGGAGCTCTCGCCAATGATCCTGTGGCGATGTACTTAGAAGATGTTTTCACCATCGCACAGGTAATGGCAGGAATCCCCTGTATGTCGATTCCGTGTGGATTTTCCAATGATAATCTCCCAATTGGCTTGCAGCTCATGGCGCCACAATGGCAAGAGAGCAGAATCTTGCAGGCAGCATTTGCGTATGAACAAGCTACGGAATGGCATAGGAGGAAGCCAAAGATTTGAGTGAGTAGTTTGTAGTGGGTAGTGAGTAGAATATTTATCAATGTATTATCGTATTACTACACTTTATAATTTCATCTCAATATCAAAAGGAGCCCTTGTGGTTAACAAGAACTCCTTACTGACTATCTTCAAAAATTAGAAAGGAAGCGGAGTCGTGATTGTACACGTTGAGGAACACTCTGCATCAGGAGTGCCATTGATATTTAAACCTTGATCGCACTCTTCGCCGGAGTCGATATCACCATTTCCACAAAGGAGTGAACAGACACTTGGGGAAGTTGTCGTGCATGTATACCCAGACTCAATTGCACATGTCGAGCTACAACCGTCATCACTTACCGCTGCACCATCATCACATGCTTCTGATCCCGTAATCACAGAATCTCCACAGACAGCATTTGGAGTGATGGAAAATTTTCCACCACCACTTTCATTGACGATAAGAATGAAAAGATTACCGCCAATTTTCGGCTGATCGGAGGTTTCCGCATTGATGAATGTAATATTACGCGTTGCTGCAAAACCCGAAAGATTAGCTTGAGAGTCGGCAAGAGCGCTTGTCGATGCAAAGAATTCACCAGGGAAACGGACAGAAAACGATGTATCATTTTTATTTTGGATTTCTTGCGTTGCAGTATTTGTAGAGTATTTATAGCCGTAATAATTGATAGCATGATTTGTGCTATCTGTAACTGCAGAAACTGCAGTTGCAAGTGGTAGATTTGTTAGTGAAGAATCTGTTGGTATAGAGACTAAGTAAATTTTATCTACGTTCAAATTTTCCTCTACAGTTCCAGAGGGAAATGTAACTCTTTGCACCTGAATCCCATTCTTTGTACCTACATTCGTTATTGTGCCCTTCAAGTTGTTCGTCGCATCTTGCGCAAACGGAATTGGAATTCCTTCAAATGTCACCTCTCTGACCTGGTGTAAATTCTTAGAAAGCACAGCAGCAATACCGATAAAGGCGAGGCAGCCAAATGTAGCCAAGACCCAGCGACGTAGAATATGTCGTTCCATAGAAAAGGAGGGTGCGAAAGAATTATTTGAGAATTTGTTTCTTGCGTGCCATAAACAGTGTCGTACCCGCTGCGATAATTGCAGTGATAACAGAGAGAATGGTACCAAGACCAGTATCCGCAACAAGTGGCGCTCCGCTATGAAGCACACGACCTGAGGCAATATCACGCTGATTTTGTTCTTGAAGGCGCTGCATGCGAAGGTTATACATTGCTTCATCTGTTGTGCGATCGAGCTTTGGCTCCTCTGCAGGAATAAACGTATCCTCAGGCTCTGCATAAGAAGGAATAAGTGCACTCTGTGCTGCATCACGAGATTGCTGTACTTGCTGCTGACGAGTGAGAACGTTGTCCTGGCTTTCACGTGCTGTTGGCGGTGGAGTGTATCCGATACGATCGGCCGCAGAACGATCTGAAGTCGAGGTGCTACTTGCTGCTCCATGAAGAGGAGCAGGAATTTCTACGGATGGAGCTTCTCCTCCGAAAACTTGCTCTGGAGAAAGATATGCACCAACTGTCGATGGTAAGACACACGCAGAAGCTATTGCTGCTGCTCGAGCGATCTTTCTGATAGTTGTGTAATATTTCATAGTTTGTGTTGGGAAATCTTTTCATTATACCAGAAAACTTCTAGAAGAGAAAGTTTTTATGGAGCAGGAATGAAAGAGGATTGAGACGAACTTAATGGAACAGAGGAAGAAACTATATGGGGAGTAATCACAATAGGTGCATTCGCATAATCAAATGAATAACCACTTGAGCAATTTTTACAGAGTTCTATAAGGAGTACATAATTTCCTGTTGGCGCATCCACAAACCATTGTTCCGTACCATCATTGACTGTTTCATGAACAACTGTAACGAGAACCTGATTACGCTGAATATTCGCAAGTGAAATTGTCACTGGAGACTGTATGTCTGGACCGGTGCTCCAGCGAATATCAAGGCGTGATCCTTGCGGCACGACGTTGCCACCATTTGGACTGAGAATCTGAAATGGCAAGATCACTCGACCACTACCAATCCCCACAAATGTCCCGCGCTGATTGCGAAGTTTATTCACGATTTGATCATACTTCCACTGCCAATCTGTCCTTCCTGGATTTGTCTCTGGCTTGAGTGGATTCGTCTCGCCAGCATCGACGATACCGTTTTGATTGATATCTTCACCTTGTACTGGAGAAGTAACACGCTCGATGCAATCAGTCGTAAATGTATCTCGCACTTTGTCATCTCCTCCATATAAAATCGGAAATCGATTCAAGTTTGTTACCTTACAGACTGATTTTCGAGGCTCTGGACAACCAGAACTATTGCCATCCCCATCACAAAGTTCATCGCGGTCACTATCTGACGCAAATGGACTGGTTTCTCCGGGATCGACAATGCCATTGTGATTTTTATCTTCGATACCATCGAGTAGGCCATCGCGATCAGTATCGGAAACTAAAGGATTTGTTTTCCCGCTCTCCACTTCTACTCTATCGGAGAGATCATCTCCATCCGTATCTGGGAGAAGAGGATCTGTTTTTGCAAGACGCTCTTGCTCATCATTGAGACCATCTCCATCTTGATCCAAACCAACAGGGAGAGGCACTTCGCTCATCACGTAGCATGTTTGCCCGCCCTCTAATGTTGTAATTTCTGACTCTTTTTCAGAAGGCCCATCACCACCTTTCATTCGACGTAAAGCAAGTAAATCTTGTTTTGTACCACTGCGCGCAACAGCCCGACGATTGAGATCTGCTGCAATTTCAGCTTCAGAATAGAAGTATTGACCATCGTAGAGAGCACGACCAGTGAGTCCTGCCATTTTATTTTCTTGCTCGTTCCCACTAAAACAATACCCCCAGTAACGTTTATTACTGTATTGCGATCCACCTAGGAACGAAGAAAGAGTAATTTTCTGCTCATCTGGAATAGTAAAAATGACATTGGTGTCTTTTGGAATCGTGGCACCTGCAAGGATACGATCTGCAGATATTCGTGTTGTTTTCACATCTTTTGGATCCGTAGAAGCAACAAGTCTCCCGGCCAAATTCCCACTATTCTGCACATCTAAAAATAGCAAAGCAATGCCAAGAATTGCACTAGTAATCACGGCGTATTTTAACGATTGCTTTATGTAAGGATTGAAAGCCATCTCGACATTATACCATAATGCGGTTTTTTGTGTAAGAGAGATTCTATAATAGCTTGAAGAGTTTCCATCCAGATTTTCTTTTCCACTTTTTTACAAAAAGTGGAGCAAAAAGCGTCGCTGGTGAAAAATT
>CAYRWT010000055.1:0-1138 GCA_964428105.1 uncultured Candidatus Peribacteria bacterium
TTCACCAGCGACGCTTTTTGCTCCACTTTTTGTAAAAAAGTGGAAGAGAAAAACAACAACGGGGCGACGCTTTTCCTAAGCTGCGGTGAAATATAGTTGTTGCAAATATGACAACTCTTCATCACTCTACCTTCGATGCAATCATCCTTCATGCCTAGCATCGCTGCCATGCACCGCTGCCTAGATCTTGCTTCTCTCGGTCGAGGCAAAGTAGGGAATGCTCCTCTTGTAGGCTCAGTACTTGTTCGTGATGGAGTAATCATCGCGCAGGGGTACTATGAAGGATTTGGAAAGCTTCATGCAGAGCGCGCATTACTACAAAAATTTGATCAAAAAATTAGTTCAGATGATGTGCTGTATGTGAATCTAGAGCCGTGCTGTCACTATGGAAAGACTCCTCCATGTATGGATATCCTCCTCGAGCGTGGTGTAAAAAATGTTGTCTGTGGAATGGTGGATCCTGACTCCAGAGTCGCTGGAAAGGGGATCGAAATCTTGCGAAAGAGCGGGGTGAATGTTCTCTGTCCATTCCTGCATTCTCAGTGCGCATACTTGAATAGGGGTTTTGTTTCAGTTCGAACTCGCTTGCGTCCATGGATTACGATCAAACGCGCTCAGACACGCGATGGCAGGATAGCAAATCCAGATGGATCGACAATGAAAATTACAGACGTGGTTCAAGATGCTTGGGCGCACGAACATCTTCGTGCGAAGCATGATTCGATCCTCGTAGGAGTGAATACTATTCTCACAGATAATCCTCAATTGAATACAAGATTTATACAGAATTCTCCGCCAATATACAGGATTATTCTTGATCCTCACTTCAAAATTCCTCCGTCGGCAAATGTCGTTTCTTCATTCCTCGCATCGCAAACAATCATTATCACTGCAAAAATCTCAGAGGAACTTCAGTCGAAAAAGATTGAGCTGAGTAAACGTGGTGTGAGGTTTTTTGAAGTGCCCTTCGATGGTCATATATTTCATTGGCAGGATCTCTTTGATGTACTTATAACACCAAATGGCAATTACTATGGCATTACAAGTATTTTAGTGGAAGGTGGTACAAAGACATGGGAGCTTTTTTCTGCGAGTGGATATAAGGATGAGGAGGTAGTGCTCACAGGAAATTGACATC
>CAYRWT010000055.1:1238-5995 GCA_964428105.1 uncultured Candidatus Peribacteria bacterium
TGGAAGGGTGCTCTCCTAATGTAAATACTTACAGGCTACGAAACCTCTAAATAATTCAAACCAGCAGCGGCCCTCCGGGCTGCGGTAGTTTTAGATTTATGTGATGCAAATGGAAAAAACGCCGCACCCTGGAAGGGTGCTGCTGTTGTGTTGATAAAGGGTTATTCAGAGGTTCACTACAGGCTACTAGGGCTACAATGGTTCACTTTCATTTTACTTCTTCAACTTTATGAGCATCTTGCTCCCGAAGAGCGTTACCCTTGTCATAAACCCACTCGTATAGCGCTCATAGAGCGGTAATTCTCCACTCGTAGCAAATGTCTTTGCGACTTCTGCGAAGTGCTTCCCGAGTCCACGAACCTTTGCAAGGCTCTCTGGTCGTTTGTCGACGACGAGACCAAATTTCCCTTTGCCGAGTGTACAACCACCTTCGAAATATTTGCCGATCACTGCTCCACCGAAATAGCGAATTGCCTCACTGACATGCATGGTAGTGAGCTGCAGTACCGCCTCCCACACCACCTTCGGTGCACCACCTGTGTAGATCAAATAGAACGGTTTGTTTTGTAGTTGCCCCTGACTTCTTGTCGCAGTATCAAGCGCAAATGTACCCATCCAATCGATCATATTTTTTAAGCTCGAAGGAATACTGAAATTCCAGATAGGACTTGCGATGACTACTGCATGACTTTCTAAAAATAATTTTTGGAGTGCTTGTGTGGACTCAGGGAGAGGAGTGCTATAGGCATCCACTGAAAATGTAGGCAAATTGAGGCTCGCAACGGAGAGAAATGTTGTTGAAATTTCTGGAAAATTTTTACATCCTTCTTCAAATGCTTGAGCGAGTGCCTGCGAGTTGCTTCCCGTATGTGGAGCTGCAGAGAGAATGAGGATATTTGGGCTTGTTTCCATTATTTGAAGAGAGGAAGAGAACTACTAGCTATGGTACGTGAAGTATTCTTACCCTACATGATCTTGTGATATGAAAGGTATCGAGAATCAAAATTCTCTCGAAAGAAATCCTAGATCATGTTGCAGTGATAATTTTTTCAGTATCGATAATTTTTTCATCACTTTTCTCTAAGCCAAAAAACTGCAATTTGCATAGTATAATTGACGGAGAAAAATATGCTCTTGAGGCTATAGTACAGATGAGTAGAATACGAAGATGTTGTGTAGCGAATTCCTGCATCACACAATATCTAGTATTTACTACCCTTTATCGTTATGAACCCACAGTCTTCTTCTCTTTCTCACGACATCCCTCGCACGGAAGTCTCTATTTCCAGTAAAAAAGGCAAGTCTCGTGAGGTACAGAAGAAGTCAGGTCGAGTGGGTTTAGTCATTGAGCGACGGTTCACAAATCCAGGGTCTGATCCACTGGAGCAGGTGAAGTATGAGAAGAGACTCAGTAGAATTTCCAATACCGATGGTTCCATTGTCTTTGAGATGAAGGATGCAGAAATTCCAGCATCCTGGAGTCAGGTTGCAACCGACATCGTTGTATCGAAGTACTTCCGCAGAGCAGGAGTTCCTCAGCTAGATGAACAAGGGAATATTCAAAAAAATAAAGATGGCTCTATCGTCACGGGGCCGGAACGTTCCGTAAAACAAGTCGTTTCCAGACTCTCAGGTTGCTGGCGTCACTGGGGAGAGAAGTATGGATATTTTGCGACAAAGCAGGATGCACAGGCGTTTCAAGATGAATTGAGTTACATGCTCGTCCATCAGATGGTCGCACCAAACTCTCCGCAGTGGTTCAACACAGGTCTCCATTATGCGTACGGCATCACAGGTGCTTCACAGGGTCATTACTACTGTGATCCTACGACAGGCGAGCTCAAGCGTAGTGAGGATTCCTACACCCATCCACAGCCGCATGCGTGCTTCATCCAGAGTGTGGATGATGACATGGTAAACGAAGGTGGCATCATGGATCTCTGGCTTCGGGAAGCGCGTCTTTTCAAGTATGGTTCTGGTACTGGTACGAACTTCAGTAGGATTCGTGCGGCTGGTGAGCCTCTCTCTGGTGGAGGAAAGACATCCGGACTCATGAGCTTCCTAAAAGTCGGAGATCGCGCCGCAGGAGCAATCAAGTCTGGTGGTACGACACGTCGAGCTGCAAAGATGGTGTGTCTCGATGTCGATCATCCAGATATTTTTGAGTTCGTAAATTGGAAGATGAATGAAGAGAAGAAAGTCGCAGCACTTGTGAAGGCTGGTTACGATAGCGACTTCAATGGTGAAGCCTACGCTACCGTCTCTGGCCAAAACTCGAATAACTCTGTTCGTGTTTCTCAGGCGTTCCTCGATGCTGTAACGAAGGATGAAGATTGGGCACTCATTTGGAGAACGGAGATCGAAAAAGCGAAAGAAGAAGGTCGCACACCAAAAGCATGTCGCACTGTAAAGGCACGCAAACTTTGGGATGAGATTTGTGGCGCTGCATGGGCATGTGCTGATCCTGGCGTGCAGTACGACACGACGATCAATGACTGGCATACGTGCCCAACTGATGGCCGCATCAATGCAAGTAACCCTTGCAGTGAGTACATGTTCCTGGATAACACAGCATGCAACCTTGCTTCCATCAATCTTCTACAGTTCTATCAGCCAGAAACTCGTTCTATTCGCTTAGATGATTATCGTCATGCGATTCGTTTGTGGACGATCGTGCTTGAAATCTCCGTGCTCATGGCACAGTTCCCAAGCAAGGAAATTGCAGAGTTGAGCTATAAATTCCGCACACTGGGTTTGGGCTATGCAAACATCGGCGCACTTCTGATGCAGATGGGCATTCCATACGATTCTGATGCTGGTCGCGCGATGGCAGGTTCCCTCACAGCGATTCTCACAGGTGAATCCTATGCGACGTCTGCCGAGATGGCAGAGGTACTCGGTACATTCCCAGGGTATGCTCAAAATAGGGAGCATATGCTCAAAGTGATTCGTAATCACCGTAGGGCTGCTTATGACGCTCCAGAAAAAGAATACGAAGGACTCTCTGTGATACCTGTTAGCATTGATCAAAAAATTTGTTCACCAGAGCTCCTTACCGCAGCGAAAGAAGCATGGGATAGGGCACTCGCACTTGGCGAAAAACATGGTTACCGTAACGCACAAACAACAGTTGTTGCTCCAACAGGAACGATTGGTCTCCTCATGGACTGTGATACGACTGGAATCGAGCCAGACTTCGCACTCGTGAAGTTTAAAAAACTTGCAGGTGGTGGGTATATGAAAATTGCGAATCAGTCGGTCAAACCTGCTCTTCATGCGCTCGGTTATAGCGATGAAGAGGTAGGGGACATCATGCGCTATGTTCTTGGTACGTTGAGCTTACAAGGTGCTCCTCATATCAACCGTGACTCCTTACAGAAGAAGGGATTCAGTGACGCAGATATCGCAAGCATCGAAGCAACACTTCCAAAAGTATTTGAGTTAGGTTTCGCCTTCAATCGTTTCGTCCTTGGAGACGCGACACTCGAGAAGCTTGGATTTAAAAAAGAGCAGTATGAGGCGCCAACATTTAATCTCCTTACAGCACTCGGATTTAGCAAAGAACAGATTGACGAAGCAAACACAGTGATTTGCGGCAATATGACTGTAGAAGGTGCTCCACTTCTCAAATCAGAGCATCTCCCAGTCTTCGATTGTGCGAATAAGTGTGGAAAGATTGGCAAGAGGTACATCTCTGCAGAGGGGCACATCCGCATGATGGCAGGAGCACAGTCATTCATCTCGGGTGCTATCAGCAAGACTATCAATCTCCCACAGGAAGCAACAGTCGAGGATTTCAAGAATGCATATTTGCTCTCTTGGAAACTTGGTGTAAAAGCGAATGCTCTCTACCGCGATGGTTCCAAGATGAGCCAAGCACTCAGTAACAAGTCTGATACAAAAGAAGAGGCAAAGGAAGTAAAGCCAGTGATCATCGAGAAGATTGTTATGAAAGAAGTTCCGCGCCGCAGAAAGCTCCCAGATGAGCGCATGAGCCTTACCCACAAACTCTCTGTTGCGGGTCACGAGGCGTATATCACAGTTGGTCTCTATGAAGATGGTAAGCCAGGTGAAATCTTCATCAAGATGAGCAAGGAAGGTTCCACTCTCTCTGGAGTGATGGATACTCTCGCTCTCTCGCTCTCCATGAACCTCCAGTACGGTGTGCCACTCGAAGTGCTCTGCGAGAAGCTTGTCCACACACGTTTTGAGCCAATGGGTCTTACGACAAATAAGGAAATTCCGATGGTGAAGAGCATCATGGATTACATCGGTCGCTGGTTAGCTCTCAAATTCCTCACGAAAGAGAAAGCAAAGTCCTTCCACAACTCTGATCTCGTAGAGAAGGCCTATAGAGATGGCACAAAGAGCAAAGATGCGTTTGCGATGAGCCTACCGGTTATCGATGAAGGAATTGCTACGATGTCTACACATACTGGTGCAGTCGAAGAGCCTATCTCTTCTCTCGATCAGGCGAAACTTCAGGGCTTTACTGGCTCTGTCTGTAGCAACTGCAGTAGCACGAAGATGAAACGCAATGGCTCATGTGAAGTGTGCTTAGATTGTGGTGCTACGAGCGGATGCAGTTGAACCTCATGGAATCTGTACGTACCATGCTTCTCCTGTGAATTCTCTCTCTCCCAACGAAACTTCAAAAGGGCCAGAAACTGGTCCTTTTACGAAGGCTTTTGGTGTTCTTGGAATCGCTAGTCTCGTTCTTATGATTGGGAATCAAGTTAGAGAAAATCTAGCAGCAA
>CAYRWT010000056.1:0-5989 GCA_964428105.1 uncultured Candidatus Peribacteria bacterium
CTTGACACTCTAGGCACCTTCGTATAGAGTTGGGTCTACCGTCCGAAGACCGGAGGCATTAGGCCCCAGGCTGAAGGTAAGCCCTCCCGAGGAGTACAGCATCGTTCATCCGGCTCCGGCTTGGTGACTCGTGCCGTGTTCCTCGCTGGTCTCCCGGGCGGAAGAGACCAGTTTTTTATTGCTGTCTCTTCTCCCCTTACCTTGGAATATGGCTCTCACACGTCAACAAAAGGAAGAACAACTCGGTAGCTTGGTAGAGAATATGAAGACTGCGAAGTCTGTGATGTTCGCGCACTACATCGGTCTCGATGTTCCGAAACTCAGCAAATTGCGCCGTTCTCTCCGTGAGAAAGGTGCACTGATGCAAGTCGCTAAAAAAACTCTTATTCGTCTTGCTGCAAAGGAATCTGGAAATCCTGAGCTTGGAGATGATGTTCTCTCTGGTCCAGTCGCATGTGTGTTTTCGAAGGAAGACCCTGTTGCTGGTGCAAGTGTGCTCCATAAATTTGGCAAGGATGCTGAGCAAGTAAAGCTCATCGGTGGAATTTTCTCTGGAAAACTTCTCTCAAAGGCAGAAGCTATCGCATTTGCTAGCCTTCCTTCACGCGAATCTCTCCTTGGTACATTCATTGGCATGATCAATTCTCCTCTCACTGCGTTCGCTTCGATGTGTAGCAATCCACTCTCTGGATTTGCTCGCTCTCTTGCTGAACTTGCGAAGAAGAAAGAGGCTTCCCCTTCTGCGAATTAATTCCTTTCATTCCCCTTCCCTCTCACTCGTATGTCCGATATCCCAACACTTACAGCTCAGGAGCAGGCTGTCATCGATGCCCTCGAGAAGCTCAACGTCATCGAGCTTAATAATGTCGTAAAGTTCATGGAGAAGAAGTATGGTATCTCCGCTGCAGCTCCAGTTGCTGTCGCTGCTGCTGCAGGTGCAGGAGCTGGTGCAGCTCCAGCTGAGGAGAAGTCTTCCTTCGATGTCGAACTTGCTGACGGTGGTGCTAACAAGATTGGCGTCATCAAGGTTGTCCGCGAAATCACACAGCTTGGCCTCGGTGAGGCTAAGGCACTCGTCGATGGAGCTCCTCAAATGGTAAAGAAGGGAGTTGCAAAGGCGGAAGCTGACGAAATCAAGAAGAAGCTCGAAACTGCTGGTGCAAAGGTCAACTTGAAGTAATTGCTTCGTTCACTTCGTCTTTTGAAAAACCCGCATCATGATGCGGGTTTTTCTATAGAAATCCAACTTTCACTGTACAAGTGTCAAGTTCCTGCTACAATTCCCTCGAGCTAACGCCTTCGGATTCAAACGTCATTAGGTTTTCAACCGATACGAGAGAAGAGAAGGAAAGTTGCATTCTTATCCTTTTTTTCCCTTTATCGTTATGGCTGATCAACAGATCACCTGCCGCGACTGCGGTTCTGCATTCACGTTCACAGAGGGTGAACAAACTTTCTTCCAGGAGCGCGGTCTTCTCGCTCCACAACGCTGCAAGGATTGCCGCAACAAGCGCAAGTCCGATCGCAACGGTGGTGGTGCTGGACCACGCACTATGCACCAGGCTACATGTGCACAGTGTGGTAACCAGTGCGAAGTTCCTTTCAAGCCACGTCCAGCAGAGGAAGGTGGCCGTCCAGTTCTTTGTTTGAACTGTTTCCGTGCTAGCCGCCCAGCGTAAGCGAGGCTCTCTCACAAGAGAATTTTACCCCGTAGAAGGATTTCCTTCCTGCGGGGTTTTTTAGAGTAGAATGCCGATAGTGCTACAACACATACGAACCTATCCTCGGCTCTGCTGCATTGCTGCTTGTTTTCTGAGCGCATATGTTCTCTACGCTCTCGGCGCATTTCATGGCCTTGATACGATGCTCAATGGCTACCAATACATTTCGATATTTATTGCTGGAATGCTCTTTAGCTTTGGCTTTACCTCAGCATTTGGTGCCGCAATATTCATCGAATTAGGTGATCATATTCACCCTATCTATGGCGCAATAATTGGCGGAATTGGAGCAATGATTGCTGATCTCACAATTTTCGAAGTTTTGAAGCTTTCTCTCAAAGATGAGCTCACACGACTTTCAACAACACGACTCTTACTTTGGTTGAAAAGAATTTTTTTGCACGAATCTTTCCCTGAAAGGATAAAAACGTACATCCTCTGGTCTCTGGCAGGAATTATTCTTGCTTCTCCATTGCCAGATGAAATGGGTATAGCACTCTTAAGCACACTGCGAACTATCGAAGAGCGAACTCTCGTCATCTTCTGTTTTGTTATTAATACGATCGGTATTGCGATACTCTTAGAAATCGGCGCTCTTGCTGGAGGTCGTCTTGTGTTACAATAGTGTCCTATGTCGATGACATTTAATGAACTACAGGAACTGGCAGAAACGCGTCACAGCATTCGTTCCTTTGATACAAAAAAACTCTTGAATAAAGATGAGATTGAAAAAATCTTAAGCATCGGCCATCTTGCACCAAGTATTAATAATACACAGCCATGGCACTTTCATGTCATCCACAACAATAAGCTCAAGCAAGATTTAATGGATGCCGCATGTTACGGAAATTTCATCCCTGGAGCGAGCGTTTTCATCATTATCACATGTGATAAAAACGCGTGCCCACAATGTATTCCTCATGGAATGGTACTGTGGAATCCAAAAGAACTTGAGTACTCTTGTGCTGGGGCAATCAATGAAATGATGCTTGCAGCAACAAGCTTAAATATTGGAAGTTGTTGGGTCTCGCTCCATCATGGAAAAGCACATGATATTTTGAAGTTGAGCCCAGGGCATGTTGTGATCGGAGGACTCATGCTTGGACATCCAGCAGAACGATTGGCAATTCCTGAACATGATCGCAAACCACTGAAGGATGTCGTCACTGTCTATCCGTAATAGAGAAATGGATCTAGTGTCCAAACATCGAGACGAGTAAAATCTCCACGATGCCATTTGAAGCACGAAAAATTCGCGGTGACCTACATAAACATACTCGTACGCAACAGCGAACGATAAAGGCACCTTCAGCTGCAGCACCAAGTGCATTGATGAGAAAATTGCAGACGCTCTTGCAAATCTCTCCATCCATGCGAAATAAAAACTTGCAACGAGTACTCGTCGGTCTCGCTGCAATTTTTGCTGGAATTATTGTTGTCCTCATCGCGTTCAAAGGAATTATTGCAATAAAATCTCTTTCCGTAAATTTCTTCTCTCTGGGAAATGAAGCATTGGTGCTCGACGAATCCGGACGTCATAATGTCCTTCTACTTGGAGAAGGAGACAGCGATCATGATGGCACAGATCTCACAGACACAATTATGATTGGAAGTGTTGATACGAAGCTCAAAAATGTTGTTCTACTCTCCCTGCCACGCGATCTCTATTTTTTGGAAACGAAGGAAATGGGGAAAGGTAGAATCAATAGTCTCTATAGGAACTATAAAGGCTTTCTCATGCGCAAAGGTGAGCAAGAGAAAGATGCTTCTGTGCATGCGATGCAACAACTTGCAACAGAACTTAGTACGATTCTTGGCATTACAATCCACGAAACTGTGAAGGTAGATTTCACAGGATTTGAACAAGCGATTGATGCTATTGGAGGCATCGACATCGATGTGCCGTACGATATCGAGGATACACAATTCCCAGGAGCAAATTACACATATGAAACATTTCAAATCAGGAAGGGCATGCAGCACCTCGATGGTAAGACAACGCTAAAATATGCAAGAAGCCGACATACAACAAGTGACTTTGCTCGTTCAGAACGTCAGCAACAAATCATTGAAACAGTGGTAAGAAAACTTGCCTCACAAGGCCTCATTCATAACGTACGCAAGGTCACCGATCTTCTAAAGATCGCAAATTCAAGTATTGAAATGACTTCTACGACTTCACAAATTTTCGCTCTTGCAAAAGAAGTGAGAGACATTAATCAGTGGAAATTTTCACAATTTACACTCTCTGATCGCAATGGTCTGTATGGCGATATCGCAGAAGTAGGAGGTTTCCTTTACTCTCCTCCTCGTGAACAATTTGAAGGTGCTGCCATACTACTTCCTGTATCAGTTCCTGAGTTTCCTGTGACATGGAAACAACCACAGGTATTTACAAATATCATTTTTCAGCACAGGGATCTTTTCTCCTCCTCGCAGCCACGTATTGCAATTCTCAATGCGAGTAAAAAAACAGGGCTTGCAAGTAAGCTTGGTAATGAGCTTTTGCGCTATGGTTTCAATGTAGTCGTCATGCAAAACTTTGATCGCAGTACCCCAAAACCAACGACGAAAGAATCCTTCATTACTTCAGTAATTCCAGGTGACACAGCAAGCATGCAACATCCTGCTATTACATTTCTCTCAAAAACTTTGAACCTGCAATCTATCTCTCTTGGAAATATCCCACCTCTTCGCTATCCAGCCGATATCATCATCGTACTGACAGAAAACTACAAATTTACTCCTCTACAAGATCTCTTCGAGACATCGAAAAAATAAATCCCTATGCTCACTCCTCGTGAAATCATCGCGGAGTCTTGGGCGATTACTACGTCTCACCGTCCACTACGATATTGGGGCTTCTTCATGTCATTTTTCGAAATTTTACTTGATACGAAAATGATTGGTTATCAAATGTATTTAGCGTACACATACTTCATCGTCGGTGAGCCTGGTGGCATGTTCGACGACGTCGAGTTTCTCTTTGCAAGCGGTCTCCCTGATTGGGCGTCATGGACAATCATTATTACGTTTATCATCCTCCTTATCATCGAATTATTTATTCCAAGTCTCGGAGAGGGGGCAATCATAGGGCTCACAGCAAAAGCACGAAGAAAAGAAAAAGTGCAGGGAGGTTGTATCCTAGCACTCTACAATTTCTTCCCCATTCTTGAAATTCACGGCATTTTTGCCTTCAGTGGCCTCTTAACATTCATTACTGCATCTTCTCTCATCCTACGCTACGGAGAAGGCTTACGATGGTTTCTCGTAAGTATTGCGACATTTCTTTGGCTTGTTTCCTTCATTCTACGTTTCTTTGGAAGTTTTGCAGAATCTGGCATCGTCATCGAAAAACTTGGTGTCTTCAGCGCTCTTGGTAAAAGTACAAAAATTACGTTGAGCTATATGAGAAATATTATGTTTCTTATGCTCCTTCTTGCGATTATCTCTCTTCGTATCATCATCAATGCTGTCGTCATCATCCTTGTCCCTCTGATCGTTGTTGGCACAGGCCTAATGCTCGCACATGTTATCAACCCTGTCGTAAGCTATACCATCGCAAGCCTCTTAGGTTTGGCCATCCTCGTCGTCGCAGCATACTTCTTCGCATATCTGCATATCTTCAAGCGTGCAGCGTGGACAACGATGTACATGGAAGTCATCAAAGAGAAAGATCTGGATGCGATTAATTGACAATATATTTTTATTATAGTATACTAGACATAGTACATTTTCCATTACTTAATACATGGGATTAGATTATAAAACACTAGAACCCTATGGCGGATTTGATACAATGCTTACAGGAATACTGGCAGCAGATCCTGAAAATTTTACTGTTAGAGTAGGAACTGCTGGTAGAGATCTTGCAGGAATTTTAAAACAAGTTTTGTTAGATGGAAAATCTGTAAGGCAAACATATATTAAATTCCAACCTAGCTTGTGCGGAGAGGTAGAAGAAGGTATTACTGCTTTAGGAGACCGCACTGAAGAAGTGAAAGAAAAACTACGTGCATTGTTTTCATCTGAGACAGCTAAAGAATAAGCACGAGTACATTTTTCTAATACTTTCTCACTAAACCGACGACGACTCCAGCAACACCTAGTTCCTCGAGAGCGAAGAGATCTGGATAGTTTTGGTTCTCTGCTTGAAGGTAATACTTCCCTTTGTCTTTCTTCAAGCGCTTTAAGGTGAATTCGCCATCCAAAATACCGACAACAATATCACCAATCCTTGGCTCTTTCTGTTTATCGACAATAACCAA
>CAYRWT010000057.1:0-5807 GCA_964428105.1 uncultured Candidatus Peribacteria bacterium
ACGCATAAGAAAAACTGCTGAAGAAAGAATAGCAGAGGAATGCTTATAAACAAAGGTTTGCCTGATCAGAAACCGAGCAATTCGAAGAATCCAAGGAAGGCAATAAAATTGTTATATTGTTATAGTGCCATATTGTCAGAAAAATCTTATCAATATATCAGTATGACAATATAACATTCTCAAAAATCCTACTCACTCTGGAACCTGAATAATTCAGACCAGCAGCGGCCCTCCGGGCCGCGGTAGTTCTAGTTTTTTCTTCTACAAATGGCAAAAACGCCGCGGCTTGAAAAGCCGCTGCTGTTATGTTGATGATTATCAAATGAAGAGTTAATCAGATGTTTCCTATCTATTTTCCACTTAATCCTTCAAGAACATCTACCACTGCTGGAGTCGGCTCTTTTGCAATTGGAGCAACATTGCTTGGTGCTGGAGTAGTTACCTCAGAAGTGACTGAAGGCTTCACGCTACTGGTAAGAGACGGAGCAAGTGGGGCACTAGCCTCTGTGCGCTGACGACGCACTTCCTCTTTCAGTTTCTGCACACATTCTAAAACCGCAAGCTGGAAGTTGCCAAACTGCTTGAGCTTAAATCCTGCAGCTCGAGCATGACCTCCACCACCGAAGAGACGACCAGCGGCGATATTCACATCCACTGCTGGGGTAGAACGTGTACTTGCTTTGAGTCCACCCTCCTCCATCTCCGTAAAGAGTACGTGCACGTCTGCATCTGGAATCGTCGAGATAAGTTCATCGAGGATGCCATGCGTTTCTTTGCTTGTCGCACCCATCTCTGCAAGATCCTCTTTCGAGATCGTCGACCAGGCAATTCTTGCCTCAGGATCCAGCTGTATGCGATTAAGGGCGCGACCCCAAATCTTGAGAGTTGAGAGTGGTTTCGTCTTGAAGATATGGCGAATAATTTCTTGCTGACGAGCACCGAGATCAAGAAGCTCCGCTGCAACTTCGAGTGACCGAGGTGTCGTATTTGGGTTTTGGAAACTCCGTGTATCTGTAATGAGACCAGTAAGAAGAAGTGTTGCTGTATCTGCTGTCATGTACTGACGGAAATTCTCCGTCGATTGGAACCAATGATAGAGAACCTCTGTCGCACTCGCTGCAGTAGGATCAATGAGCTTCAATTGTCCGAATTGCGAATTACTAATGTGATGATCGATATTGAGTATCGGAACTCCAGAGAAGAGATCGACATTCTCGGTATAGACAGAACCCAGTAAACTCAAGTCCGCACTATCCACAACAACGATGAGATCGTAATTGAGTCCAGCTTCGAGAAGCGTAATGTCCTGACGACGGATTTTCCCTTTTTTCGGAACAACGATGATATTTACCTTGTTATCCTCGACGGTATAGCGAAGTTTATCCACTTCTAGTCCACTGGAGCAATCAAGTGTAATGACGAAGTTTTGCTCCGCATCCACTTCTGTTTTTAGGTTCTCAAATCCTGGAAGAAACTGTAAGGATTCTGGAAGAGTATCCGGGCAAATCACTGTACAATCCTTGCCGAGAGACCGAAAGACTGAGAAACAAGCGAGAGCGCTGCTAAGGCCATCAGCATCGACATTCGCATGCGGTACGATGAGCAATTTTTCGCTCTTCGTTATCGCATCAGTTGCAGCCTGTAGATCAGTTGGGTTGAGTGACATTTGACTAGTGAACATACTATTATCTCATAATTATATTAGAAAATCAATAGTAATTATTGTCAAGTAACAGAGTAAAGGACAAATTATAACCATATTCCTATGCTTTGCGCCAGGAAGAAGTTGTTGGAATACAGAAAGAGTCTCCGCTAGGATGCCGGCATTCGGGGCGTAGATTAGTTGGCTAAATCGCCAGGCTGGGGGTCTGGAGACCTCGGGTTCAAGTCCCGGCGCCCCGACCATTCGACTCGTCGTCGTTACTGCGGTAACGGACTCCTCGCTCATGGTAAACCATTTTCCCTCCACAAGAGTCGAATGACCCTGAGTGAGTTTGCTTTAGGCAAACGAATCGAAGGAAGGGCCACAATTCTATAGCTCATTTATCCTGAGCTTGTCGAAGAGGCGGAGACCTGCAAGATTAAGCAAGCTTCCGACGAGCTAGCAAATCTCTTAATGCTCTGCTCACTGTAGTCCTCTCACCTGGAACATGGCGACGAATCTCTGGAGCACGAGGAAGATCTCTGAGTGAATCATCTGACAAATAAAAGCTATCTAAAGTATTCAAGAGTTCTGTAAAGAGCTTGGCATTTACTGGCTCAGGAAGATAAATTTTGCCATCTTCTCGATGAAGCACAGTCTTGTGTGGAAATAATGTTTGAAGAACGCTCCCAAGCTCAGCATGATGAGGAGCAATATCTTCATAAACTTGAGAATCAATTTCTATGATCAATTTTTCTTGCTCCCTCCGGAGAATATACCGACCTCTGAGTCTATCGAGTGCCAAAGGATTTTTGCTATCTTTTGAAGATGGAATGTATCTCCCGTGAGCAAAGAGAGCACTCTCACGATCTTCATGCGAAGATTGCTCACATAAACTGAGGCGAAAATTGCGTACGGAACGAACAATATGAGCAATGCGCTGAAGATCAAATTGTTGTTCGATATGAGGAGAATCACTGCCTAGTTCCAAGCGACCAGAATCTGGAAATACAATAGAAAGCAAGGCTCCAGATGATCGATCCAGAATTTTGCAAACACGAAAATTTACCTCTTGCCAAATAATCGGCTTCCCGCGCTCATCTGTATCATCAAAATGAACATTAGGGAATTTTCGAACTTTAGTTTCCAGGAGTTGTAATTCCGCTTCTTCTGTCTCCTGTAATCCGGAATGTACTTGTTTTTCTGCTGCTGCAGCCGTAAGGGTTCCTTCTGTACTCTTTTTTGCCATGACACGATGAATGGATGCAGAAGGTGGCTGCATATCGAGTGCAGGAATTAAGCGAAAATGAGGAGTTTGTAGTAGTGAATCTTTCGGCGCTTTTCCTACTAATAACTCTTCCTCGAATTTCTGGTGCCCAATAGCAAAACCTTCTAGCACTAACTCACGATAATTACTTATTTTCTCAAGTCAAGGACTCACTCTCCAAAAGGACTTGCATACACAGCAGCTGCTTTGAGTTCCTCTTCAATTCTCAGGAGCTGATTGTACTTACAAATTCTCTCAGAACGAGAGAGCGATCCCGTCTTAATCTGTCCTGTTTGTAGTCCCACAGCGAGATCTGCGATAAATGTATCTTCAGTCTCTCCGCTACGGTGACTGACGATTGAGCGCCAGCCAGTATTTTGAGCTTTTTGAATTGCTGCGACAGTCTCACTCACAGTACCGATTTGATTGAGTTTGATGAGCACAGCATTCGCTGCATGCAACGCAATCCCCTTCTCTATCCGTAGAACATTCGTAACGAAGAGATCATCCCCTACTACTTGGAGCTTCGGGCACGCTTGAACGAGGGAAGCGAAGCTCTGCCAATCATCTTCTGCAAATGGATCCTCGATACTCACAATAGGATATGCACTCACGAGACTCTTATAAAAACTCACGAGAGCATCTGCTTCGTACTTCGTTCCATCGACAGTATATGTTTTCTTCCCATCGAAGAACTCATTTGCAGCACAATCGAGGGCTAAGCCAATCTTTCCCGTATATCCAGCTTTTTCGATAGCGTGTACCAAAAGATCAAGTGCTGCTGTTGCTCCTGCAAGATGTGGTGCAAATCCACCCTCATCCCCAACAGCGATGACCTGCCCTTGAGCCTTCAAGAGCCCCTTGAGAATCTGAAAGACTTCAGCCCCCGCACGTAATGCATCATGGAAAGAAGTGAATCCATAGGGGACCAACATGAATTCTTGGAAACTTAAGCCAGAGTCTGCATGTGCTCCTCCATTGAGAACATTCATCAGTGGTACTGGCAAAACATTGGCAGAACGAACACCATACTGCTGTGAGAGAGACTTCCAGAGTGGCAAACCTTCAGCGTTAGCGCGTGCACGGCACACTGCCATGGATACAGCGAGAATAGCATTCGCTCCCAGACGTGATTTATTTTCTGTCCCATCAAGCTTGAGGAGAAGGCTATCAATTGCAGATTGTAGTTTCACATCCTTCCCTTTGAGCTCTCGCTCAATACTTGCAACATTCTCGAGCGCTTTCAGTACAGACTTGCCGGCATAGAGGTTTGTATCACCATCTCGTAGTTCCAGCGCTTCGTGCGATCCTGTAGACGCGCCAGATGGTACTGCGGCGCGACCAACATGCCCACTATCCAGCGTGCAATCTACTTCCACTGTCGGTATGCCACGTGAATCGAGAATTTGGCGAGCACGAAGGGAAGCAATATTCATAACAAACACAATAGTAGCAAGGAATGTTCGAAGATGAAATTTTTCTCGTTTTTATAATGATACCAGCAGCGCCCTTCCAGGGCGCGGCGTTTTTGGCATTTGCATAACAAAAATCTAGAACTACCGCGGCCCGGAGGGCCGCTGCTGGTTTGAATTATTCAGATATTCGTATCATGTAATCCAATTTAGTCTTTCGAAGACATCGCATAAGAATTCTCCATCTTCGCCTTTTTCTGTATCTTTGCACAAGAAAATGCGAGCGCGATGAGGACAGCAGACAGTAATGTTTCTAGTGGGCCAGACTTCGGTAATGCTGAATCTTTTGCTCCGACTAAAGCCCTCGAACTTGAGGATCGCGTTGTTGCAGACTTCACCTTTGAAGAAGAGGAAACACTCTGCGAAATAAGAGAAGCAGAAGCCGCAGTTTCACGAGGAGAAAACCAACGAGACGCCAGTTCTGTCGTGCGTTTCCCGAGGAGAGATGCACCGATATGCTGTACATACAATCGATCTGTTAACCTCGGATTCCATCCGCTCGCTTGAGCTGAAATCGAGCATCCAAGAACAAGAAGAAGAATCGCTGTAAGTACAGTGATGCGCAGATACAAGCAACGAATAACGTGCCGACAGAAGAGCATCAGAAGACCAAGGCTGAGTAACACAATTGGCAGCGACCATAAATACGAGAATCCTATCTGAATTGTTGCAGCGAAAGGGATGAATGCGCTAAGAATTTCTAGAAACCCCCAAATTCCAACAATGATCAATGGAGACCAATGAAGAACACGGAGCTCATAATCAGCACGATTCTCCTTAAAGGTCGGAATAAGGACAAGTGGATAGACTATTACAACTACAAGAAGAGTGAACCACGGAAGGACGCCCTCAGGAAAGTGAGGCAGAAGTGATGTCAGCATTCCAACGATTGCTGTGACACACGCAAGCAAGATGATGAAGAATGTCTCTGTCGGGTGCTTTAAAGGCATAGGAGGAGCATTGTTGCCCTGCTTCGCTGTGACGTCAAGAGGAGTCTACATTTCGAGGAGGGAAGCAAAGGATTCAGAGGAGTCAAAGGATGATTCGTGGAAAGAATCCGACGAAGCCGAGGAAACTGAAGAGTCCGAGGATGTTTGCTAAACCACCAATATAGTACCGGGATGCAGCGTCCTAAACTGCGGTCGTTGTGAGAATTATCGCGGCTAAATTTCCAACAATATAACACTATAGCAATATGACATTTGTCCTCGGACGCTCCTTATCGTTAAGAAGCTAAGAAGCTACTACCTAAGAAGCTTCTCGTAAAAACCTACAAGCTACCAGCTACCTCCTACAAGCTCGCGTTACTTCCGCTTCGGCAAATACTTATCACGAACATCAACACTCTGCTTCTGTTCAACGATGATATAATGCTTACGATGAAAGTTGCGAACCTGAAAGACGATATAGATCAGTAGTGTCGCTC
>CAYRWT010000058.1:0-1963 GCA_964428105.1 uncultured Candidatus Peribacteria bacterium
TCTGCGTTCATCGGATCGAGCAAGCGAAGTCGAGGATCATCGTCACGAGCAAGCACACCATTGATTGTTACAATGCCAGTAGGCGCGATATACATCGCTTGAGACGTGTTTTCCACCCACACACGAGCCTTCGCCTTCGTTTCAAGGTACTCCTCCTCTAACACTGAATCCGCAACGATCCCTCCTCCAACAGATACTGAGAGTTTTTTATTCTTTGCAATGCATGTGCGGATGAGGATGCTACTCGAAAACTTTCCACAGTTACTCAGCGTAAAGAGAGAGCCTGTGTATGGCCCACGACGATACGGCTCGAGCGTATCGATGTATTCCACTGCGCGCTTCTTCGGACAACCAGTAATCGAACCTCCTGGCATCATGCTCCTCAATGCATCGAGTGGAGTGATATCTGGTTGTAGTATCCCAGTAATCTCACTTTGTGCATGCCAGACTGTCGGTAATGCGAGGATTTGACGTGGATTTACGACCTTCACAGAGCCATATTCACACACTTTTCCTATATCATTTCGTAGGAGGTCTGTAATCATCGCAAGTTCTGCGCATTCTTTTGTGCTCTGCTCTAAATCTTTTTTGTTTTGCAGATCTTCGGCCAAATTCTTTCCACGTGGCCTCGTTCCTTTAATTGGGAATGTTGAAATCTTTCGATGATCAATTTCAATAAATTTCTCAGGTGAAAGTGAGAGAAGAGAAAAATCTGATCCCTCGAAATATGAAGCACATGCAGCAGGGGATCGTTGCAATAATGCTCTAAAGAGCTGACGAGGATCGGCTTCACTCTTCGCAAGAAATGAATACGCATAATTTAATTGATAGATATCACCGGAACGAATCGCAGATTGAATCTTCTGAAATGCTGATTTGTAGGCCGTTTTTTCGATACCTTCTTCCCAAGAAATAGGCGAAAGAATCGTCTCTGGAAATGTTCGTTGGTGTACTGATGTAACGGTACGTAAGTACGCCGACACACCGAGAACAAACACATCATTTCCGTTCCAAAGAACCGCTGATTCATAGATATTTGCACACGCTTCTGGAAGATTTAGAATATCTTTCGCCTTACTTTTTATTCCAAGAAGCTTGATCGCAGCATCGTAACTACAGTAACCAATTGCACCTCCCAGGAATGGCAGTTGTGGCAGTGAAACATTGTGCTGCATCACGACAGATTCTTGAATGCTTTTCTCTACCTTTTGCCATGATCCTTCGATTCTTCTCTTTGGATTCCATGCGATAATCGTCCATGGACCCTGACGTACAAAGGCTGCATGTTTCTCGCTACTTCCGAGCTTACTAAAGAATTCGATTGGAGAAGTGCCAGGAAGTGAGAGCTTGGTTATTTGTACCATTGAGAAGATAGAAAATTCTTTAGAAGTTTTTCTCCATGCTCTGTCATAAATGATTCAGGGTGGAACTGTACTCCGATGAGTGGCAATGATTTGTGCTGCATCGCCATGATAAGCTCTGGCATCTTCTGGGTCCCTGTCCAGGCCATGAGGCTAAAGTCCTGAGGGAGATGATCCACAATCAATGAATGGTATCTCGCAGCAACGAATGGTGAAGGAATACCACTAAATATATTATTTTTAGTATGATAAATCTTACTCACTTTCCCATGCAGTAATTCTGGAGCGCGTCGTATGATAGATTTTTTCTCTTTCTTCTGAGCAAATTGTACTGCGAGGCATTGGTGCCCCAGGCACACGCCAAGGAGAGGTATTTTTTTGGCTCTAGCTTGCCCTATAACATCGAGTGAAACTCCACTCTCAGCGGGCGTACCCGGACCAGGTGAAATGATAATTCTCTCTGGTTTGTACTTCTTCATCAGTACACCAGCAGAAGCACTGTCGTTTTTCACAACATCTACTTTCGCACCGAGTGATCCCACCAATTGGACAAGGTTCCAGGTGAAGGAATCATAGTTGTCGATGACGAGAATACGCACAGA
>CAYRWT010000058.1:2063-5644 GCA_964428105.1 uncultured Candidatus Peribacteria bacterium
GGACAAGGTTCCAGGTGAAGGAATCATAGTTGTCGATGACGAGAATACGCACAGAGTAACTATACCTGGATTAGCCACCGCGATCCTCATTGTTTCCGTGTCCAGCCAAAACTCTTTCATATTGAGATTGAAGGTCAGCAATACTCACACCAACACTCGTAGGAAATTCTGGTAATTCACAGTAATCTCCAGCTCTATCTCTCGGTGAACCAGGAAGACTAAAATTACTTGGAGCATTTCTTGCCATGTGGTTTAGGGGAAGGAGGTAAAGAAGTTTTTTGCGACGCTGATGCTAAAGTAACAGGCTTTTCTACAGGCATATTCGCAACTGCAGCAAGAATTGCAAGAATTTTCCTACAAGCTGCTTCGGTTTCGGCTTCTACTCGATCTTCATCAGGATCAAAACATTCTGAATAACCTGACAATTTAATATGTAATGCAGATGCATATGGTTGTAATGGATTTCCTGTATTAGAGTCAAAAATACATGGTTTCACATCATTCAATACACGACTCACAGCTTCACGATTAGTAAGTATAAAATCTATGACTTCTCTACATTCTGTTTCATTTGGAATATCACCTTCCTCGACCATATCAAGGAGGAGGTAGGTAATATCGTAAGGGCTTGAATGATATCCATTTGCTTCTAAAGCATGTTTTATTCTCCCCTCTGGCGACTCAACTTTTTCCTTTGGAACAAAAGTAGTTGATGGTTTTTTGGGCGCAGGCATAAGAAAAATAGGTCAGGGATACATCGTGCCCAATTTCTCTCTCTCATGCAATTATCCTCTCTTCCCTACTCTACTATTACTGTTCTCTGAGCCACAATTTCGTCTCTTAGATATAGAGCTATTATGGTTCATGACGAAGGAAAGGAAGAGGGTCTACGAGTAATCCTTTTTGTCGTACAGCGAAGTGGAGATGTGGGCCAGTAGTAAGAAGTCCTGCACCTCGTGTTCCTGGCACTCCCCCAGAAAGAGCGAGTGGTTCGCCGCGCTCGATACTCGCTCCTCGTTCCACGAGTACACCGCTGACGTGTCCATAGATTGTAGCAATTCCTCCATCATGTTGTAGTGTGATATGACTGTAACCTAAGCCATTCTCACTAACATCAAGGACGATTCCTTTTGCGGGTGCGCGTACAAGTGTCCCCTGTGGAGTTGGGATATCGATAGCATGATGCGGTACTCCAAAGCGATGGAGGTAAGCAGCGTCTTGAAACTGTGCAGAAATTCCAAGGGTTGGTGCGATTGGCCAATCCAAGACGATATCCCCAGGATCGGCTGTGCCGACACTATCTCCTTCCGATTCCCATAATTCCTCGAGTGAGCGCGTGATGAGATTTTCGGTGGCATGACGCTCACCAATAATTTGTAAAAGAGCTTTCCTCTGATTATTGAGAGCATCAGTATTCTCTTGGTTGGGGGAATTTTTTACTTCCTCTTCGAGAAGTGAGAGTTCGTATTTCATGATTTCTTCTTTACGTGAAAGCACAGCATTGCGTATCTCTTCACGTCCAAGAATTGCACGTGTATTCACGGTAGATTCGCGTACAGATAGTCCGCCTTGATTGAGATTTTCTGTATCTTTAGTACCGCGCATCACTGCAATAACAATGCATACTGCGATTGCTGTAATAAGCCAGGGATACGGGAAATGTACACGAATTTCCATAGATCGCTCTATTCTACTCTCAGCAGAATGTATCGCCAACGTGTAGAATATTTCTATGCAGATTGGTGTTTTCTTCAACGCTCCGCAGTACGATGGTTATCCTTTCGATGATGAGGAATATATTACTGCGTATCATGAGTTAGCACGCGCTCTCGCTGACCGTGGTGCAGATTTTTTTATTGTGCGTTCACAGCCAACATATCGTGGAAAGAATGAATTTTTTGGCGGATGGAAATTCGATGGCACGACATTTCAGCGCTATGAGGGAAGTATGAGGCTCGATGTTCTTTTCAATAAAGGAAACTTTATCGCGGATGCATCTGCACGCGTGATCAATGATCCAGAGCTCGAAAATCTCTGCACGGATAAATTTCTTACGTATCAGTCATTCTCAGAACTTTGTCCGTGGACAACGGTTGTAAAAAATCAGCAAGAACTGGCGCAGTGCATTGCGTTTGCAAAAGAGAAGCATCAGAAAATGATTGTTGCGAAGCCTCTCGATAAAGAGGGTGGAGCAGGTGTATTCATCGGTGCTCCAGATGAAGTGGCTGCTCAGGTTCAATCTTTCCCTTATCTTCTCCAGGAATTCCTCGATACGTCTTCTGGTATTCCAGGTATAGCAACTGGCGTACATGACCTTCGTATGATCGGTGTCGCAGGTCAATTAGTTGTCGCCTATATTCGGCAAGCAAAGGAGGGTTCATGGCTTGCAAATGTTTCTCGTGGTGGTTCGATTCGTGAGGTTCCACTCGAAGCATTACCGAAAGAAGCTCTGGAAATCTATAACGCTATCGATGCAAAGTTATCCAAATACAAATATCGTATCTTTTCTGTTGATCTCGGACGAAAGAACAATGGCACATGGAAGCTTATCGAACTAAATTCAAAGCCAGGATTGAGTCCCATGTGTCAAGATGCTGGCTCAGTTCGTTTTACTGTAGCAATCGCAGATTTACTTGTTCGATGTGCGAAGGAGATTTGTACCAAGTCGTTGCCCCAATAACTGAAGTATCATCGCAAAATTTTCACTTCTCCTTCTCAATATTCCGGTCTTAGCATTTAGCCAGTCTGGATCATACAAAAGACGAGAAAATCTCTCGTGAAATTCTTTTGCAAAGTTTTGTGGATCATCAGGTTGGTGTCGCATCGCCTCTCCTGCTGCATCACAGGCTTGAAGAAAGAGATCATAATCACCCCCAAGTATCGGATATGTAGGCTCCGTATTCATCGGAGACAACGTAGCACAAAAGAGAATGTTTGGCAGGCCACGTCAGCTTAAGCTGACGTTGTAGGCGCGCATCATTGTCTACTTTTGTATAGGAGAGATCCCTTCTTTTACCCTTCCCATGAGAGCGCCCCATGCAGCACCACTTCTTTTCACAGAAGATTCACGTTTCCTTGCGGCATGTTCTATTAAATATGCTTCATAGTATATGAGGCGTAATGGAAGATATGGCCTTGTTGAATCTACTTCTCCTAGAGAGTGTTGCCGGAATCTTTTTCTAAGATCAGAGGTCGATCCCTTATAAAGCCAATCGGGTTTTTTGAGACTCTGAAGAACATAGAAATAGTACATAGGTGTATGAAAGTACACCTATCAGTTGTTGATTACAAGATGTTGTATGATGACAATCTTCAGACACCCAAAATCGAACGCTCGCTAGCGATGTTGGCAGGCCACGTCAGCTTAAGCTGACGTGGCAGGCGCGGTAGGGTTCGAACCTACGACCCTCGGTTTTGGAGACCGATGCTCTGCCAGCTGAGCTACGCGCCTACGGCAATATCTATTGTAGCGTCTTACATTTTCTTCGTGCGCACGAATACTTGCTATTTTATAAAAAATCATTAGAATATACTTTCCTATGTCAAATTCTCAGTCTTCAGGCGCTGGCGGAGTCCTAGGA
>CAYRWT010000059.1:0-550 GCA_964428105.1 uncultured Candidatus Peribacteria bacterium
CCAGAGTATTTGAGTCCATAGAGAGCCTGTTTCACCTTTTCTCCATCTACAGATGCAGTACTCTTCATTGTTTGTGCTAGCACCATCACAGAATCATAGCCTGTTGCCGCAAAGAACATTCCTTGCCTTGGCTCTAGATATTTTGATCGGAAGATTGTAGCAAACCTTTTTGCTTCAGGATTTGATTCATCGAGTCCTGGCATAGAGAGTGCTTTTAGACCTTCACTCTCTACTGGTGCTGTAATTCCAATATTATTGGAATCAGCGACATCTGTTCCTACAATTTGTTGCTGAAATCCAAGTGTTCGAAATTGCTTAATTGCCTCGATGAGATTTGCATCCCCTTGGGTATTTGGAAGGAAGACATCGAACTCTGTTTTCTTGAGCCTCGTAAGGAGTGAGCGGAAGTCTTTTGTACCTTGTGGAACGACTTCATCGAAGACAATCGTCGTCTCTCCAGTTGCTAACTCTTGAGCTAATGCAGAACGTACTCCTTGAGCGAAATCAGTATTTTCACTGATGATTGCAAGCTTCTTAAATCCATTTTTTG
>CAYRWT010000059.1:560-5548 GCA_964428105.1 uncultured Candidatus Peribacteria bacterium
GCAAAGTATTTTTTAAAGGCAGGAGCCTTTAGAGCGTCACTTGGGTACACGCGGAAGATATAGTCACCAGCAGTGGTGACTGTAGGGGCAGAAGCGACAGTAGAAACGAGGGGAATGTGTTTTGCTTCAGCAATCTGCGCTGCAGCGAGGACTTCTGAGCTACAACCAACAAGTAGTGCGCTTACTCGGTCAACATTTACAAGTTTTTGAGCTGCACTTAGGCCTCCTGCACCGTTACACTGACCATCTTCTGAAACAAGTTCCACCCTTCGACCATTGATTCCACCAAGATCATTCAGCTCTTGTACTGCAATTGCAGCTCCATTTGCTGCATCGATACCGTAGGAAGCAGCATCTCCAGTGAGGGGTCCGATGATGCCGATGCGAATCGCAGTATCATTATTTGCGCCACATGCACTCAGAGAAAGTGCGAGCACTCCAAGAATCATTGAACGCTTGAGCATAAAAATTGAGGGGGAATAAACATGTGTATTCTCCAGTCTTTTCTAGTGAAACAGCAATTGTGTCGCTTAGGCACCTATGTCCTTGTTATACTTGCTATATCTTCGCCTATGCGTCTCCATCGATTCATTATCGAGCAGGAATTAAGGATTGGCCTCCTCACTATCATTGATTCAAATTTCCTGCATCAGATTTCCTCTGTGTTACGGATGCGAAGCGGTGCTGAAATTATTCTTCTCGATGGCAAGGGACATGCTGCACACGCTGTGATTCAGGAACTCTATAAATCAAAACTCATTGTCGACATTACTTCCATAGAAAATATTCCATGTGAGCCAGAGCGAGAAATTATCCTCTGCTCAGCTGTGTTGAAGCGAGAGAACTTTGAGTGGGTGATTGAGAAGGCGACGGAACTTGGCGCCATGACAATTGTACCAATTCTCGCTGAGCGAACAATAAAAACAGGGCTAAAAATGGAGCGCCTTGTGCGTATTGCTCGCGAAGCAGTAGAGCAGTGCGGGCGGGGAAACGTGCCAACTATTCATGAGCCGATGACGCTCGATGACGCATTGAAATTTGTGAAAGATGTACCAAGAAAAATCTTTTGTCATCCTCCAGTGGATCTGCGAAATTCCAAAAATACTGGCGTTCATTGTTCGCATATTTCAACTACGCCATTACCAAAAAAGATTGCATGTTTCATAGGTCCAGAAGGAGGGTGGACAGAGAAGGAAGTCGATCTTGCTTCGGAGTTTGGATGTGAAGTACTTGGTTTAACTTCACTCACACTGCGAGCAGAAACAGCAGCAATAATTGCTGTACACAGAGCGGTAGAAGGGCTGCTTTGATGTTAGTTATTTCTCTCGCTCTCGATGCCAACCTGATAGTAGGTTCGGCATATCAGATCATTGTACCATAAATGCAGAAAAAGCACAAAAGAAAATGAGGGATGAATTTAGAGAGTTTCGCGAAAGTGAAAGAGTTCGAGAGTTCCGACGCAATTGTTTTATTGTTATATTGTTAGTTTGTCATTGGTTAAATTTTATCAATATTTCAATATGACAATAAAACGTTCTCAAAAATACTATTTACTCTGAACTACTCAATGAATCCTCTCTGCTATACTCCTTCGCATATGCGCTTACACTTTGAAACAATCATTATTTCCTTCGTCTATTTCATCGCGGGAGCCGTAAGCCTTGCCGGAGTCGCTGCAACATTCTTCTATAAAAATGATCTACAACTAACGATTACTCAGGTGCAGATCCTCGCTTCTGTAGGTCTTATTCCATGGAGCATCAAACCGGTCTATGGGTTCTTCTCCGACAATGTTCCGATCTTCGGATCGCATAGAAAAGCATATCTGATTCTCGCTGGAATTCTTGGCTCACTTGGGTATTTCTGCATGGCGCTTTTCGTAAAAGATTTTACGGGCGCACTTATCGCTACGACGATTTCTGCAGTGGGTTTTGCTTTGGCGGATGTTACAGTGGATGGCATCGTTGCCGAGCGTAGTCGTAGCCAAAAAGAGGCAGGGAAACTGCAGAGTATTTGTCGGGCTTCACTCATGCTCGGGGCACTTGTTGTTGCGTATGCTTCTGGTGTACTCGTAGATAAAATTGGCGCACGCAATGTTTTCTATGTCACAGCATTTCTTCCTCTCTGCACGAGCCTTCTCGCGCTGTGGATCTCCGATACATTTGCAAATCTCGATACATTCTCCTGGCGCGTATTGTGGCAAAAAATTCGTACAATGTTCTCGAAATCATTTCTCTTCGCCGTCGCCTTCCTTTTCGTTTGGAGGGCGACTCCTTCGAGCGGTGGAGCATTTAGTTATTTCCTCATCGATGAGCTGCATTTCACAGCAGAATTCTTCGGTCGTTTGAGCCTTATCAGCAATATCACAGCGATTATCGGTATCCTCGTATTTCGTAAATTCCTCCTCGGCCTTTCATTGCGAAAATTATTCTTCTGGGTCGTGATCCTCAGCATCCTTCTCTCGCTTCCAAGTATCGCTTTAGTAGAGGGCTGGTACAAATACTTTGGTGTCTCTGCACAGTTCTTCGCTCTCGCAGATACGGCAGTAGCAGGAGTACTTCAGGAAATAGGATTCTTACCACTCCTCGTTCTCGCTGCACGCCTCTGTCCCAAAGGATTTGAAGCGACGGCATTTGCCATCCTCGCAAGTATTATGAATATTGGCCTGGGAGTGAGTGACGCGCTTGGTGCCTGGCTGGTATCGATATTTGATATTCATGGCGCGACTGCTACGAGTCCAGGAGACTACACAAATCTTGCAAAGGTCATGTGGATTGCCATACTTTCGAGCGCCCTTCCATTGCCGTTACTTCGCTATCTTCCAGAGACACGTGTGAGTGAGGAAATGGATGCTGGTGCGGCTCGGCAGTCTGATTCTCCATTAGCACAGAGGGAAGTGGCATAAAGGAAAGCTTGTAGCTGGGTAGCTGGTAGGATTTTTAAGGAGCTGCAGCCTTCTATGGCTGCAGACAGTGCCATGACTGATAACCCTATTTTTATCAACACAACAGCAGCGCCTTTTCAAGGCGCGGCGCTTTTGGTATGCAAAACAATAACTTCATCACCGCGGCCTGAAAGGCCGCTGCTGGTTTGAATCTTAGAGCGGTAGTTTCTAAATTTTTTTACCAAAGGCTATTTTCGTAGATATTTATGAGGAAAAATCAGTGCCATAGGTCGAGAGATTTGACTAAAATATCAAAAAGTATACGGTTATCTCTTATGTTGGAGCAACCTTCCCCATTATTTTCTGAACTCAAATCTTCTCCTGAAGGAGGTGTTCATAAAAATTTATTCGGTACATTACAAAGAGGTTTTCGTTCGCTTGTTGCTAGTGCAATGTTGCTATCCTCCGGATCTATTTTTGCAGAAGATTCTTCTCCTACAACAGGTGGAACACTCATAGAATCAAAAAAAGAATCAAAGGTAGGCGAAAGAGTACGTCTGCCTACGAGCACTTTTACCAGAACATATGTTGATGCTGATAAAAGAGAACAATCATTTGCATATCCTATTCCTCGAGTGCGTGTATCTACTGGAGAGACGAACGTTGTTGCATTCAAACTTTTTCCAGGGATTCAGGTATTTGGTTGTGTGCCACAGATGCAATTTTTCCCTTCACAGGCTGAACAATTTCGTAGCCTTGGAGAGAGAATAGATGCGCATCCCCCATCCTTGCATCATTGGAAGCGACAAAATTTAGGTGAATTTAGTTCTCATACATTTGCTATTGGTGGTAAACATCAAAAATTTGGCATGAAGGATGATTTGTGGATCGATGGGGAACCTACGGAACTCACAGAAGGGGAAAATCCTATGCAGCAGTTACTAGATGCTCATTTTAATCATGTCGGCTCCTTTGCAAATGTTCCAGGAGTTTTTCCAGTGAAAGTGATGAATGTCCTACAACCGGGGGATCTCGTAACATTTGTGCAGAGTGCTAAGCAAGGTGAGGGGGGGGTCCCAATTCCAAAACGCTTTCTGCTTTCTGGTCGATCATTTGTAAGTCCAGAAAATCTTGCAGTTTTTGTTACCAAAATTGGTCAAGGTCCCTTACTGGAATGTTCATTTGATGAAGTAGCACGTATTCTTCGTGGATTACCAGGATTTGCATCTGCAGACATTATCGAGGTACATCGTGAAAAATCCGATGATACATCGAGTAAAAAAGTCTCGAGCAATCCTTCTGTCTTAAAAGATGAGCATCCCATCTCCGAAAGAGTAAAACCGTAGTTTGTTCTTCTTTGCTTCTTCATAGCACTGCAGTATTTCTTCTCTTCCTGCAAATGCAGAAACAAGCATGAGTAGGCTAGAGCGAGGAACATGGAAATTTGTGATCAGTGCATCGATGATCTTAAATTTGTATCCCTCTGAGATGAAAATATTTGTTGTTCCAAAGGGCTGAAATATAGTTCCATCTTGTGCACATGCTGATTCCAATGTGCGTACGACAGTCGTGCCAACTGCAGTGATGCATTTCCCCGCACTTTTTGCTTCCTTTAGGGCTCGCTGTGTCTCTTCTGGGATGTTGTACTCTTCAGTATGAAGCTGTTTCGTCTTCCACTGATCTTCTGTAAGTAGAGCAAATGTCCCGAGGTGCACATGGAGTGTGACATAGGCGATCTCCGTTCCTTGCTGCTCTAATTCTTTCAGTAATTCTGGAGTGAAGTGCAGTGAAGCCGTAGGGGCAGCGATAGAACCCTCTGTTTTAGCGAAGACTGTTTGGTATTTCTCTCGAAGCTCAGTTTCACTAAGTGGTGTATTTTTTATATATGGAGGTAATGGCATCGAGCCCTTACTCTTAAGGAGATTTTGAACTTCAGAGAGAGGAAATGATGGAGTGAGAATCCAAGCCTTTTCTTCACGTTTCATAACAGTGAAGTATTTTTCTGTGTTGCCAGGAACTTTTAGTTTCTCTCCTTCTCGTAGTTTCTTTGGACTGAGTACGCGCATGAAGTTTGTATGTGTGCCGAGGAAAAGAACCGCGATGA
>CAYRWT010000060.1:0-5501 GCA_964428105.1 uncultured Candidatus Peribacteria bacterium
GATATCTGCAATTTGCTTCTCAAGTTTGAGTAAGCGCTCTTTGCTTTCTGTGTCCTTCTCGCGCTTGAGCGCTGCCTGTTCGATGGTGAGATGTTTGAGTTTACGCTCGAGTTGATCGAGCTCGATCGGCTTACTCTCGGCTTCGAGTTTTAAGCCGGAAGTTGCTTCATCCATTAAATCAATTGCCTTGTCGGGTAGGAAACGATCGGTGATGAAGCGCTGGCTCAATTCCACTGCAGCAACTAAGGCTTCATCTTTGATGCGCACACCGTGATGCACTTCATACTTCTCTTTGATGCCTCGCAAGATCGCCAGCGTATCTTCTGCGGATGGTTCAGAAACCATCACAGGTTGAAACCTGCGTTCGAGTGCGGGGTCCTTCTCGATGTGTTGTCGGTATTCACGCAGCGTCGTTGCTCCGACAGCATGCAGTGTTCCGCGTGCGAGAGCGGGCTTGAGGAGATTTCCTGCATCGGTGGATCCTTCCGTCGCACCAGCGCCAACAATTGTATGAAGCTCATCGATGAAGAGAATAATTTCCCCTGCAGCAGCATCGATTTCTTTCAAGATAGCTTTCAAGCGATCTTCAAATTCTCCACGATACTTCGTCCCAGCAAGCAGTGCACCGAGATCGAGACTCAGGATGCGTTTCCCGATCAAACTCTCTGGAATATCACCAAGCATGATGCGTTGTGCAAGTCCCTCGATAATTGCCGTTTTACCTGTACCAGGCTCTCCGACGAGTACTGGATTATTCTTTGTTCGACGACTGAGGATTTGCATCGTTCTGCGAATCTCATCATCGCGTCCGATTACTGGATCGAGTTTTCCTTCACGTGCAAGAGCTGTGAAATCAATCGTGTATTTCGCAAGCGCCTGTACTTTATTTTCTGGGTTCTGATCCATAACTGTATGAGGACCGCGTAGCGATGTAATGCTCGTTTTAAACTCCGCATATATTACTCCTTCCTCTTTGAGGAGATCCTTGGCACTACTCGTTACTTTGAGGATTCCAAGAAAGATGTGTTCCAAAGAAACGAAACTATCTCCCATTGCTGTCATTTCTTCCTCTGCCTTCGTAAGAATTTCTTGGATTGCAGGATCGGCAGCGAGTTTGCCACCACTGACTGTTGGAAGTGCATTCAATGCTGTTTGTAGAGAGTTCTGTACATTCTCAAGTATTCCTTTTTGCGTGAGTGCAATAGCCGGGAGTCCTTCCCTAGCAGCAAGGATTCCACTCAAGATATGTAGTGGAGTGAGGCTGCCATGCGACATCTTTCGAGTAAGACTCTCTGCAGATGCAAAGGCTTGGATCGTGAGCTCAGTAGCGCGGGAGAAGTCCATATTTGACGATAGTAAAAACCATTACAGGAAGCCAATAATAATCTTAATTTAGCACTCATCATTATAGAGTGCCAAAATAGAAAGTCAAGAGTTGAGTAATATGATAAATATTGTAAAATATGAAATATATGAGTGGAAAATTCTTCGCACAAATGCCATTTGAATGGTCGCAAGATATCCATATTGGGCCGTTTTGTGATGCAATGAAAAAATTGCCAAAGAGGACATATGTTGGGGCAGTAAAGGGTAATTTATATGGCACAGACTATTTAGAGACATCGGCAAGTCTTCGGCCTTTAGCTGCGAAAGGAGAGCAAGTTGTAATATTGACGACTGCAACTCGCCAACAATTGATGGACATAGGATTTATAAATGTAACGGAGAAGACTTCGTAGGCAACGATACAACAGAAATCACTTCTCTTATTTTTGCGAACCGCGTAGTATTTTCCTGCTATGCTCATCGTCCTCAAGGAAAAACAGAATACAGCACTCATCAAAAAACTTCAGGAACTACTGGAGAAGAAATACGAGCTTAAATCCCACGTCATTGGGAATAATCATCGCGTCCTTGCTGTGACCGGAGATTCATCCAAGGTGGATATCGAGTACATAAAATCTCTAGAAGGCATTCGTTCTGTGGATCGCGTGAATCGACCATTCAAATTAGCTTCTCGTGAGAAGAAAGATCGTACACTCATTACTGTTGCTCCAGGTTGTGTCATCGGGGATCCGAAGAGTGTCGTGATGATGGCAGGACCTTGCTCGATTGACTCTGAGGGGATTCTCGATGAAGTGGCAGCACTCTTGAAACAGAGAAACATCAAGATTCTCCGTGGCGGTGCATTTAAGCCACGTACGGGTCCATATTCATTCCAGGGACACGGTGAGGCTGCATTGAAGCTCATGAAAAAAGTTGGAGAGAAGTACGGTATGGCAACAATTTCTGAAATCATGAATGACTGCGATTTGCCGATGTTCGAGGAGTACACAGATATGATCCAGATTGGTGCCAGGAACATGCAGAACTACGAATTACTCAAAGCCGTTGCGAAGTCCAAAAAGCCAGTACTCCTCAAGCGTGGTCTGGCAGCAACACTACAAGAGTGGCTTCTTGCTGCGGAGTATTTACTCGTAGGAGGGAATCCAAATGTCATGCTCTGTGAGCGCGGGATTCGTACATTTGAAGAAGAAGTACGATTTACTCTCTGTTTGGGTTCAGTCCCTGCACTACGTGAGCTCACACACCTTCCTATTATTGTGGATCCAAGTCATGCTATGGGGAAAACACGTTGGGTAAAAGATGCAGCGCTCGGAGGAGTGGCTGTTGGAGCAGATGGGCTTATCATCGAAGTACATCCTCGGCCTGAAGAATCATCTTGTGACGCAGCACAATTACTTGATAAAGAGCACTGGGATGATTGCATGAATGCAGTCGAAAAAGTTGCATGTGCACTTGGGAAAAAGGTTGTGTAAGTTTTCGTTATGACATCTCTTTCACTTACTCCACCGGCCACTGTGCCGCACGCTACGGAGATTTTGATCGAAAGTGGGATACTCAAAAGTCTTGGTTCTTCATTGCAAAAATTAGGATCCTTTGATCGATACTTCATCATTGCAGATGCAGGGATTTCAGAGATCACGAAGACAGTTGTAGCGTCTTTGAAAAATCCTCCTGTGTACCTCGTACATACTGGCGATGCATCGAAATCATTTTCTGAAGTAGAAACAATTACAGCGTTTCTCCTTGAACATCATGCAAGTCGCAAGAGTTGTGTTATCGGTATCGGTGGAGGGATGGTGACAGATCTTGCAGGATTTACAGCTAGCGTCTTTATGCGTGGAGTTCCGTGCGTCCTGATCCCTACAAGTTTGCTCGCGATGGTCGATGCTGCTATTGGCGGGAAAACCGCAATCAATAGCGCAGGAACGAAGAATATTATTGGTACGATTACGCATCCGCGCGCCATCATCATCGATATCGATCTCGCACTCACACTTCCGAAGAATCAATTCGCCCAGGGTATGACAGAAGTCATAAAAATTGCCGCAGTGCGCGATGAAGAATTCTTCTGTTGGCTTGAGAAAAATCTTTCCAAGATTCTTCTGCGTGATAGAGCTGCTGTGACGCAGTGCATTACGAGGTCCGTGGAGCTGAAAAAGAAGATTGTAGAAGAAGATGAGCGAGAACTTTTTGTACGCATGTTCCTGAATTTCGGTCATACCGTAGGACATGCAGTAGAAGCGTGCTCTGAATATCAGCTTTCTCATGGGGAAGCGATAAGTATCGGTATGGCTCTCGAACTTGCGATGACAGATTGTAGCGACAGTGAGCGCATAACTTCACTGCTCATAAAGCTTGGTATGCCGCTCTCCATTCCTTCGTCGCTCGATCCAGATGCACTCTGGAAGCGTATGCGAAGTGATAAGAAAAATACTGCAGGAGAAGTTCGTATCGTCGTGCCATCCATGCTCGGAGAGGCAATCGTAAAGATAATTACTCGCGAGCAATTTTTCTCTGCCATTCATGCTGCTTAGGTCGTTTACTGTACGGCCACTTCTCGTTCCCGCAGAAAGTGAATTACAACTTCCTGGGTCCAAATCTCATGCCAATCGCGCAATCATTGTTGCATGTTTAGCTCCTGGTACGACAATCATCGAGGGCGCAACACACTGTGAAGACATCGATGTGATGGTGAAGAATCTACAGCAGATGGGATTCCATATTGATTGGGTTTCTTCTGGAGGAAAAGAAGTGCTACGAATTGTCGGAGGAATTCCATCCAATCCTCAGAAAGATGTGAAAGAACTATGGTGTGAGAATGCAGGGACCACACTTCGATTCCTCGTTTCACTTGCAAGTATCGTTCCAGGAAATTGGGTCATCACAGGCAATGACCACATGCGTCGTCGTCCGATTCGAGATTTAACTACAGCTCTCGTGTCACTTGGAGTAGAGATTTCAGATACAGATGGATGTCCACCACTTTCTATTCGCGGAGGAACATTGAGCGGAAAGAATGTGAAGCTCGATGCAGGGAAAAGTAGTCAGTTTCTTACGTCACTTCTTCTCATTGCCCCGCTTCTTCCAAGTGGTCTCACCATCGAAATTACTGGCACACTTGCCTCGGGAGGATACATAGAACTTACGAAGAAAGTAATGGAAGATTTTGGCGTAAATGTACTACAAGAATCGAATAAATTTATTGTACAACATTCGCAGTATCGTTCTCCAGCTCAGTATTCCATTGAAGGAGACTGGAGTGCTGCTGGTCCATGGATTGCACTCAATGCTGTGAGTGGTTCGCGCATAACGTTTGCGAATCTTCACAACAATTCCTCTCAGGCTGACTCTGCATTTCCAGGTGTCATCGCAAAGCTCTGTAATGCAGAAGGGGACATAACAATTGATTGTCGTGAGATCCCAGATCAGGTGATGAATCTTTCAATTGTCACAGCGCATCGAGAAGGAAAAACAACGGTCATTGGTGCAAAAAATCTTCGACTCAAAGAGTGTGA
Organism: uncultured Candidatus Peribacteria bacterium; assembly: GCA_964428105.1. Taxonomy (GTDB): domain Bacteria; phylum Patescibacteriota; class Gracilibacteria; order Peribacterales; family Peribacteraceae; genus CAYRWT01. Next base: position 4,863 of record CAYRWT010000060.1, read on the forward strand.
TCGTCTTCGCGTCTTGCGAGAGGAGCTCACAAAGATTGGCGTAGAAATTACCGAGCATGAAGATGGTGTAGAAATTTCTGGAAAGAAACATCCTACGTATGGCCCAAAACCAGGTACTCAAAGAGTGCTCCTCGATCCTCACGATGATCATCGTATGGCGATGTGTTTTGGCATCTTCGGCCTTTTGCATCATGGCATCACTGTTGCAAATCCAGAGTGTACGAAGAAGAGTTACAGTCAGTTTTTCTCGGATCTCACGGCAGTACGAACATCATCATTACCCATTGTTATCGTAGGGATGCGTGGTAGTGGGAAGTCCAGTCTTGGGCGTCGTTTAGCGAAAGTATTACATTTACCTCATATCGATACTGATGCAGTATTTGAAGAGAAATTTGGTCCTGTGCGTGCATTTGTGAATATGCACGGATGGGCAGAGTTTCGCGTGAAAGAAGAAGACATCGTGGCATCATCTCTCGGCGCTTCACGAGTGATTTCTCTTGGCGGAGGGGCTGTGATGAGTCCTCTCACGCGTGAAAGGATCAAGAAGAAGGCAATCGTCATCTGGCTCGATGCTCGAGACGAAGAGTTAGTTGCGCGTATCGAGCGTAGTAAACGTCCTGCACTTACAGATCTTCCACT
>CAYRWT010000061.1:0-1056 GCA_964428105.1 uncultured Candidatus Peribacteria bacterium
TCTTTCAATCCATAATTCATCGTCTTTCTGGCGCTGCGCACATGATTTAGTACCTGACTCCAAAATCCTGGATCTAATTTCTTGAGCTGCTCTGGAGTAATTTTCAGATCTGTAATGAGTTTTGGAAGGTCTTTTGCTAATGCACTGTCACTCACTGCAGCATTGCTCAAAATTTTCCCAAAGACACCATTTTTATCGATGCTGCCTGAGAGGTTCTCTATCATTTCAGAGCCAAGTGTTCCGAGGAACTCCATAACTTTTCTAAATACCTCATAGATTCCCTGTGCAGCTTTACCAAGTTGTGGATTTTTCTCTCCGAGTGAATTGATGACTTCTTGGATTGCATCTGCATCTTGTCCTTCTAACTTATCAATTTCCTTGAAAATTTCTTCAATCTTTTTTGGGTCTTCACCGTTTGCTTTAAGCTTGTTTTGCAAAGCTTCGATTGTTGCAAGTTTCTGCGCAATTTGTTTTGTTTCTGGGGTTTGTGGAAGTTGTTTCATGAGTTCCTGACGCTGTTTTGCTGCTCCCTGTAGTTCATTTAATTTCGCAGCTGCCGCTTCTTTTGTACGTTCACCATTTTCCCTTGGAGTTGTTGGCGTCATATTTGTATGTGGGGAAATCTCTTCATTATACCGCATTTTCTCATTTTTTGGTAGATCTGGTGAAAAGCGAGAGATAGGGTTATGCTCTCTTCGTATTCTTTCCTCCCCACTTATGCGCGTAGAACACTTCGAAAAAGGTCTCCATTACAACGATGAAGAGCTCCTTATGCTTGCGCAGAAGATTTTGCGTGTCACGAAATACTGCAGAACAATTCGTGATGAAAGCTCTTGTATTCGAGTCGAGGCTGAGCGCAGAGATACGAAAAAAGATAGAGATCAAGTAAAGGTGATGGTGATGATTTCTCTTCCTAAGGCAGTGCTTCGTGCTGAGTCGCGGAAGAACAAAGTCTTGGATGCTGTAGATAGCTGCACGGAGAAGCTCGAGTCACAGATCGAGAAGTATAAAGCAAAGCATGTGCTAAAGAAGACGAGGAGGGGAAAGGAGATTTAG
>CAYRWT010000061.1:1156-4271 GCA_964428105.1 uncultured Candidatus Peribacteria bacterium
CACTATTTCTTCTTCTCTTCCTTTGCTGGAGCGGCAGCTTTTGCCTTTGGATCAGCAGTAGCAGCGACTGGCTTACCATCTGCACCGACAGCTGGAGCAGCACCTTCTGCAGCGGCAGCTTCACCTTCAGCCGGAGCAGCAACCTCTACTACTTCCTCCTTTCTTGGCTCTTGTACGAGGACGATGACAGTATCAGGAGATTCCATGATTGTGACACCTGTTGGTACAGCGAGTTTTGCGACAGAGAAGGAATCGTGGAATTTCTCGAGTGTGCTGATGTTTACGATGAAATGTGCAGGGATATCGCTTGGAAGACACTGAACAGTGAGAGAATCGCGTACTTTCACTAGAATAGCTCCAAGTGACTTGATAGCTGGAGATTCACCTTCGATACTTACGGGAACGTGTGTTGTTACCTTCTTGTTCATATCGACAGCGTAAAAGTCGATATGTTCGTAGGTGTCCTTTACTGGGTCGAGAGTGACAGCGTGGATCAGGACAGGGACTTTCTTGCCATCTACTGTGAGTTCAACAATCGTATTCTCACCTGCTTTCATGTATGTAGAGTGGAAATCCTTCATCGTGCACTGCACCATCGTATTGGCTACCTTATTGCCGTAAATCACTCCTGGAACAACACCAGTAGAGCGTAAAGCACGTGCGTTCTGCTTCGCATCGCGAATGGCGACAGTGAGTGGTACTGCGGACTTCTTCATAGTTGCGATAGATTAGTCAGCAAATTGCCGTAGGTCAAGAGAAATATGCTCTTTTCAGGCATGGGTTTTTCCCGATGGTGAATTATCAGGAAACTTCTTTCCTCTCCATTTCCAGAAATACTTGAGTGCACTCATCGCATGAACGCGCGTTGTCCAGTTCGTAAGCAGAGAGAAGATATTTTTCCCACTTAAGCGTTGTTTTTTATCGAGCGCGCGGATTTCCGGCATGTAGACAACACGTTTCCCGTGCTCCCAACACCTGCGGCAAAGATCGATGTCTTCGAAAAACAGGAAGAATCGTTCATCGAATCCTTGCAATGTTTCATAGAGTTCTCTTCGCAAAAAGAGACAAGCCCCTACCATCCAATCGACATCGTGCATTGCAAGCATTTGCAGAGTTTGCTCTTTTGCAAAATTTTCTTCCCACAGAGAAGGGAACATTCGTTTTTTTAGAAGGTCGAGAATTGTTGGGAACGCTCGCGCTGATGGTCGTATAGAGCCATCGGGATGGACTAGGGCTGGCCCTATGATGCCAATTTTTTCATCACTTTTTAGTTGATGAAGCATCTGTGCGATGCCATCTTTTGGCAGCACATTATCGGGATTTATGATCAGTAGGTACTCGCCTTTAGCATATTTCACTGCATAATTATTTCCTCCACCGAATCCAAGGTTCCTCGCTGTTTCAATGATTTTCACTCTTGGCTCATTTTGAAATGTTGCATGGAAGATGCCGATCGAATCATCCTCTGAGTAGTTATTTGTGATGAGGACTTCGATCGAAGGGATTCTTTCTTGAGAGAGTAGGGACCTGGCACACTGCAACGCATCTTGAGGAGAGCGGTAATTCAAGATGATTGCTGAAACCAAAGGATGTTCGTGCATTGTTCCTAAAGTATAGGAGATCTCGTCATAGTTTGGGAGATCGCGCTAGGATAGAGAGGTATGACGGAGAAAAATCTTCATCTTGCTTCCATCAAAAAACGCATAATGAACGTACCAAATTTGCCTGGTGTGTACCGTTGGTTTGATACCGAAGGCAAGGTTTTGTATGTGGGTAAAGCAAAAGATTTGAAAAAGCGACTTTTAAGCTATGTGCAGGGAGGGAAAAAGCGTTCGATGTGGACAGAGATCATGCTTACCAAGGCTAAAGATATCGATTGCACAGTGACGCGTACGGAGCTCGAAGCGCTGCTCCTTGAAACCAATTTGATCAAAGATCTGCAGCCGAAATTCAACATCATGATGAAGGATGACAAGAATCATGTGTATATCAGGATTTCCAAAGAGCCATACCCCAGGATCGATGTCGTTCGGCGTATGGAAGAGGATGGAGCGCAGTACTTCGGACCGAAAACAAGTGCTGAGCAAGTGCGTGAATCTCTTTCCTTTCTTCGTACGCTCTTTCCATTTCGTACGTGCAAGATGCAGATTGTACCTCCAAACGATCCATCAGAACTTTCGCGTATTCCTCTGAGCATAGAGTGTATTGATCGTGATCGCCCGACACCCTGTCTTGATTATCACATCAAGCAATGCATCGGCCCCTGTATCGGCACTGTGACACCCGCTGCCTATGAAGAGCAGTGCATTGCGGGCGTACGTTCATTCTTTCAGGGGAAATATCAGGATATCGAGAAGCTGCTTCTGCGGACGATGCAGGAAGCTGCGCAAGGAAAAAAATTTGAGAAAGCTGCGAAGTTGCGCGATCACCTTACGACAATTCGTGCAATGAGTGAAAAGCAGGTGATCTCGGGGACGACGGGAGAAGACGCCGATATCATTGGCATTGCGATACTCTCTGGTCGCGCATCGGTTGTCGTGCTCTGTGAGCGCGATGGCAAGATTTGTGAAGAGAGGTCATTCTCACTCAAAGGGTCGGCGTATTCCTCTGCGGAAGTTTTGGCGCAGTTTCTTCCTCAGTACTATGAGGGAGTTGCAGATTTGCCTCGTGAGATATTTTTACCAGAAACATTTGAAGATGCAGATCTTCTACAATCGTGGCTGAGCGAGCGTAGTAAGAAGACAGTCAAAATCATTCTTCCTGAGCGAGGACGCAAATCTCAGTTACTTCTCCTTGCAGAGAAGAATGCGATTTGGAAGGCAGAGCAAGAGGAGGCGAAGTGGGAGTCCGAAACACGCAAAGTAGAAGATGCACTCTCAGGACTTCAGCAACTTTTGAGTTTACCAAATCCACCGAAGCGTATAGAGGGATACGATATTTCGCATACCGGTGGCATGCAGACAGTGGGAAGTATGGTGGTATTTGAACATGGAAAGCCGAAGCGTGAGCATTATCGTTCCTTTGATATTCATTCATTGAGTGCTGGCGCAGTCGATGATTATGCTTCCCTGAAAGAAGTTCTTTCTCGGCGCGTAAAGTACATAGCATCGAGTGT
>CAYRWT010000061.1:4371-5462 GCA_964428105.1 uncultured Candidatus Peribacteria bacterium
CATTTGATTGCGAAGTCCCCATCGCATCGATTGCCAAAGAACAAGAGGAGATTTTTATCCCAGGACAATCTGCACCACTCTTCCTCTCAAAAGATGCTCCAGCACAATTTCTCTTGCAGCGTATTCGCGATGAAGCACATCGATTTGCAAATTCACGTCGAGAAAAGAAAGCAAAAAACGATATGCTCACGTCTTCGCTCGATAGTATCGCGGGTCTCGGAGCCGTAACGACGAAAAAGCTCTTCACAGCATTTGGTTCGCTAGATGGCATCAAATCCGCTTCAGACGAAGTATTACTGAGAATTATCAGCTCAGATCAACTTCGTTCACTCCGTCAACACATTCCACCTTTAGAGAGCTAGCGTAAGCGTTCTTTCACTGGTACCATCTATCACCTATGAAGAAACTCACATTCCTTTTAGGTTCACTTGGCGGCGCCCTCGCTGGCTATGTATTTTCCAATAAGAAGCTCAGAGATGAACTTCTAAAAGCAAAGGATCCAACACAAGCTGCTAAAATGCTTGGGAAACACCTCGCAAAAGATGGCGAAATCGTTGCAAAGGAAGTGAAGCATTTTGCTGCAGATCAGGGTTTAGAAAGCAAAATCGCAGAGGGAAAGAAGTTTGTGAAGAAGTATTATGATGTCTCAAAAGAGGAAGTAAAGAAGCTGATTGGTGATGAAGATGACAAGCCGACAAAGAAGGGGAAGAAGTAGTCAGCTGGTAGGGAGTAGCCTTGGGAAGCTTCTTAGGTTGTTTTAGGATTATTTTCCAACCAGCAGCGGCCTTCCAGGCCGCGGTCCAAGGGTACGGTCTGCACCCGTGGAAGGGTGCAGCTCTGACGTTATAGATCGGAAGGAACTTCTGATTAACCCTTGATTTGATAATTATCAACACAACAGAAGCGCCTTTTCAAGGCGCGGCGTTTTTTGTATTTGCATAACAAAAATCTAGAACTACCGCGGCCTGAAAGGCCGCTGCTGGTCTGAATTATTGGGTTCCCTAAGTAAGCTGCGGCTAAAAAGCTCACGTTCTCAGATTGCCTTCTTTCCTTTCCTGAGTAAAATGTACGGCGGGCTCCGAAATTTAGAT
>CAYRWT010000062.1:0-5461 GCA_964428105.1 uncultured Candidatus Peribacteria bacterium
CAGTTCTTACAAAGGCAGATGTAAAGAAGATCAATGATCTTTACTTCAAATATAAAACTGAGCATGGTGCTTACGCTCGAGGGTCAAAATTCCCGCCAAATCTTGCCGTGGCAGAAAAATTCAGAAATGATATTGAACAAGCTGTAGGCGAAGCTAATAGGCCAGACAAAAATTATATTACATATGGAAAAGGTGGTGTCTTCAGCAGAGACTTCCAGTTGGTTGAAAGAAAGAATAAGTAATCATTACTCTCTACTATCAAGCCCCCTTCGCTGGGGGCTTTTTGTTAAGCAATGATCTCACATCCTGTTTCCATAATCACAACTGAGTGCTCGAAGTGGCAAGCGAACGAAGCATCTACTGTGCGAATCGTCCAGCCGTCACTATCTGTCTTCACTTGAGGGTTTCCCATCGTCGCGATTGGCTCTATGGCAATCATTGTGCCCACTGGTAGTACTGGACCTGTGCCGGCCTTGCCGACATTTGGCACGTCCGGAAACTGGTGGAGCGTATCGCCGAGCCCATGCCCTGTAAGAGCGCGTACAGCACTGTAACCACCTTTCTTTAGATGCTTCTGAATGAATGTAGAGATATCCCCTATCTGCACTCCTGCTCGTACCACTTCACGCACTACATCTTCGAGCGTCTGCGCTGCGCAATCGAGAAATGCTTGAGTCTCGGAAGAAATGTGTCCGACTCCGACTGTGATACACGCATCGGTATAAAGCTTATCGTAAATGACACCACCATCGAGTGAGACGATATCTCCTTCCTTCAACATTCTTGGACCCGGAATCGCGTGTACTACTTCATCATTCACTGATGTACAGAGTGTCGCTGGGTACCCCATGTATCCCTTGAATGCTGGTAGAGCACCTTTATGATCGCGAATAAACCCTTCAGCAGCCAAATCAAGCTCTTGGGTTGTAATACCGGGGCGTACCAGCTTCGCAACGTGCTCTAAGCAGGACTGCAAAATCTTTCCACCGATTCGAAGAGAGGCAATCTGCTCGGGAGTAAAAATTTGGAAGGATGACTTGTAGGAGGACATGAATGGCGGGAAAGTGCTTATAAAATACAGTAGAGAGAGGAAATGGTGTAGGGGACGAGGCCCTCACCTCCCTGCCTCCTCTCCCATTGCGATGGAGAGAGGAGGGGTCCTTAGAAATTTTTTCCATGCAAAATCAGCGTCACCTTCTCCCTCTCGAAGAGGGAGAAGGAAGGGATGAGGGCCTACTTCAAAAGCGCCACCATCTCCCCATACACTTCATCTACACTTTTCTTGCCATCTACTCTCTTCACCTTACCGCGTTTTGCATAATCTTTAATCACTGGAAGGGTTTTCTCGGTAAATGTCTTCATCCTACGATCAATGATGCCTGCATCGGCGTCATCTTGCCGTCCTTCAATTTTTGCTCTGCCAAAAATGCGCTTCTTCGCTTCTTCTCGATCAAGCGTAATTTCGATCCCAAGAAACTCGCGCTTTGCTTCACGCATAATTGCGTCGAAATCCTTCTGCTGATCTTTATCCCTTGGAATACCATCAAAAAGAATTTTCTGGCTCTTAGGACGTGCCAGAATCGCTGTTTTTACCACCTGCATAATGATCTCATGTGGAACGAGTTTCCCTGCATCGATATAGCTCTTCACTATTGTGCCTAATTCAGTATTTGAAGCTGCGATCTTGCGTAACTCACCACCTGCTTCGAAAATCTCGAAGCCAAACTCGGCGGCAATCTTCTTTGCCTGAGTACCTTTACCAGAGCCTTGGATACCAAAAAGGACGAGATCCATCGGGGTGTATCATAGACTATTCTCATCGCGAAGGGCGATAGCATTTCTTTCTGCCCTCACCTCCTAACCTCCTCTCCCATTGAGATGAGGAGAGGAGGAGTACGTAAAAAGCCATGTACCTGAAAAACTATGCACCCATCTCCACGTCTCAACGTGGAGAGGGGCTGGGGGTGAGGGCCGGGACACAGTGTCCCGGCTGCGGTCGTTATGAGAATTCTACTCACTACAAACGACCCTCTACTCACCAAAAAAACCTACAAGCTAAACAAGTTTCTCATAATCATGCGCTATCAGCTGCGCATTTACCTGACGCACAAGCTCCATCACAACACCGACAATGATGATAAGTCCTGATCCCGAGATGATGAGATCCTGAGATGATAATGTCGAATACTTCGTAAAGATGAGTGGCAAAATTGCGACGATACCGAGAAATACTCCACCCCAGAGGTTTAAGCGAGCACTGACGTTTGCTAGCATCTCCGCTGTCTGAGGACCCGGACGAACTCCTGGGATAAATCCTCCACGTTTCTGGATACTCTCTGCAATCTGATCGGGCTTAAATGTCACAGAAACATAGAAGTACGTGAATGCGATAACGAGCAAGAAGTACAGTACGATGTAGAACGTAGAGGGATTGCTAGCATTTAAGTTTTGTTGGATGAAGCTGACGACACCCTGAAAACGTGGAGCTGTTTGTAGAAACTGGGCAAGAATTCCAGGGAGTGTGATGAGTGACACTGCGAAGATAATTGGAACCATTCCTGCTTGGTTCAAGCGAATCGGCATCTTCGCCTGTACACCACGTCCTGCTCCTTGGTTTGCATATGTCAGTGGCAATGCGCGATGCGCATCAGTAAAGAGTACGATCGCGACAAGTGTGGCAAATGAAACAACGAGGAAGAGGTAAAATGCACTCTGCTTATCTTGCCCTGCATAGAACATCGTCGTGAGTGTCTGTGGCATCGCAGCAACGATACCCGTGAAGATGATGAGCGAAGAACCATTACCAATTCCCTTTTCAGTGATGAGCTCTCCAAGCCACATGACGAATACACAGCCCGCTGTAACGAGGATCATCGGAACGAAAACCACAGGGAATGATGTGTCGATAAGTTTGCCCTGAGCACTACTATTGAGGAGCAAAAGGAAACCATAACTCTGCATTAGTGCTAATGGCACAGAGAGGACGCGTGTGTAACGATTGATTTGCTGCTGACCTTGTACACCTTCTTTACTGAGTGCTTCGAGTTTTGGGGAAATAACTGTCATCAATTGCATGATGATCGATGCATTGATGTAGGGGCCAAGTCCTAAAAGTGCGATAGAAAAATTTTCAATCGTTCCACCCGTAAGCGATGCAAATACTCCAAGTATTCCTCCGCCATTTCCTCCAGCGAGGAACTGCGCGAGAACCGCACGATCAGCACCCGGAATAGCGATACTTGCGACAACGCGATAGACGATGAGCAGTCCGATCGTAAAGAGAATCTTCTGACGAAGATCCGGAGAGCGCCAAAGTTGAGAGAGATACGTAAACATAACTACTTGATCTTGATGATTGTGAGCGTACCTCCTGCCTTTTCGAGAGCTGCCTTTGCAGTCTTAGAGCTGGCATGAACGCTTAAGCTAAATTTCTTTGTAACAACACCGCGACCAAGGAGCTTCACTTCACCGTTCCCTTCGATGACTTTTGCTGCCTTGAGAGAAGCGATGTCATATGCACCTGGTGCGAGCTTCTCTTCGAGTGTATCGATATTGAGTACTTCGAACTTGCGGGAATTTGGATTGTTAAATCCACCCCACTTTGGCTGACGGCGGATGAGTGGAGTTTGTCCTCCTTCGAATCCTGGAACATCGCGCTTACCAGTACGAGATTGCTGACCTTTTTGACCACGACCAGCAGTCGTACCACGACCAGAACCAGGTCCACGCGCTACTCTGCGGCGAATTTTCTTGGAACCAACATCAGGAGAGATTTGATGAAACATACGATAGGAAGGAAGGATTCAGAATGTGAACGAGTTCACCCGTAGCAAGAAGACATGGCGCCTTCAGGCTCCGGACGCATAGGGTAGAGGGAAACGGAGAGAAGCTCAAGAGAAATAGTGGCGAGTAGGTAGTGAGCTTCTAAATACTGCAAACCAGCAGCGGCCTTTCAGGCCGCGGTAGTTGAAGATTTTGTTTATGCAAATACCAAAAACGCCGCGCCTTGAAAAGGCGCTGCTGTTGTAATGAAATATACAAACTACTCACGTATTTCCCTTTCTTATGCCATAATCCACATACAACATCAAAATCTTCTTGCAAAAATTCTGTAGAGTCTTAGTCTATATCTGCAATGCACATTCGAGCACTCCAGCTCCCTCGTCTCAACCTTCTACTCCTTAGAGCGGAAGGCTGGGCGCGTGCGTAAGTAAAAAAAATCCTTTCCGCCCACCCTTCCCAGCTGCGTGCAGTGATTTTTCGCTGCATATTTTTTGTATTTTACCTTCTCCATTCACTATGAATCCCTCATCTGAAATCACTGAAAGATGTGTTAAGGCCTCTTTGGTACTACAAAATGTTCAGTTGTCAGAAACTATGAAAGGCACTGAAATACTGCAGCAAAACATACATATCGCTCTGCGATTAGCTCTAGGAAGTAATTCTGTCATCGATGTCACATTTACCGAATCTCGTGAACTTTTAGTACAAATTTCTACAACAAACATAAATTGTGCTGACCTTTGCTCTGCTGCACGAAAGGCAATTTTAAAATTACTCCACGAACACGATGTTACATTTTCACCAAATATTTCCTCAGACTCTCGTGCTGAATAATTATCTTTATCCCATCCTCCTTATTTATGAAAAATACTACACAACCAAGTGAGACAAATTACATAACCAGGAACATACAAGCAATGAGTCAAATGACACCTATGCAGATAGATGAAGCCCTGAAAGGAATGACACGTTCACAGATCGGTGAAATATTGGCCTCTGTCATGCCAGATCTCTTTGCTCCAACAGAACCTTGTATGTGTTCTACTGAAACTCTGGAAAGAATCCGAGCTGTATTTCAAAGAAAAAATACTGCACGAGGATTCTCTTCTTCAGAGTAATTCGGATACAAGATAGCGAAATGTCAAAAGAACCTTGCATTTTTCTAAAATATCATCAAGATATCGCCAATTCTTATGCCTTCCACTACTCTCCAGATCAATCTCACAGTTCCAAACGTCCCCGGATCTTTGGCTCTACTCTCAGATAAACTCAAAGCTGCGAATGTGAATATTGAAGGTCTATTTTGCGAGGAAGGACCAAAATTTACAACTGTACACTTGATTGTGGATGACACCGAAACAGCAAAACTTGTTTTGAAGCCTCTTTATGAATGTACAACGACACCAGTACTCGCTATCCAAGAGAAAAATAAGCCAGGAACCATCGCTCATATCGCTCGTATGCTCGCTGGAGCAAGCGTCAACATCCATCATATTTACGCTACAGCAAGTGGAAAGAGAGATGTGATGGTATTTATGGCAGTCAGTGACATAGAGAAAGCGAAGAAGGTGTTGAGTTAGTGAATAGAATTATTTTCCGCAGCCGGGACATCGTGTCCCGGTACAAATTGTCATATTGCTATAGTGTTATATTGTTGAAATTTTCCACCAGGAGCGCG
>CAYRWT010000063.1:0-5182 GCA_964428105.1 uncultured Candidatus Peribacteria bacterium
AATATACTTTCCTATGTCAAATTCTCAGTCTTCAGGCGCTGGCGGAGTCCTAGGACTCGCGCTTCTCGCCCTCTTTTTACTCACACAGATGAATTCGACAAGCATTCTCGCTGGGCTTTTGTAGAATACTAAGCCTCTTTCTTTTTCCAGCGTCCTTTCCATGGGCGCTTAGGGGCAGCGCGCTTTTTTACGAGGATCTCAGCAGCTTCTGCAAGTGTGATCGTTGCAGGGTCAAATCCTTTGCGTAGTGAGGCATTTGTCGTGCCATCGGTGATGTACGGGCCGAAGCGTCCATCCTTTACACTCACGTCTCCTCCAGAGACTGGGTCTTTACCGAGTAAGCGACCAGAGACACCGATGCCTTTCTCTTTTGCGAGTGTGAGGAGCTCCGTTGCTTTTGTGATGTCGACGTCGAAGGGGTGAGTTCCTTTTGGTATTGATGCACGGAAATCCCCCGACATCAGGTACGGTCCAAATCTTCCGAGTGAGAGGAGTACAGGATTCCCTTCGAAGTTTCCGAGTGTGAGCGGGAAACTCAGTAGCTTGCGAGCGTCCTCGAGGGTGACTGTATCGATCGACATACCAGGAAAGAGGCTTGCTGCTTTTGGCTTCTCTTCCTTGGCCTTTTTTGGGTCAAATTTGCCTATCTGTACGTATGCTCCATAGCGTCCATTGCGTACAATAATTGGAAGCCCTGTTGTAAAGTCTTCTCCGAGTATGCGCTCCTGCATAATGTCTTCCTTCTTAATTTCCTTCTGCTTCTGTTCGACGAGTGCAGAGAAGGGTTCAAAAAATCCTCTCAGGAATGGTTCGAGTTTTTCCTTCCCTTCCGCGATGTCATCGAGGCGCTCCTCCATCTGCGCTGTAAATTTCAAGTCCACAATATTTGGGAAATGTTCAGCGAGGAGGTCTGTGACGGTAAATGCGACATCTTCTGGCAAGAGCTGTTTCCCTTCTTTTCGGATATACCCGCGCTGTTGAATCGTAGAAATTGTTGGAGCATAGGTACTTGGACGACCGATACCTTCTTCTTCCAATTTTCGCACCAAGCTCGCTTCTGTATAGCGCGCTGGTGGTTTCGTAAAATGCTGGAGTGGGGAAACTGATTCACACGCAAGCTGCTCACCTTCGAGAAGAGCTGGTAAAAATTTCTCTCCATCATCATCTCCAGCCTGATCTTCATCTCTTCCTTCCATATACACTCGCAGGAATCCATCGAAAAGAATTGTTTGTCCTGTAGCGCGGAATGTGTAACTCACGGAGTCACTTCCATCGACGATAATATTTGCACCTACACGCTTGAGCTCCGCGGATGCCATCTGTGTGGAGATTGTACGATTCCAGATAAGTGTATAGAGCTTCATCTGTTGTTCATCGAGGACATCCGCCAGTGAATTTGGACTACGACTCATCTCTGTTGGGCGGATGGCTTCATGTGCTTCTTGTGCACCCTTACTCTTCGTTTTGTACGTGCGTGGAGTGCTGAGTGTGTATTCACGACCGTAGAGTTCCCCGATGACTGTTTTAGCGTCTGTAATTGCCTTTTCACTTAAGTTTACAGAGTCTGTACGCATATAGGTGATAAGACCACTTGAGCCCTTTCCCTTGCCGAGATTTATACCTTCGTAGAGCTGCTGTGCTACCACCATTGTTTGCTTTACGGAGAATCCTAATTTACGCGCCGCTTCCTGCTGGAGAGTTGAAGTTGTAAATGGTGGCGCAGGATTTTTTGTCAGTTCTTTTACTTCGATATCACGTACGATGAACGGTTGATTGTTCGTTGCTTCGACGATGCTCTTTGCATCGTTCTCATTGTTTGGTACAAATTTTTCTCCAGCTTTCTCTGTAAAATTTGCTTCGAAGATCGTGCCGTCTTTTTTTGCGAGCTTCGAAAGAATTGTCCAATATTCCTCAGGAGTGAAAGCTTTGATCTCTCGTTCACGATCGACGATCAATCGTACTGCAGTGGATTGCACACGACCGGCAGAGAGGCCGCGATACACTTTCTTCCAAAGAAATGGGGAGAGCGTATAACCGACAAGTCGATCCAAGATTCTTCTCGCTTGCTGTGCATCGACAAGCTTTCGATCAATTGTGCGGGGAGATCGAATCGCTTCTAAAATTGCGGACTCCGTAATTTCATGGAAGACGATACGCTTCGTTTTCTCTGAATCTTTTACTCCCAGTGCTGCAAGTAAATGCCAGCCAATCGCCTCTCCTTCGCGGTCCTCATCAGTCGCGATCCAGAGTTCATCGCTCTCCTTATATAGCTTCTTCAAATTCTTTACAGTTGTGGCTTTCTCCTTTGGTATCACATACGTCGGGGTAAATTTTCCTTCTGTATCGACACCGAGATCCCGCTTCGGGAGATCACGAATGTGTCCCATACTCGATTCTACGATGAAATCTTTTCCTAAAAATTTCTTAATGGTCTTTGCCTTTGTTGGGCTTTCGACGATAACAAGGTTCGTTGGCATATGTGTCCTGTAGGTTGCGGATGGTTTGCGAACTTGTCAAACCGACTCGTATTTTCTATCGAAAAAAGAGGAAACTTATAAAAAGAATGTACAAATTTCTTGTACCTACAGCGGTTAATTTGATGTCTATTCGATAGTTGCATCAGATTTTCCTCACTCTTGCAAACCTAGATTTTTCCCTTAAATAAGCCATTTTTACGGATGTATCACGAAATTTCGACCTTTTCAAGATATTTTTGGCTTGCGGCTGCGATTTTACAGCGTAGAATTGGCGTTGTCCTATTTTTTACCCCCCCAGTTCTTATGTCCAAGCAGGAACTCATCTCAGCTGTTGCTGATGCTTCCGGTATCACAAAGCGTGCTGCTTCTGATGCCCTCGAGGCACTTATTTCCACTGTTGTTAAGGAGCTCAAGAGGGGCAACAACGTGACGATCACTGGTTTCGGTACATTCCGAGTCAGCAAGCGTCAGGCTCGCATGGGAGTTAACCCACGCAACCCATCTCAGAAGATCTCTATCCCAGCAATGAAGGTTCCATCCTTCAAGGCAGGAAAGACACTCAAGGACGCTGTTCGTTAGTCTTTGACTTCTTCGAGTTTTCACAGGGCCTCCGTAAGGGGGCCTTGTTTTTTGATTCAGAAATACTACATTGAAGCCTTTTACAGAGAGTTTTACTCATTAAAAAAAAGCTTCTTAGGTGGCCAAGCTTCTTAGCTTCTTAGAAATTTAAGAAGCTATAACCTAAGAATCTAAGAAGCTCGGACTAGCACCTTCTCTTTCCTCCCGCTATGATGCCCGCCACGTATGGAGCAACAGATTCGCGACACTCTTGGCACAATTCTTACCACACTCGGTATTGCCTTTACAGATATTCTTATTCGTAAAGAAGGAGACATCATTCGCACAGAAGTTGTATCTGCTGAAGCAAGTAAACTCATTGGTTGGCATGGAGAGACACTCAATAGCGTCCAACATCTTCTGAAGTCCTGTATTCGTAGTATCGAGAAACTTGAACGCGCACCATTCATCGTTCTCGATGTCGATGGTTATCGCGTCATGCAAGAAGAGAAAGTTCGGACCATTGCAGAACAGAAGGCAGAGTTTGTGCGTCGTACAGGTTCTCGTGTGACACTCTCACCGATGAGTCCATATTTCCGTCGCATTGTACATCTCCACATTGCAAATACTCCGGCCCTTGCAGATCTCGCAACAGAGAGTGTTGGGGAAGGAGATTATCGTCAGGTTGTTATTCGCCTCAAGAATGAAAAGAAGATAGATTCCGGTGAAGAGCTTTCTCCTGTTATTGCACAGAGTGATGGACTGGAAAATCTTGATATTTAATGGGTAGTACAGAATGTAGAGCTATCGCCATTTTTACGGTTACAAACATAGCAGCAGCGCCTTTTCAAGGCGCGGCGTTTTAACATTTGCGTGAGAATAATCTCTAGCTTCCGCGGTCCAGAGGGCAGCTGCTGGTTTGAATTATTCAGAGGCTCTTCTTTTACTGTAGCTTTTGTAGTTCCTCAAACAGTCTCTTCTGCTCTTTGCTAAGTTTCGTAGGGATCTCAATTTCCATTGTAACAAAATGATCTCCCATGCGACTCGAATTTACAATCGGCATACCTTTCCCTTTTACGCGCAACACTTGTTTTGGCTGTAATCCTGCAGGAATCACAAGTTCAGTCGTGCCGTGCACTGTAGGAATTTCCATGGTTCCTCCAAGAACAGCACTCAAGAGAGGAACTTGTACTGCAGAATAAATATCTGCATCTTGGCGTTCAAATCGTTGATCTTTTTCTACAACGATCTCAACGTACAAATCTCCTGCAGGTGTGCCGTTTTGTCCTGCCTCACCTTCACCTCGGACCTTAAGAGATTGCCCATCTTCTATGCCAGCGGGGATGTGCACAGTAATCGTCTTTTTCCCTTCAACTCTACCTTTCCCACTACAGTGCTTGCATGGTGTTTTTGGAACGCGTCCAGCGCCATGACATTGCGGACAAAGGACATTTTGCTGAATGCGTCCAAAGAGCGAATTTGCAAGCTTCGTAACAAATCCATTTCCACTACATTCTCCACATGTCACCATAGAAGACCCTTCTGCATTTCCAGATCCATGACAATCCTTGCATGCAACGAATGTAGCAAATGCAATAGGACGATCTTCCCCTGTCACTGCTGTCGATAGTGGAATGCGGATACGCACTCGAATATCGCTACCGTGTTGCTCACCTGTTTTTGCGCGCCCTCTCCTCTGTCCATTCCCTCCGAAAAATGTTTCAAAAATATCTCCAAATCCACCAAACTGACTTGGGTCAAAACCTTCAAATCCTTGGAAGCCATTAAATCCTGCCCCTCCACCTCCACCAAAAGGATTTCCTTGTGCGCCAAATTGGTCATATGTCTGTCGTTTCTTTGGATCACTCAATGTTTCGTATGCCTCATTCACACGCTTAAATTTCTCTTCTTTCTCTTTGTCTCCCTTGTGTTTATCAGGGTGTAACTCTTTACTGAGTTTGCGGTATGCCTGCTTAATCTCCTGCTCTGAAGCAGTTTTGTTTACACCGAGAATTGCATAGAAATCTTTCTCCATAGAAGGCACTAGAGTTTAGCATATTTTATAGGTAATTGGTTCGGATTCTCTTACTTTATCGTCCTGTCGCCTTGAAAAATTTCGTCTCGGTTCTCTGCGAGAGAAGCGTGAA
>CAYRWT010000064.1:0-2922 GCA_964428105.1 uncultured Candidatus Peribacteria bacterium
TCTTTCGATAGCCTTCATCCTGCTCATGGATAGCTCACCCGGTTTCGGGTCTTGTGCCAGCGACAATATCGCCCTATTCAGACTCGCTTTCGCTATGGCTTCGGCTAGTTACTGCCTTCACCAAGCCGCTGACATCAAAGTCGTTGGTTCATTAGGCAAAAGGAATGCCGTGACCCCTTGCGGGGCTCCGACTCGTTGTTCGCATCACATTTCAGGGTCTATTTCATCCCCCTTGCGGGGTGCTTTTCACCGTTCCCTCACGGTACTATCCGCTATTGATCTCCGTATCTTTTTAGCCTTGGATGGTGGTCCACCCAGATTCGGGCCGGGTTTCACGTGCCCGACCTTACTTAGGAACACTCTACCGTGCATGTCTATTTCGACGACGGGGCTCTCACCCTCTATGGCCGCCCGTTCCAGGGACGTTTGTCTATAGACATACAATCGGATATCGAGGTCCTGCAACCCCACGCCGAAGCGTGGTTTAGGCTGTTCCCGGTTCGCTCGCCACTACTACGGGAATCTCTATTTGATTTCTCTTCCTCTGCTACTGAGATGTTTCACTTCGCAGAGTGACCTCCCTGCACGAGTGCAGGGTCATACACTATTACGTATACGGGGTTTCCCCATTCGGAAATCTCCGGCTGGTAGCGCTTGCCTAGCAGCTGACCGGAGCTTATCGCAGCTGGCCACGTCCTTCATCGGAATACGGAGTCGAGGCATCCATGTGATGCGTTTGTAACCATTCTATTCTCGACACTCACTACAACGAATAAACGCTGTAGTGAATGGTAAATTGTGCTGTTCACGTTCCACAGAGCAAGCAGTACATAGGCACTACCTACACTGTCAACGTGAACAAATAAAGAAATTCATAATCAATTGTTATACCTCTTTGCAGCCGGTGATGACAAAGATCAACGATGCACTTCGGACCACGTTTTCCTCTTCGTAGAGGCAAAAAAAACGGGTGGCTCGCGCGCACCCGTAGGATCATTCCCTCATAAAAGGGCAGTGATGCTACGGGTAAGCACGAAGAAACATTGCTGGAGCATTGTACGGAGAACTTTTCTTGGGTCAAGAAGAAAGTGAGAGAATTTTATAGAAGGGAGGCGTAAGGAGTTTTTATGAAGAAGATTGCCGATCTTCAACATAGATATGGAATTCTGGTTAATCTTTGATTTCATAGTTATCAACACAACAGCAGCGCCTTTTCAAGGCGCGGCGTTTTTGTCATTTACATAACAAAAATCTAGAACTACTGCTGCCTGAAAGGCCGCTGCTGGTTTGAATTTTTCAGAGGCTCCATATCATCTATAACAAAAAACCCCGCAGGAGAGCCGTCCTACGGGGTGATTCATCTATCGATAGAAATTCTTCTTTATGCGTCTTCTGCTTCTTCAGAAACCGCTTCTTTCATTTCTTCTTTTGCAGTGACGCCAGTCGCGTCCCCAAGCTCCCCTTCTTCGATGCCTTTCTTGATCTCCGCTGGATCTTCTTCATCGAAGTTGAGATCGGTGATCTTATCTGTCTCTGGGATAAGCTCATCTTCTGCACTCTCTTCATCAAAGCGAGTTTTCAGCTTCACTACTTCTGCTTCCTTTCCATCTTCGATCTCGATGACTGGAACATCCGCAGGAGCTGTTTCTTCTTTGAACTTGAGGAGATCGACTTTGAGTCCAAGTGCCTGAAGTTCTTTCACAAGAACGTTGAAGGATTCTGGAGTGGATGGTTTCTTTATGCCCTCACCCTTCACGATGGATTCGTATGCCTTCGAACGACCGACGACGTCATCGGACTTGATCGTAAGCATTTCCTGAAGTGTATGAGCAGCACCATATGCTTCGAGTGCCCACACTTCCATTTCTCCGAAACGCTGACCACCATGCTGTGCCTTGCCACCGAGAGGCTGCTGTGTAACAAGAGAGTATGGACCCACAGAACGTGCGTGGATCTTATCCTCGACAAGGTGGAGAAGTTTGAGCATGTACACCTGGCCAACAGTTGTTTCGTGAGCAAAGGACTCACCTGTGCGACCATCGAAGAGCTGAATTTTTCCAGTGTCTGGAAGCTGCGCAAGTTTCAAGAATTCTGTGATTTGGTCTGTCGAAATACCATTGAGTGCAGGAGTCGCAATGCGGAATCCAAGTAAACTACATGCCCAACCTAAGTGTGTCTCGAGAATCTGTCCGATGTTCATACGAGAGCTCACACCGAGTGGGTTCAAGATAATATCGACGTACTGGCCGTCTTTCAGGAAAGGCATGTCTTCTTTTGGCACGATGCGTGCGACCACACCTTTGTTACCGTGGCGACCGGCCATCTTGTCTCCAACTTGAATCTTACGAGTTTGAGCAACGAACACTTTGATCTGCTTCACAACACCTGTTGGAAGCTCATCTCCTTCAGAACGATCAAAGATGTGTACATCGACGACCTTTCCACCAGCACCTCCTGGAAGACGCAAAGAACTATCTTTTACATCCTTTGCTTTATCTCCGAAGATTGCCTGGAGAATACGCTCTTCTGGAGTGAGTTCTGTCTCACCTTTTGGCGTAATTTTACCGACGAGAATATCGCCCTCGTGCACAGTTGCACCGATACGCACGATACCATCGACATCGAGATCCTTGAGCTTGTGTTCACCAACGTTTGGAATATCGCGTGTCACTGTCTCGGACCCAAGCTTCGTGTCACGAACGTCGGTGATGTAGGACTCGATGTGAATAGAGTCGAAGAGTCCGCGTTCTACGACACGATCAGAGATGATGATGGCATCTTCGAAGTTGTATCCTCCCCATGGCATATATGCCACAAGGACGTTTTGACCGAGTGCCAAATCTCCATCTTCGACAGATGCACCATCAGCGAGTACTTCACCCTGACGGAGCTTCTGACCTGTCTCGACCTTTGGACGCATGT
>CAYRWT010000064.1:3022-5175 GCA_964428105.1 uncultured Candidatus Peribacteria bacterium
GCGAGTACTTCACCCTGACGGAGCTTCTGACCTGTCTCGACCTTTGGACGCATGTTGAAACATGTACCTTGGTTGCTACGAACGAAATTATCGAGTGCATAGCTTGCTTTGCGACCAGAGTGATACATCACCGTAATTTGCTGAGCATCTGCGCTGACGACTTCACCTGCTTCTTCTGCACAAATTACGTGGCCAGATGCGCGAGCTGCGATACCCTCCATACCTGTACCAACAATTGGAGCAGTTGGGCAGATGAGTGGAACAGATTGTCGTTGCATGTTCGTACCCATGGATGCACGCGTGTTGTCATCGTGCTCAAGGAACGGAATCAAGGATGTCGAAACTGACAGAATCTGCTTTGGAGAGACATCACAGTGTGTGACATCTCGTACGTGTGCGAGGACCGGCTCACCACGCTTGCGTGCGTGAACGCGCGTTGTCAGGAATTCTCCCAATTCGTTGAAGGAGGAATTTGCTTCTGCAATTGTAAGGTGACGCTCGCGCTCTGCATCGAAGAAGTCTTCTTTGCGAATAATGTACGCACGTACAGGAACTTCTTTTTTACCTTCTGCCTTCAGGAGAGAAATGACTTTGGAAGCAAGTTGTTTCGTACTGATCACATCTCCTTCTGTTACGACAACTTTGCGACTCTCACGAAGCGTAGCATCGATCATACGTCCCACAAGTTTGTCTGCATCCATCGGAACCGTGTGACGCACTTCGTAGTATGGTGTCTCGAGGAATCCGTATTCATTCACACGAGAGTATGCGGCGAAGTGAACCACAAGACCGATGTTTGGACCTTCTGGAGTAGCGATAGGACAGATACGACCGTAGTGACTTGGGTGCACGTCACGCACATCGAAGCTCGCGCGTTCTCTCGAAAGACCACCAGGACCCATCGCAGAGAGACGACGCTTATGAGCGAGTTCTGAAAGAGGGTTCGTTTGATCCATGAACTGTGAGAGCTGTGAGCTTGCGAAGAACTCGCGAAGCGCAGCTGTAATCGGACGACAGTTGATGAGCTGAGTCGGGGTAACTGTCTCGAGATCCATGACTGTCATACGATCTTTCATGATGCGCTCTGTACGCATGAGACCCACGCGGTATTTGTTCTGCACAAGTTCACCGACCGAGCGAACGCGGCGGTTACTCAAGTGGTCGATATCATCTGGCGTGCTTTCACCGTTATTGAGGCGGATAAGTTCTTTGATAATTTCGATGAAATCCGCAACCTGGAAGACGCGATGTGCATCGTCATTTTCAGTCGAAAGATTGAATCTTCGGTTCATCTTGTAACGCGCAATCGCACCCATGTCGTATTTCTTGAAATCGAAGAAAAGACCATCGATAAGTTGTTTTGCGTTCTCAGGGGTTGCGAGATCACCAGGACGAATTTTGCGATAGATACTCTGGTACGACTCCTCGACGGAGCGCACTGTATCGCGATCGAGTGTTGCTTGGATGTAATCCTTATCCGCCTTCACAACGTCTTTGAATGTCTCGAGGATCTGACTATCGGAAGCAAAGCCGAATACACGAAGAAGCTGCGTAATCGGAATCTTGCGCTTGCGATCAATCTTACATGTAAGAACACCACGACGATCTGTCTCAAGCTCCATCCATACACCGCGCTTTGGGATAACTTTTGCAGCATGGTGTTTTGGGAATTCCGTCATCGGAGAGAAGAACACACCAGGAGAACGTACGAGCTGACTGACGACGACACGCTCGATACCGCCAACGATGAATGTTCCACTATCTGTCATAAGTGGAATAGAACCGAGGAATACATCTTGTTCCTTGATTTCACCTGTCTCTTTGTTGATGAGCTGAACATGCGCCTTCATTGCTGATTCGTAGGTGAGATTGCGACGGCGACATGTTGCTGGATCGTATTTCGGCTTATCGAATGCATGACCGAGGAAGTTGAGCTCAAGTTTCTTAGCGGAAAAATCTGTGATTGGGCTCACTTCTTTGAGGAGCTCTGCGATACCATCTGTAAGAAACCATCTGTAACTTGTGATCTGTGCATCGATGAGTGAGCGCAGCTTTTCAATCGTGTCATCATCGTTTAAGAAAACACGACCACCAATGGTGCGCTTTGGAGTGAGAGTAGCACTCACATCTTTGAGCGACGCTGGTGTGCGATC
>CAYRWT010000065.1:0-5140 GCA_964428105.1 uncultured Candidatus Peribacteria bacterium
AACCAGGCCTCCCGACTGTTTACGACCTACTTCCAGGCGATTTAAAGGGTGTTATTGCACCAGTTGGCAGACTCGATAAAGAATCTTCTGGTCTCCTTATCTTTACGGATGATGGAGTAGTAGCACGTCGCCTGATCGATCCGGAGTTTGATCATGAGAAAGAGTATGAGGTTGTGCTTGATCGTTCCATCGATCCTCTTTCTATTATGAAAATCGCACATGGTGTGATGCTCGATGGAAGGATGACAAAAGCAGCAGATGTGCGAAAGGTGAGGTCCAACGCAGTGCGTATTATTCTTCGCGAAGGAAGAAATCGTCAGATTCGCAGAGTCTTTCAGCAAGTGGGGTATACCGTGAAGAGTTTAGAGCGTATTCGCATCGTGACACTCGAGGATCGTCGCTTGGTGTCAGGAGACCTTCGAGCCCTCACACAAGAGGAAAGACTAGCCTTACTTGCCCATTTGGGTGTACAATAGTAAGAATGTCAAAAATCACACTCACATCGCATGGAGCGGCTCGGGAAGTAACGGGCACATGTCATGAGCTGAATATCGGAGGCAAACGTATCCTCTTGGATTGTGGTATGTTCCAGGGCAAGAGAGCCGAATCCCAAGAGAAAAATAAAGGATTTTCTTTCAATCCCGGAAAGGACATCGATGCGATGATCCTTACACACGCACACATCGATCATACAGGTCGTATTCCTTTGCTGTATAAACTTGGAGCGCGTTTTCCTATCTATTGCACATACGCAACACAGGATCTCGCGAAGGTTATGCTTGCAGATGCTGCATATATTCAAGAGAAAGATGAAGAGTATTTTCAAAAAAAATTAAGAGGCATAATGCTTCCAAGTAATGTGCTGTATACACAGAAAGATGCAGCAGAGTGCGCAGACCTTTTTGTAGGGAAAAACTATGGAGAGGAATTTGAAGTATTGCCAGGGGTCACCTGTCGTTTTCTCGAAGCAGGACACATCCTGGGTGCTGCGATGCTTGTCCTGAATATCGATCAAGATGGCAAGAAGTACCGCATCGGTTTCTCTGGTGACTTGGGTCGCAATACACTTCCAATTATCCGAGATCCTGCACCGATGCCAGAAGTGGATACATTGATCTGTGAAAGTACGTATGGAGGCCGTGCACATGATGATATCTCTACGGCGATGTTCCGCCTTCGTGACATTATTCTAAAAACATATGAGCGTGGCGGTAAGCTCCTGATTCCAGCGTTTTCATTGGAACGTACACAGGAGATTATCTATGACTTGCACGTGCTCTGGGATCAACAGCAAATCCCAGCAATCCCAATCGTCGTCGATTCCCCACTTGCATCGAGAGTAACAGATATTTTCCAGCGTCATCCAGAATGTTTCGATGAGCAGACCTACAAAGACTTTCTCTCTCGTGCACACAATCCTTTTAGTTTCTCTCTCGTAAAGATGACGGAAACTCCAGAAGAGAGTAAAGCACTCAATAGTTTTAAGGGTCCGATGATTATCATGGCGGGCTCTGGTATGTGTGAAGCTGGTCGTATTCGTCACCATCTTCGAAACAATCTTTCTGATGCACGCAATACCGTCTTAGCAGTAGGATTTATGTCGGAATACACGCTCGGTCGTAAGCTTCTAGATCCCAAGACTACAAGTGTGCACATCTTCAATGATGTGATCGAGAAAAAGGCCGAGATCCAGTACATCAATGCGTATTCTGGGCACGCTGATATGCATGATTTGGATAGTTACATCAAAAATGTGACTGAGCTAAAGAAGCTCTTTTTCGTTCATGGAGAAATGACAAGTATGGATGCACTTGCATCTCGTACTTCCTCTTACTCTAGGGCTGAAATCACTTCTCCTGAGAGAGGGAAAGAGTATGAAATATGTTCTTAATTGATCATTAAAAGAAATAAGATTTTTTGCGAGAATGATATTCATATTATTGTAAATTTTACCTAGTGCATCTGCGCCCGTGGAAGGGCGCTCTCTCGAAAGATAAATACCTAGCGTTGTATTTTCTAACATCCGCAGCTGCGACGTTGTGTCGCAGACGGCCGCATAGTAATTCCGGGACGCGGCTTCCAGGCTGCGAAAGAGAATAGAAAACCGCAGCCCGGAGAGCTGCTGCTGGACTAAATTATTAAGAAGCTAAGAAGCTACTACCTAAGAAGCTCGCCGTCGCTACTCACTAAAAAACCTACAAGCACTTAGCTAAATCTAACTCTTTCTTCGACTTCCAGAAGAACCAACCGATAATTGCAAATGTGGCAATTGGTGAAAGCCACTCTGGAATATGTGCACCGAAACCGTGTCCTAACATGATCGCTCCGAGAACGAAGACAGAGTACATCGCGCCATTCTTTATGTATCGATACCTCTTCACGCGTTCAATATTTCCAAGCGTCAGTTCTCGTACGACGATTGCACCCAGACCATTACCCAGGAGGATGAGTGGTACAGACATGGTAAATGCAAATGCACCAAGGACTCCGTCGATACTAAACGTTGCATCGATGATTTCGAGGTAGAAGATTTTACTGAGGTCTGTCATATGGCTCGTGCCACTTAAGAGCTCCTTCTCTGCCTTCTCTGCGTTTTCCTTAAACCCATGTGTGATGAAGAAGGCTGTGGAACCTACGACAGCGCTAAATGCCATCATTGGATTAATTTTCAGTGCATACCAAACTACGGTTGCCAGTAAAATCGAAACAATTGCGAAGAACCAGACTCCTTTTGAGTGGAAAAATTTTTCTCCGATGAGCCCATAGTTTTTTGGTTCGATGAAGAGCCAGTGAAAGAAGAGAAAGACGAGGAATATTCCTCCGCCAACGAGGAGGATTGGAGCTGAATTTTTGATCGCATCTTGTACGGCTGGATCGCTACTAAATGTCGCAGTGAGGGAGCCGATAAATCCTAATTCTGGCGCTGTGAAGAAGACAATGAGCCATGGGAGGAGTCCACGAACCAGGAAGACTGCGATCAGGATACCCCAAATCAAAAACCATCTGCGAGCTTTCGCACCCATCGTCCCGAGAACCTCAGCATTGATGATAGCATTATCCACGCTACTCACCGTCTCGAAGAGACAGAGTCCGAGGATCGTAAGGCCGCTTGTGAGAAGAAATTCCATCATAAGGAGAAATTATAGGCCGAGATCTTTTGCAATTGGTTTCATCGCGCCGAGCACTATGCCGATGCATTCATCCAAAGGCAAATTGATAAGAGTCTCACATTCTTTAATCTGCTCACGACTGACTTGTGCTGCAAAACCTTTATCCTTGAGTTTCTTCTTTACACTCGAGACTTCGAGATCAGAGAGAGACTTGCTTGGTCGTACAAGTGCTACAGCGATGATAAACCCCGTGAGCTCATCGATGCAGTAGAGACACTTCCTGAGCATCGTCGTAAGTGGGTACTCGGCTCCATACTTATGAGCGTAGTGCGCGCGAATATCTGCGAGAAGTTCCGCTGGAGCTTCTATCGTTTTGAGCATTTGTTCCAGCGTAGTACCACAGTGTGACTCCATATCTTTCTTTAAGTTATCCCAGTCTAAGTCATGGAGCATGCCTGCGACCTTCCATGTGGCAGGATCTCCACCAAATTTCTTTGCAAGTGCTTCCATCGCAGCGCCAGTTGCAAGTAAGTGAGCCTTCGTTTGATCGACGTGCTTCTCTATCAGGCCATGGGCTGCAGGTAAAAGATGACCGTAGGTCGTATCTTGTAAGAGGTGAGTAGCAGAAGTAGTGATCATAGGAGGTTTTTGTTGAGAATTAGGGCTCGGTGAGGTATCAATCTTCTTCAGATTTTGAGATGGTACTTCCTGAATATGCTCTGGTTTCATCAGCGGGAAGAGTACGACGTCTTTTAGATTCTCTTGGCAGGTGAGGAGTGCCACGATTCTATCGATACCCATCCCCCAACCTGAGCAGGGAGGACAGCCGTGTTCGAGTGCAGTGACAAATTCATCATCTTTTCCGTGTGCCTCTGTATCCCCTGCATTTTTCGCTTCTCCTTGGGCTCGGAATCTCTCTGCTTGATCCACTGGATCGATGAGCTCAGAGTAGGCATTTACGATTTCCCATCCACCGACGACGAGCTGGAAACGATCTGTGATATTTGGATTCTCATCGTTCCTTCTCGCAAGTGGAGAGAGATCGATCGGGTGCTGTGTGATGAAAGTCGGAGCAACAATCTTCGGTCGGCTTACCTTCTTATAGAGCTGATCGATGAGGTTCCCACGACCGAGAGCAGAGACATCCACTTCGAGTTCGATTCCTTTTTCTTTGATCGCTGTTCGTAAGCTCTCTGCAGTCTTATGATCTTCAAAATCAATGCCGCAGTCTCGCTTGATGAGATCCCGAATACTCACTCGTGGCCATACTCCACCAAAATCTATATTGATCTGTTTGCCGCTGCGGTCGGGGATTGTTGCAATCGTACTTCCTCGTGTTTTCATCAGAATGAATTTGAGCATCTCCTCCGTAAACTTCATATTATCTTCATAATCCCAGTACGAAGCGTAGTGCTCGCACATGGTAAATTCCTGGAGATGACTCGGGTCCATACCTTCATTGCGGAACACAGGTCCGAGTGCAAACGTTCGATCAAACCCTCCAACCAAACATTCCTTCTGATGTGTTTCGAGAGCGATGCGTAGAAAGATGTCCAGGTCGAGTGCTTCGTGGTGAGTGGTGAAAGGAGTAGCGAGAGCTCCAGATGCTGAATTTACAAGTACCGGAATCTCCACTTCGATAAATCCATGTTCCCAGTAAAACTCACGAAGAGATTTTAGAAATCCAGACCGGAAGAGAAACCTCTCAAATGTTTCACGGTTACTGATGGTATCCAAGTACCGCTGACGGTAGGCAGTTTCGCGGTTCTGTAGTCCATGCCATTTCTCCGGTAGTGGACGCAGTGCCTTACTGAGGAGCTTCCATTCTTGTACGAGGAGTGTCGGCTCACCTTTCTGTGTCGTAAACCGTTCTCCAGTGACACCGATGAAGTCGCCGAGATCAAGAGACTTAAGTACCTGAGCATAACTCTCTTCACTGAGTGCATCTGTACGAAATGCGAGCTGGAGTCGCCCCGTGAAATCCTGCAGTGTCGCAAATGTGAGTTTGCCCATCTCGCGGAAAAGCACGA
>CAYRWT010000066.1:0-5036 GCA_964428105.1 uncultured Candidatus Peribacteria bacterium
GCCCATGGAAGCACCATTGAGTGGACCAAGATCGGCACCCGCACTCTCTGCGATTCTCCGTGCGCGTTCCTGTGCATTTTTTGTCGCCTCCGCGAGCATCTCAATTTTTACATCCGAGAGTTTACTGTAGTAGTACTCAAGCGATGTCGTTGATAAGAGAGCGCCAGCACTGAGAAGACTACTGACACCCTGCGCTGCTTTCGTCACCTTCTGTACATCTTTGGATTCCACGATGACCTCTTGGCTTAAGTTATAACTCGTAATTCTATTCCCATCATTGTAGTTGAAGTTCGGAGTCACTGTCACTGGAGCGATAGTAATCGAGGAAGCTTCAAACCCTTGCTTCTGTAAGTAGACAATCAAGGAGTCCAAGTCTTTTTTGAGTTGCACAGAACCATCCCTTGTTTCTGCAGCCATCGACGTCCTCGAGACACTCAGTCTCCACTTAGCAGTGTCGGAAGTGATAACGCGCTGAGCAGCGCCTGTAACAGAAATCGTATCTCCTAGCGACTTTACTTGATAGAAGAACCAGGAAGCGATGAGTGTAGAGAGCACGAGACTCACACCGACGATAGAAGCTGAAATAATTTTGGAGCGCTCTGTTTCCATAAGAGAGAAGAGGAAAGAAGATTCACTGTAGTCCTCCTCGATTGAGAAATGCAATTGCCAGAGAAAGAATCTGGTGGAGGAAGTATCATATTTTTATACAAAATGAGCAACGAGATGTTCTGGATTGAACATAGCAGAAAGAGAGCGCCCTTCCATGGGCGCAGTTCTGAGCAATATACGTAGCACCATCTGCACCCGTGGAAGGGTGCAGCTCCTATGTTGTTATTCCTGCATAACCGGGACACTTGTCCTAAGCTGCGGCTGTTGTACCACTCACTAATTGTTCCTTAATTCATTTGATCATTTTTACTTCTTTGTTTCTTGTATGGAGTAGACTGTTCTCTCATGCAAACCACACTCTTCATCCGCGGCATGCATTGCGCGAGCTGCGCACTGCGCATCGAGAAAGCACTCCAGGGTATCGATGGAATTGAAAAGGTAAACGTAAACTTCGCATCTTCGAAGGCACTCATCTCTTTCGATGAGAAGAAGGTATCGGAACAGAAATTTATTGAAGTTATAAGCAAGACTGGCTATGAAGCAATTGCAGAAAATTCGATGAATCACCATGAACATCACAAGATGAAGGAGCACGATATCTATGAATACAAGAAACAATTCATCTGCGCCTTGGCATTGAGCACTCCATTACTCTATTTCATGGTCATCGACATCATTCCTGGACTACCTTTGGATAGGCAAATTTCACCATGGATGGGGCTTCTTTCTATGGTCTTCGCCACTCCGGTGCAATGGTGGCTCGGAAGCGAGTTCCATAAAAGCATGTGGTCGAACCTGAAGATGAAGACATTTTCGATGGATAGTCTGATCTCTATCGGAACATCGACTGCGTATATCTTTAGCTTCACCAATTACGCTCGCCATGCCATAGGACATAGAAATTTACTTGGAGAAATTCATGATCTCTACTTCGAAGTTGCAGCACTCCTCATCACATTCGTACTACTTGGAAAATGGCTAGAAGCAAAGGCAAAAGGCTCTACAAGTTCTGCCATACAAAAACTTATGTCTTTGCAAGCGAAAACAGCAAGAGTATTGCGAGAGGGAGTATTCATCGATCTGCCAATCGAAGAAGTACAAAAAGGCGATATTCTCCTTGTTCGACCTGGAGAGAAGATCCCTGTCGATGGAGTGATAACAAGCGGCAATTCATCACTGGATGAATCCATGCTCACTGGTGAAAGTTTGCCAAAAGAGAAAACAGTAGGAGACAAAGTTTTCGGAGCGACATTGAATATCAACGGCGCATTTGAATTCCGTGCAGAGAAGATTGGCAAAGATACTACTCTTGCCCAGATCATCGCCTTCGTGGAAGAAGCACAAGGATCGAAGGCTCCGATTCAAGCCTTCGCTGATCGTGTTTCTGCCTGGTTTGTCCCTGCAGTCATCGGCATTGCTATTCTCACATTCTTTATCTGGCTCACACTCGGTGCATCACTCACATTTTCTCTTCTGACGTTCGTCTCAGTCATTGTCATCGCTTGCCCATGTGCACTCGGTCTCGCTACCCCTACGAGCATCATGGTGGCGACGGGCAGGGGCGCAGAAATGGGAATCCTCATACGTGGAGGAGAGGCACTCGAAGCAGCAGAAAACATCAATTGTTGTGTCTTTGATAAAACAGGAACACTGACGAAAGGAAAGCCTGACGTCACAGATGTGCTCGCGTTACAGAATGTACAAGAAGACAACCTCCTACGTATCGCAGCAAGCCTAGAACAGCATTCCGAGCATCCGCTGGGAGAGAGCATCGTTCGCTGTGCTCTATCAAGAGGCATAACGCTCGCTGTACCGGAACAATTCCAAGCAATCCCTGGACATGGTATCGAAGGCACAGTGAATGGAACGATATACTCTCTTGGAAACAGAAAACTTATGGAGCGTATCGGCATCTCTTATGCGAATGATGAGGGAAAAATTCAAACTCTCGAGAATGAAGGAAAAACTGTGATGCTCCTGGCAGACAACACGCAGCTTCTTGGCATGATTGCCGTTGCCGATACTCTCAAAGAAACTTCCAAAGAAGCTGTGAGCACATTACAAAGTATGGGGATAGAAGTCTTTATGATCACCGGTGATAATGAGCGCACAGCCCTATCGATTGCCAAACAGGCTGGAATCAAAAGCGTCCTTGCAGATGTGCTACCACAAGAGAAAGCGCAGAAAATCAAAGAGCTACAAGCACAAGGAAAAATTGTCGCAATGGTAGGAGATGGGATCAATGATAGTCCCGCTCTCGCGCAGGCAAATCTCGGTATCGCGATGGGAAGTGGTACAGATATCGCGATGGAGACTGGTGGCATCGTACTTGTACGAAGTGATCTACGAGACACCGTCACAGCGATACAGCTCAGTCGTGCAGCGATGGGGAAGATCAAGCAAAACATGTTCTTTGCTCTTTTTTATAACGTCATAGGGATACCCATAGCCGCTCGAATGTTTGCTGCATTTGGACTTCTTCTTCGCCCTGAACTTGCTGGCCTCGCTATGGCCCTTAGCTCTGTCTCTGTTGTTACAAATTCACTGCTTCTCAATGGATTTCGTCCCGGCAAACGCAATTGGATCTCGGACATCGCTCCTATCGTCATGACGATAGGATTTACGGCACTGTTTTTCTTCTTTGCATATTTAAGTGCATCGTAAATAAGAAATATGTATACTATTCGTATGAAAAAATATCTTGTTCTCCCGGCTCTGACAATCATTGCTTTCAGTATCAGCGCATGCACTACCGTTGCTCCAAAAGAACACAGCATGAATATAGGGCATGATGATGCGATAGAGGATCGCCACTTCTCAGTACACGATCTCAGCACACCAACAACCTTGGCCTTTCGTATCAATGAAAACGGCAAACCATTTACAAACTATGGAAGAAGCCACGCTAAGGAAATGCATCTCATTGTCGCAAGAACCGACCTTACACAATTTTTTCATATTCATCCTGTACAAAATAGCGATGGTGTTTGGAGTATCCCCTTCCAACCAAAAGAGCTTGGAAAATATTGGATCTTTGCTGATTTTGTCGATGATCAACACACACCCTTCACCCTCCGCTTTGATAAACAATTTGGAGATGACAATGATACTTCGCGAATTATCCATCATGCGATGGCAACAAAAATTGTTGATGGTTACAAAATTGCAATGACATCGCGAGAGACAGATGACGAAGTACTATTCATCTATGAAGTTTCTGATGCAGAAGGCAAACCTGCAGTGCTCGAAGACTACCTCGACGCAAAAGGTCATAGCATTCTTCTTTCTCCTTCTGGAGATTTTATCCATACACATCCATCAGAAAATACTGACAACCCTTCATTTGTAGTCATGCGACCAAAGGATGATTTTTATCGCTTATTTACGCAGTTTAGGATCAATGGAAAAATCCTGACTGTTGATTTTGATTGGGAAAATAAGAAATGAGAAGTTAGAAATGGTGCCACTTCGCGTTGAAAATGTTACTCATCCCCTGTTTGGCGGAATTCATTATTGACTTGGGAAAATGCTACAAGGTACGAGAGGAGGAAATTTTTTGCTTCTCTATATCGATATACTTTCAATTGTAACTGGTGTGACATGATCGCATTCCCCTCTTCGCAAGATACTGCTGATGATAATCCTCTGCGGGATAGAATGTACTTGCTGGAAGAATTTCTGTGACAATCGGAGCTTTCCATACGCCGGATTTCTCCACTTCCATCTTTACACTCTCCGCAATTTTTTGCTGTTCACTGGAATGGAAGAAGATCGCAGAACGGTACTGTGTTCCGATATCCGGACCCTGCCGATTCCTTGTCACCGGATTATGGTTACGAAAGAAGGTATGAACAAGTTCTTTGTACAAGATTTTTGTTGGATCAAAGGTAATTTCGATTGCCTCGGCATGTCCAGTACTACCCGTACATACCTGCTCATAGATTGGATTTGGAAGACTTCCACCAGTGTATCCGACTCGGGTCGAAATCACGCCAGGAGTAGTACGAAAGAGTTCCTCTACTCCCCAGAAACATCCTCCGGCAAATGTTGCGATTTCAGTTTGAGAGTTTGGCATACGTTGTATTTTACACCCTATGCAGTTTTCATCTGTCCTTTCTTTGTCCGAAGCGACAAAGAAAGGACGAAAGAAAACGCGTATGCCCGCCTGCCATATGGTCGGGCAGGCGCCAATTCCCGCCAGCCGACCCCCACCGGTGGCGCACGCCGCCCTTGGTGGAATATTATCGTCGTCATTGTCGCCTTGAAAAAATGCCGTAACCCTTCCGCACGAAGCAGAGCGTGAAAAAAGTCCACTGTTTGAGGCTTCGAGCCGAGTTTGGACTTTTAGCTCTGCGAGGCGAGAAGGGTAGGCATTTTTTCACCAGCGACGCTTTTTGCTCCACTTTTATAAAAAAGTGGAAAAGGAA
>CAYRWT010000067.1:0-5015 GCA_964428105.1 uncultured Candidatus Peribacteria bacterium
GGAAATACGAGATGATAAACGACGATGGCGAACCGCGCGCTTCTGCACGGGAAGTTATTGTAACGCTAGAACGAGATAAAAATTCTAAAATGCCTTGCAACAATACACACTTCATCGGATGACTAATCTAAAACAAACGAGCACCATTTGGCACCGTGGCCTCCGGCATCGTAAGAATCACGCTTCCATCCTCAGCAGCAAAGCCAGTTGTCAGAACTTCAGAAATAAAAGGCCCGATCTGTTTTGGAGGAAAATTTACAACGCACACCACCTGTCGGCCAAGAAGTTGTTCTTTCGTGTATCGAGTACGAATTTGTGCACTTGAACGCTTGATGCCAATTTCAGGACCAAGATCAATCGTTAGTTTCCATGCCGGTTTTCTCGCTTCAGGAAAATCTGCAACTTGCGTAATAGTTCCTACCCTTAGGTCAACCTTGAGAAAATCATCGTAGGAGATTTGTGACATATGGGCATTCTATACTTACTATATCTCTATGAGTAATGATCAACACTTGAGTCAAAGGCATGAAAATCATGACTACACTCCTGGACGCAAGACAACTGTAACCCTAGGCCTTCTCTTGGCTTTTGGATTAGTAGTACAAAATTACGAAAAGATTCGAGCATTACTACCGGTAGTGGCAAGAATTGCTCACAGCGATATTGATGAAGTAGAAAGCACACTTGTTCAGGAATGGATAGCCGAGCACCCTCAGGAGATCGAGACATGGAGAAAACTAAGCGCAGAGGATTTAGTAAGAATACAACAAGAGACATGTGATCCGCGTAAACATGCGGCTCTCAATGGCGCAATTCTAGAAGCGATGGAAAGAGGCGCAGAGCGTGAGTATTTATTGAAACAAAACTCTCAATAATTCTTACGAGAAATGGCCTGCCGACCGAAACATCGAAGATGCGTAGGCTGGCGGAGCTCTGTCGTTCATGTATATGAAATGGCGGAGCCACGTCAGCTTAAGCTGACGTGGCGGAGAGGGAGGGATTCGAACCCTCGATGGTCTTGCGACCATACACGCTTTCCAAGCGTGCGCACTAGGCCACTATGCGACCTCTCCATACCAAAAAGCCCGCACAGTGTAGCAGAAAACAGTATCGACGAAAGCTACTTCGCACTGCAGCAACTTCCTCGGATACAGCAACGAACTTTGTGTGACCAAGCAACGAGTGCTGCCGTAAATGCAAGTAAGGCAAGAGAACCCGCTGTAGAACCAAAATCGATCGCACCACCAGGACCAACGTGTGTTTTATAGACCCCTACACTCGATGCTGCTACGGCAACAAAAAGGAAAATTGCAACAAACCAGTGTTGGACGTTACAGAAGATCGTACAATCCGTATGTTGTGAGCGTGGTGCCATAATAAAAAGAGAGAGAATAAGTTTCCTCCTACTATACTCCAAGGTCAGCCAGTGCAAAGGAGATTCGCTAGCCGAATCACGAAGTTCGACGTACGCTAGTACCATGAAAATTTCACTCCATTGGTTATCCGAATACGTACAGTGGCGCGAAGATAATCCTGCAAAGATTGCTGCAGCCCTTACAGAAGCCGTTGGTGAAGTAGATGATTGTGAAACTCAAGGTGAATTTTTAGAGAATGTGGTAATCGGTGAAATACTCTCACTCACGAAGCACCCAAATGCAGATAAGCTTTCGCTGTGCACTGTTATGACAGATGCAGGAGAGAAGCGTGTTGTCTGTGGTGGAACAAATTTGCGTGTTGGTATGCACATAGCATTCGCGCATATCGGCGCTCGTGTGAAATGGCATGGAGGAGAAATTGTCACACTCGCCCCAGTAAAAATCCGTGGTGAAGCAAGTGAGGGAATGATTTGTGCTGCAGAGGAGCTTGGATTAGAAGGAATGTTTACTGCTTCATCAGAAAGTGGAGAGCGTCCGATTCTCGATCTCTCGCACATCACAGGAAAAATTGGTGCATCCCTCAAAACAAGTCTCGGTCTTACTGATACGATTTTCCATATCGATAACCATGCGATTACGAATCGTCCTGACCTCTTCTCACACATTGGCTTCGCACGTGAACTGGTGGCTCTTGGGCTCGCAGTATGGCGTGATGGATCCGCTCCAGCGTATGAACTTCCGAAGTTACCAAAGAAGGCATTGGCCACTCCTCCAACTCTTCAAAATGAAAGCGGCAAGCTCTGTCCTCACTACTTTGCACTCGCAATCGAACTCGATGCATGCCTTCCCACACCAGAATGGATGGTACGTCGATTGCAGGCAGTAGGAGTGAGATCGATCAATCTCGCCGTTGATATTACAAATTATGTGATGCTGGAAGTGGGTTCTCCTCTGCACAGCTTTGATATCGATGACTTCAAGGGGCCACTAACACTACGTCTTTCAAAAAAAGGAGAAACTGTAACGACACTCGATGGCAAACAGTACAGCATTCCAGAATCTGTACTGGTAAATGGTGATGCAGATGGAATCTTCGACCTTGTTGGCATCATGGGTGGAGAAAGAACTTCCACAAAACATGCTACGAAACGTTTGCTCTTCCAGGCTGCAGTGTTCGAGCCAAAAACAATTCGTCGAGCTGTTGTTCAATTGGGAAAAAGAACTGACGCTGCAACAATTTATGAAAAAGGTGTGCCATGTTCTATCGCAAAAATGGGCCTCGCTCGAGCTGTTTCCTTGTTACTAGAACATAGTAAAGGTATGCGGATTACGAGTCCCCTGCTCGGATGGGGGCATGAAGAGGAGAAGGTGAACACCATAACGATCGATGCAACAATGTTTCCTCGTTTGCTTGGCATCCCATGTACAGGAGGAGATGCTATAACAATGCTCACATCTGTTGGTTGTACCTGTAAAAAAATAAAAGAGAGCATCCATGTCAGTGTTCCTGTATGGCGAGGAGATCTCACACAAAAATCTGATCTCGTCGAAGAGGTGGCACGCTTAATAGGCTTCAACAACATCCCTGCAAGTATGCCAATTGCATCAATACAACCACCAAAACGCGATACACGTTTGCAGTCACTCCGTCTCCATGCAAAGGAGCGAGGTTTTATCGAATTACTTGAACTTTCACTGGTCTCTCCTGCACTCCTCAAAAAATTTGGATGGGATTCAAAAGATACATTTTCTATTGAAAATCCTTTAGGGGAAGAGCTTTCACTCCTTCGACCACATCTACTTCCAGCAATCGTACAAACTGTCGCACGTGAAGTAAAAAATGTGCAATCAGGTGCTTTGCGATGCCTCGAGCATGGCCACGTTGTTATGCACGGAAAAGAAGTGCATCAAATCTGCTTCGTTGTTGCAAGTACAAAGAAACCAACACTGAAAGAAGAGCCATTCCTCGAGGTTGGAACTTCTCTTTGTGCACTTCTACAAAATATTGGTCATACTGCAAACATTGTAAAAAGTGTAAATGTACCAACGACTCCGTACATACATCCGAGTCGTTATGCAGAAATTATGATTGGAACAACTGTTGTTGGTAGCATCTACGAACTCCATCCTGCACTCGTACAAAGTTTTGATTTTCCAGGACGCGTCGGTATCGCAGAACTTGATTGGTCGGCAATTTTGGCAATATCACCAATGACGAACCTTGTAACACCAATTCCAAAATTTCCTGCAATTACATATGACGAAACACTGCCATTAACATCGAAATTTGATTGGTCAGCATTACAAAAAAAACGCTCTTCATTAGATCCACTCCTTACAAATGTTGAAATTGTCGATCTCTATGAAGGACCCAACGGTAAAACTGTAACACTACGTTGTACGTATCGCTCCGAGAAAGACACACTCACAGAGACTCAGGCAGAAAGTGCACACAAGAAATTCCTCACACTTCTACAGAGTTACAAAGAATAACTATGAAAATTTATACGCGCACTGGGGATCAAGGAACAACGGGGCTCTTTGGTGGAACACGTATTGCAAAAGATCATCTCCTACTACATGTATATGGCACTGTCGATGAGTTAAACGCATGTTTAGGTCTTGCTGTAAGTTTACATTGTCCTATCGAACTAGAAAAAGAGTTGGTCACTATCCAACAATGGCTCTTCGAAGCAGGAAGCGATCTAGCAACACCAATATCCTCATCGAGTAATATTCGTCGTCTACCTAGTACATACGCAACAATGTTGGAGCAATGGATTGATGCACATGAAACACACCTTCAGCCATTACAGCAATTCATCGTCCCTGGAGGATCTCCACTCGCTGCAACACTCCATAATGCTCGCACAATTTGTCGTCGCGCAGAGAGATGGGCAGTGACAGCAAAAGAGCAATGCGGTCTTTCAGAGAATATTCTGCCATTCCTCAATCGCTTAAGTGACTACCTCTTCGTCATTGCACGACGGGCAAATGCAATCGCTAAAATTCCAGAATGCTCCATCACTATCCCACGAAATCCTTCGGAGGATAATAAAAATTAAGCAAGAGCATGCCTGCAAATAGAATTACTCCAAAGATGGTCACAAGTATTCTGATATTTCTGCGAGCAGCTCCATCTTCAATACTGAGAATAAATGATGTGGATGCTAGAAGTAATCCCGAGAACAAGAGAGGTAGATCAATGAGTTGTAATGCAGGGAATTGAATATCGCTTGGTACCCATTGTTGCAAGAATGGCAGCTGAATAGCGATCGCCAGGAGAACGAAGATGCAGAATATCCATGCCGATACTCGCTGGAGCACACGCAACACAAAAATATCGTAGCATGTTCACAGTAAAGCAGAAGCATTTCTACTTTAACTTTTTCTGTACAGTGACACGACGGCGACCTGTGGAACGACGGCGACGCAAGACATCACTGCCTGACTTTGTCTTCGCACGAGCAAGGTAACCGTGCTTACGAAGACGCCGACGCCATTTGAGCTTTCCTAACATAGAGCGCAGAGAGTGTACCGAAAGTACTGCAGACCAGCAAGAGAGAGTTTTATCAATACCATGGAGACATTCTTTGGAGAAGAAATATGGTGAGCACCAGGGAAAAACTGTACTCTATA
>CAYRWT010000068.1:0-3566 GCA_964428105.1 uncultured Candidatus Peribacteria bacterium
CTTGGTAGACAGTCTTCTCTCGTGGTAAGCCAGAGAAATCTTGTTCGTAGTAGCCAGTGACGACACCTTGTGAGATGACGACCCCTTTCTCTGTGCCATTTGCGATTGCCTGTAGGAGCGAAGTTTTCCCAATACCATTTGGTCCTGTGATGCGTAGTCTGTGTCTACGGCGCACAGTGAGCGTCACATTGCGCTTCACGAGCTTGTGATCCTTCATGATGTGGACTGAGCTGATCTGTACGAGTGGCTTCGGGAATTCCTGTGCAGCAATTTTGAATGGAGCAATCGTTTTATCTTCTCTACGAACATCGACCTTGTTTTCCTCTGCTTCTTCGACAGAGTCGCGCATTTTACTTGCGAGCTTGCGCATCTTTCCTCCTTTGTGTGAGAAGAAGTTAATCTTCTCTTTTTGATCGAGGATTTCCTTCTCCATGCGTGCGTTCTGTCGTTGCTCTTTCTCGATCTGTGCTTTCACTTGTTCGATAACATCAAAGTAGTCGCCGATGTCCTGATCCACTTTGTGCGTGTGTGTATCCAAGTGCAAGACTCCGTGCGTAACGCTGTTTAAGACACTTGCATCGTGGGAGATCACAAGACACGTCTTCGTATACTCGATGAGGAATTGTGTTAGGTGATCGATGCCCTGTTGGTCTAAGTTATTTGTTGGCTCATCGAGGAGCAGGATGTCTGGTTCTTGGATCAATGCAAATGCGAGTAGTAGACGTGCTTTCTGTCCTCCGGAGAATTCTTTGAGTTTTTTCTCTCTGGGAGCGTGGAGATGCACGACGTCGAGTATGCGGGCGATATCGCGCTCGATGTCGTACTTTTTTTCTTTGAATGCGCCTTCGAAGAACTGTGTCACTGTTTTCTCTAGGTCTTCATCTGCGAGGAGCTGTCGCGCGATACCGATTGTCGTACCTTTCTTGATATGCATTTGCCCTTCTTGTGGTTTGTACTCACCAGTGATGAGCTTAAAGATCGTACTTTTCCCTGCACCGTTTTGTCCCATGATTGTGATCTTCGCATTCTCGCGCACAGAGAAACTCGTACCACTGAGAATTGGTTTCTTTGGATCGTAGTAGAAGCCGATGTTATCGAAGCGAAGGATGACGTCTCCGTGGTCCATACAAGAGTTTGAGTGCGCGGTACTCTACGTTGATTATACCAATATTGTCGAGACTCATTTTCGTGCCAATAGCCTCATTGACTTGCGAGAGTAAGAGCATTGACAATTTATAATTAGCGTATAGAATGTAATCCCTACTATTTTTTTATAACGTTTATGTCTGAGAATCTCCTCCACCATCCACAGTCACCAGAGGCAGAAGCTGGCGCTTTGACACAAGTGGTGACCCATGCAGATCAGCAGCTTATTTTCTTTAGTCCTGATGCCGCAGAAAAAATACGAAGACTTGTTCAAGGAAGCGGGATAGTAGAATCTGCTTTACATGATTAAGTTGTAGAGTATTTCCTACTATGTTTGGTTTTACGTCGACGCATATATTCGATAGAAGATTATTCTTCCATCTTTTCAGTAACTCTCGGCAGAGCTTGAACTTGATCCTGGAATGTAAGAGCAAAGAATCGCTGACGGAGCTTTTGTATATACTCTGGGTGAATCGATGCTCCAAATTCTGCGAAGTCGATAGCTTCTGCAGCCTCCTTCTTTGCAGATTGTAGATTCGGATCAGCATTGGATGTTGCCTTAATTACAATCTCTTCTAAAAGATCAAGTTTTACCTGCACATACTCAAAGATTTGTCCCCAAAATTCTTGCATACCTGGGGCGATCTTCTCCATCACTTCTCGTTGAACGTCAGCATTTTTTTCTTGTATGCCTTGTGCCAGTCTCGTACTATCACTTGCTACGCTCTCGCGTATTGTACGAAGTGATGTTTCAATCTTTTCTCTTCCTGTATCTCCTAGTTCTTCACACATTTTTTCGTATTGCATAAATGCCATGCCAAAATGTCGGAGTGCTTGTTCTTGTCGTCTAAGTGATTCTTGTTTGTATATGGTTGCACCAGCTTTTGTTGCTTCAATATTTTCAGCTCGTGCAAAATATTCTTGAGAAAGGCCGTGTTCTCTCGTAAGTGGGATGCCGATAGTTTTTGCGGCTTCTAGTGAACATGCAAAACAGAGTGACGTTTGTGTTTGTGCTTCGATACCGTGACCACGAACATACGCAAGTTCTAGAGGTAGAGAATCTTTTAGTAGTTGGTCTACCTTTGTAGCTCCGTATTGTGGATCGACTAATCGAAGTGCGCGGTACACTGGCTGCCATTTGAGAGTGGATTCAAAATCTCCAAGAGCATCTGCAATATTCACTGGGCTGCCAGCTTGTAATACAGCATCGCGAAATGCGTCCAATGCTTGTTCAAAAGCTTGTTTTGTCTTCATGGTGCTATCCATTCCTTTTGCTTTAGCAGAGAGG
Organism: uncultured Candidatus Peribacteria bacterium; assembly: GCA_964428105.1. GTDB lineage: Bacteria > Patescibacteriota > Gracilibacteria > Peribacterales > Peribacteraceae > CAYRWT01. The sequence goes on from CAYRWT010000068.1 coordinate 2,435, forward strand.
AGATGCGCTCGAGAGTTCCATCTTGCAAAACTCTCTTCAGAAACACCAGCAGCGCGTGCATCCTCAATTGTGACAAAATTAGTAGCATACATTTCAGCAATTGCTTCTTCCATCTTCGTCTGTTGCTCTTCTGTAAGTACAGTCCCTGTATTTCTAAGGATTGTTGCTAATCGTAGGATGAGTCCATTGAGTACGAAATCCATTTCACCTTTCATTACTTCTGCTGGTGTTTCAAGTCTTGAACGTTGTTTCCCTCCGACATCCACCTGAATCATTTTTGGACTTGTTGGTAGTTTATGGCGTTTCTTAAAAAGCTCTCCCTTTAATTGATTGATTTCAGTTTCTGTCCCTGGAACTGTTGTAATGTTGTGATGTTCAAGAGCTGTAAGGAGAGCACGAGTAACATCATGCCTTTCTAACTCCATTCCTGCTTCATTCATATTTCCTCCTTGTCGAAGTTCCGCATTACTGACATCAGGTAATCTGCGTACAGAGCTCATAACGCTTCGTGCGAGTGCGCGTATGACTAAACTACTTTCTGGATTCTCTCTATCACCAAATAATTGGCGATACTGCTCGACAGTTTCTATCCCAGCAGCTTTGCTATCCTGAAGATTCAGAGCTACTGCAGCAAGGAGTTGTGTTGGATCATTATGCTCACCAGATGGTATGTGCCCTGCAGCTATAGACTCGAGTGTCTCTATAGTTTCAGTTACTCCATCACTCAGCTCCTGTCCTCTTTGTTGCTTCATAGATTGTCGTAACCCACTTTCTAATTTGTCCAACACTGCCGCATGATGAGCTGTCTCTATTCCTAGATTTCGGCATAACGTAAGAAGCTGATGAAGTTTGGCGAGTGCTCCGACTATCTCCAATCTTCCGCTAGTTGAGGCAGTATTTTTTTCCTGTATATCCGACATATGTAGTTCAAGTCCCGTAAGTGCTTTTGCTTTTTCATAGTCATGTTGCAAGTTTTGATATTGAGCACCCTGAGATCCTTTTAAATTTTCTTTTGGCGTGCTTTCTAGGAGTACGCGGACAGTGCCGATGATTCTTTTACATTCTGGCCAATTTTGCTCTGCGCGCATCTTTTCAAGCGCTACGATTTGCTCAGCGATGCTGTCGATGTGTG
>CAYRWT010000068.1:3666-4970 GCA_964428105.1 uncultured Candidatus Peribacteria bacterium
TTTTGTTGTACTTCAAAAGAAGATCCTATGATTACAATATCATTTTTACTGTTGGCTTTTGATAAGTGGCTCTCCCGATACCCATTTTGCTGCATATGGCTGAAGCCATGGATTTTTTGCAAGTAGTGCCTGGCGTTCCTGTGCCGATAGTAAAGGGAGTTCTCCTAGGACATTACAACATGCGTAGTACCTTGCTGAGCTCTTTCCTCCTCTTTTTACTATCTCTCGAAGTTCTGCTGGGGATTTTTCAAAGAGCTGGAGTAAATCGATATTATTGTATGAATTATGGGCAAATGCTGCTGCGTCTGCAATGACAGTTTCTTTGCCAGCATGATTTAGCGATACGCCAGCTAAAAGCCCCGCAGCTGCCAAGAGCGTTAGAAATTTTCCTCTATTTTCTTTAACACAGCCTTCAAGTCTTTCCCATACGTCTTCTCTTCTTGGTGAATCAATGCCTAAGTCTTCGTTAGGATCGATTTCTAAATGAATCGGCGGTTGGAATTTATGCCCTTGAACTGGAGTTTTAGCATTCATACAGTATACTATTATAACATTAATAATAAAATAGTCAATTACTCTGCGCCAGTTGTCCACTTGTCTCTTCCATAACAGGCCTTTTTGGTGGTTGTTTATGAGGAATAGGTGTTTTTTGCTCTTTTTCACCTTTTTCTGGAAGGTAAGGATCGGGATTGAAGAGGCCTGCAAATCTTCCGCGTAAGACAGCTTCTTGGGCTACCTTGTAACGAGGATCAATTTCTTTTTGAAGAAGTGCATACAGCTCCTCAAGCGGCATCGCGCGCCAGAGAGCAAGCTTCTCACTTTCGTGTTCTGTCATATATAGAAGTGCACTCTCTGCTTGTGCGCTCAATCTCGCTGCATGTGCATCGAGTAAGGGCTTAATGTGTCGAGCTGCAGTAACAGTATTCTTCATTTTTGTATCACCGTGATCTGCAGTTTCTAAGCGTTTTAGCACTGGGTCTGGAAGTGCAGTGAATCCAAAGAGCTCAGCAAAAGCTTCCTCGGGGATATCTGGTATTTCTGCTTTTCCTTGTGCCACTTGTTTTTGCGGATGATGCTTGAGTACATGAACAGTTCCAGTAGCACCTATCGTTATTCCTACACACAATGCAATAAGGCAAGCTATTTTTATTCTTATATTTTGCAATGCTGCTCTACAGGTTTCTACATCTTGATGTATTTGAAATAAACTATGAGCCTGTCTTTCTAGGTCACTTCGCAATTGATCAGCGTGCGATTTTGGTGCAGTTTCAGCCATACGTAGTCTGTTAAGCTAACATGACATA
>CAYRWT010000069.1:0-4813 GCA_964428105.1 uncultured Candidatus Peribacteria bacterium
TCACCGATCCGCCATAGATGATCCGATGATTCGTACCGACAATTCCTCGAATGTATGCGTGAGCCTTTAGAATGTCCTCACTCGATGCTGCTGTTCCATTTCCACCCTTACTAATCGCCCAACAGGGCTCGTATGCGATAATTGTATCCTTTGGCAGCTCTCTTGGTATTTGCCGACGCAAAACTTCTTCCGCAATATTCTTCTGGTGTTCTTCGAGTGTTTCGCCAACACAAAGAATCGGCGTTATTCCATTCTCTACCGCTATCTCTACTTGTTGCCAAATTTCATGATCTTTTTCTCCATAATTTTTGCGTCGTTCAGAGTGTCCGCAGAGGAGGTACGTGCAACCATGCTCTTTGATCATTTCAATGCTGACATCTCCTGTAAAAGTACCACTGCTTTCTGATCGAGCGTGTTGAGCACCGATCGTAAGACGAGACTGTCTGCAAGTATCGATATCAAGCGCAGAAGGAAATACAGCAACAGTGACAGTGTTTCTACTGTGAAATGGACTTTCTTCTCCGCAAGCTCCTTCTGGGATTTTGTGCATCTTCCAATTGGCGCCGAGAAAAATAGTACGTGGCATCCCAAGCATTATCCGTTGTCTTTGCTTCCTACTCAATGCAATTTAGATTTCTATCGGAAGCTTTCACTTGCTATGCTGGTAGATGATGAAGGGTTTACGCGTTGCTCTCGGCACAGATCATGCAGGGTTTACTTTAAAAGAGGCGGTGAAACAACATCTGATTGCTCAGGGTATCGATGTACTGGATTTCGGTACATTCTCGCAGGAACAGTGCGATTATCCGCCATTTATCGAGAAGGCATGCAGTGCAGTACTGGAACATTCATGCTTTGGAATCGTCTTTGGCGGTAGTGGGAATGGTGAGGCGATGGTGGCAAATAAAGTACCTGGAATTCGCTGTGCGCGGTGTGTGAGTCTCTGGGACAGCGAGATGGCGCGTAAGCACAATGATGCGCAGGTGATGAGCTTAGGAGGGCGCATCACAGAAGCAAAACTTGCCTGTGAGATGGTGGATCTCTTCCTCTCTACTCCATTTGAAGGTGGTAGGCACCTGCGTCGGATCGCTATGTTCCCTGATGTTCAACAATCATGATGAAGAATTCCATCCTCATAGTGCCATCGATTCTCTCTGCAGACCTTTCGCGTCTACAAGAAGAGGTTGCATCTATCGAGCCCTATGCGGACTGGTTGCAAGTAGATGTGATGGATGGACACTTCGTTCCAAACTTAAGTTTCGGAGCACCGGTGATAAAAAACTTGAAAACAAAACTCCCTCTCGATATTCATCTCATGGTGAGTAATCCAGCTAATCGAATCGCAGAATTTCTTTCACTCAAGCCATATAATATTACATTTCATGCAGAAGCTGTCTCCAGTACAAATGAGCGTCGAGCCCTGATAGAAGCCATAAGAAAAGGAGGAGCACGAGCGGGAATTGCACTCAATCCGTCTACTCCAATTACAGCGATAGATGACAGTATTAACGAAGTAGATCTCGTACTTCTTATGACGGTGAATCCTGGGTTCGGGGGACAAAAGTTTATTCCAGAGGTGCTACAAAAAATTACTGAGCTTCACACAGCCCATCCAAATCTTATGATCCAGGTCGATGGAGGGATAACAGCGGAAACCGCAAGAGAGTGTAGGGCTGCAGGGGCAAATAATTTTGTTGCAGGTAGCTTCATATTTACAGCAAACGATAGGGCAAAGGCTATTGCTGAGATTCGGGGTTAGGCCCTCATCCCCGTCCCTTCTCCATAGCGATGGAGAAGGGAAACTTTGTATGCCCTCACCTCCCTACCTCCTCTCCCATTGCGACGGGAGAGGAGGAGTACTTGGGAAGATATTTACTAAAAGCTCTCCCCTTCCACCATCGCAATGGGGGGAAGGGGTTGGGGGATGAGGGCCTAAGTCGAAAAGGGACGGGGATGAGGGCATCCATTTTCAATAGAGTTGCAGAATTTCTTCACTTGTCGTACCTTCTCCCTATGATTCAGCGCTCTACAATCATTGTTTCTCTCTGTGCAATTGCCTTTGCTGCATGCTCACGCGATGTGCAGATACATTCTCCTGCAGGCAAAACAGTGGCATTTACAGTAGAAGTCTCAGACTCGATAAAAGAGCGAGCAAAAGGGCTCTCAGGTCGCTCTTCAGTTGGGCAAGAGGAGGCGATGCTCTTCGTGTTTCCAAAAATGGATGTCCACTCATTCTGGATGAAAAATACGAAAGTTCCACTCGATCTTATGTTCTTCGATGATCAGGGAATGTTTGTAAGTGGACATACGATGGAAGTTTGTAAGGAATCTATCGATAAATGCCCAAAATACACATCGCAATCACAGGCTCTTTATGCGATAGAAGTCGCCAAGGGTGTACGTGAAAAGAAAGGTATTGGAGTAGGGTGGAAGCTAGATACTAGGGGTCTGCCAAAGGCTGGAGATTAGGATTTTTTGGATAATAAAAACCGGCAGTGGCCTTTTAGGCCGCGGTAGTTCTAGATATTTGTTATGACAAAAACGCCGCGCCTTGAAAAGGCGCTGCTGTTGTTAAAAAAACTTTATAGCACCAGGAGCGCGGCCTTCCATGGCCGCAGTTCTTTGTTGTGGCACTGCACCCGTGGAAGGGTGCGCTCCTATATTGTTATTCCTGTAAAACTCGGAACGATTTCCCCTTACACCCTATACTTCTCCAAATTCCTCTCAATTCTCTTGAGCGTATCTCCTACTTCTGGGAACTGGAACTTCTGACCTGTCATGCGCTCATAGAGATCGATGTAGCGCTCCGCAAGCATGACACGCACTTCGTCGGTGATCACTGGCTTTGGTTTCCCGTAATCGAAGCCTTGTTCACGTAGCCACACACGGAAGAATTCTTTATCAAGACTCTCGGGATCGAGGCCTTTTTCGAAACGTTCTTGGTACGTAGAGGCGATCCAGTAGCGAGAGGAATCTGGCGTGTGGACTTCATCTGCAATTGTGAGATTTCCTTCTGTATCGAAGCCCATCTCGTATTTGGTATCGACGAGAATAAGTCCACGCTTGGCTGCGACTTCTTGGCCTCTTAAGAAGAGTGCAATTGCCTTCGTACTGATTTCCTTCCATTGGCTCTCTGTCGCTAATTTTTCCTTGATAATGCTCACTGGATCTATGAGCTCATCTCGTTCACCTTTTGTTGTAGGAGTGAGGATCGGAGCTGGGAATTTCTGATATTTCTTCATGCCCTCTGGCAAGTCATTCCCACAAAATTTTCGTACCCCTTTTGCATAGTTTACCCAGGCGGAAGTTTCTGTAGATCCTGCGAGGTACGCACGCACCACGATTTCCACCTTTAGCATTTCGAGCTTCTTTACTATGACGACATTTGGATCTGGGATGCTGACAATGTGGGTTGGCATAATGTCATTCACTTGTTCAAACCACCAAGCACTCAGTTGATTGAGGACCTGGCCTTTCAAAGGGATAGTGCACCATGGAATGTCAAACGCAGACTGCCGATCTGTCGCTATAAGAATACTGCGATCTCCATGTGTATAGACATCTCGTACTTTTCCTTTGTACCTCTCTCCGAGGTGAGAAAAGTTGGTTTCATCGAGAGTTACCGAAAGAAATTTCTGAATTTCTGATGCGTAATGTGTCATGCGCTGAAGGTATCAGAAATTTTCAGATAACAAAATACCCCCTCTAGTTGCCTAGAGGGGGTACTCCCTATATACCCAAGAAGATAAAGAAACTCAGCTTCGATAACTAGTTGTTATCTGTAGCAGTGAGCGTAACAACTGCCTTGTACGTTGTTGTTGGCAAGAATGTAGCATTACCAACTTTCGCCTTGAAGTTGATAACAGCATCGTCACCGTTAGCTGGAGTCTCGTTTGTGCGGTTAACGATAACTACTGCAGCACCTGTAGCAACGCGGAGGTACTTAGCAGATCCGTCAGCGTCAAATCCGTCGACAGTTGTACCAGTAGAACAGTTAGCATCACCATCTTCACACTCGGAAGCGTCCATGACGCGACCTCCCCAAGCAGCTACATCGTTAGCTTGACCTGTGAAAGTGTCAGATGGAGTTGTGTCGTCTGTAGCGATTGGGATGATCTTAGCTTCAGGCTCAAGACCAGAAGAAGTGAAGCTGTTTAGGTGACCAGTGTTGTATCCGTTAGCATTTCCGCTACCAGAAGTGATTCTCCATGTGATGTTGTAACCAGAGGAGTTCTGAGTCGTAGCAGTGCATGTTACAGAATCGTTAGCTTCACCGTTACCAGTGATTGTACCGAGAGCTGCTGTTCCGTCGCCACAAGAGAAAGCGATATCGGAAGCAAGAGTTACGGAAACTGGAGTGTTGACAGCGTCAGCAAGAGTGCGAGCTGGCTCAGCGATGAAAGCACCGAGGAGATAAAGAGAGAACATAGAAGCGAGACCGAGTGAAACGGCCTTTTTAGAATTAACCATAAAAATGGGGGGGGAATATGGATATGGGTATGGATATATATTAGGTAGCAAAAGGAGATTCCTAATATCGTACCTAGTTGATTGTAAATGGAGTCTTCCTAAGAATATTGCAAACTCTTTCTAAGAAAATACAATATTTCCACAACGCATACGAAGGATCGTATGGTAGATTGCTCATTTTGAGCTTCCATTGATGTCAATGAGCGTATTGACAGAAAAGTAGAAATTGATATTTCGTATGAATATTTTTCTAATTTCCGTAACAACAATTAATATAATAACATAAATTATACAAAGATGCAAATATGATATTTAATAATATAAAAGAGGCCCTCAACCCCTA
>CAYRWT010000070.1:0-1550 GCA_964428105.1 uncultured Candidatus Peribacteria bacterium
CTCGCTCACCGGGACATCGCACTCTGCCTCGGACAAGAACAACGCTATAAAGAAGCGATTGAACATTTCAAAATTCTCGAGCAGATCGATCCTGATTTCCATGCAAATATTGAAGAAAGTGGTCTACTGAATATGCTGCAGAAAATAAAGTAAAATGATGAACAAATAACTTATTCATTTATAAGTTTTCTGGTACCTCCTACATCAGAAATGGAAACTTATTTTGCAGGAGAATAAGTGTACCAAGACTCAAGAATACGAAGAATCCACAAATGTCCGTCGCTGTAGTAACAAACGTACCACTGAGCGCTGGATCCATACCAAATCTCTTCAAAACAAATGGTGTCAGTGCACCCATAAATCCTGCGAGGCAAAGATTGATCACCATCGCTAGCCCAAGGATAACTCCCAAAAATTTTGGAGCACCGAGCAATACGACGACGACAGCCGCCAGAATCCCGATAATAAGACCATTACAAAGACCGGTAGCACATTCTTTAATAATAATTTTTTTAGAGCGTGCCCAATGTACTTCCCCAAGGGCAAGGCCACGTACAACAACTGCAAATGACTGCATACCCGCATTCCCTCCTTGACCAGCAACGAGCGGCATGTACACAGCAAGGAGCGTAAGTTGTGCGATCGTCTCCTGAAAATGAATAATCACAAATGATGACATAAATGCAGCAAACAGATTGAGTATCAGCCATCGCGAACGTCGCTGTACCTTGCTCGACACAGCATCGTAAGCATGTTCTTCACTATCCACACCCGCGAAAGCGTACACATCTTCTGTAGCTTCTGCTTGCGCAACTTTGAGCAGATCTTTTAGATGAATGACACCAAGCACATTGCGCTGTTCATCGATAACCCCGAGAAGATCACAACGCATACGCGAGACTGTCTGAACAACTTTTTCACGATCAAGAGTATGCGACACTGTGATGAGTGGATGCACACGATCCTCTATACGCCCATCCGGTGGAAGGAACATCAGCTGACGATGTGGGATGAAGTCCGTCACACGACCAGAGACATCTGCCACAAGAAGTGTGGGGATTTGCTTTGATTGACTCGCATGATTCCTGAGGACTTCCATCGCTTCGCGCTGTGTTGCTCTCTCGCTCACGATAACGAAGTTTAAGTCCATCAAACCTCCTGCAGTCTCAGAACCAAAACGTAGCAGTTTTTCAATTTTTCTTCGCTTATCAGTATTCATTTTCCCAAGAACAACCTCACGTCGAGGGAGGGAAATATGTTGCAGAATATCTGTAGCATCATCTTCATCATTGAAGTGCAGAAAGCGTGCAAGTGCATCATCTGAAAGACGTGGAAAGACACCCTCTTTGCTCACATCGGATAGGACAAGTGCGACTTGCGCCTGCAGCTCTGGCGGCAATACTGCAAAGGTTTTGCGTTTGCCATGATGAAGTGCATCGATCACCTGAGCAATGATATGAAAATCTTGGTGCTGTAGAATTTGTTTCAACTCACGATCCTGGCGAGTACGCAGAAGTTCATCGACCCGCTGAAGTAATTTCTCTTTCATG
>CAYRWT010000070.1:1650-4804 GCA_964428105.1 uncultured Candidatus Peribacteria bacterium
AAATGGTCAACAAGTGCATCGACTAAGCGAAGCACCTTTGTCACCTCATGCTCGGAAAGAAGATTAATTTGAAGATCCAGCTCTGACCGCCGATCATTTTGTGCAGCCATTCTATTTTGACTAATCAAAACAAACGTAGAGAGAAAAATTGCTTCCAGTGAGACGATCATTGTCAGTAAGCCAAAAGGATAGGGGTCAAATGGACTCAGTGGTGTCCATCCCATGTTGATCACCATCCATCCCGTAAACCATACGAAGTTGACATATAAAAACCACATGGAGCCAAAGAATTTTGTAATAACATCCGCTATCCTTTCTTGTGTTGTTCTTTGTAATTCAAATTGTTGACGACTTTTAAGAAGCGCACGAATATTCTGCACAACAACATTCGCTACTCCTTGTTCCCGACTACATCGCTTCTCTTGCGCCATGAAACTATGATGGACGCAGAGGAAGTGGGCGTCAAATCAATTCAAAGAATCCTCCTTTGACCAAAATTCAGACCAACAAAAGAATCCATGGCCACGAGAATATAATGCACGCACAGCAGCACGTGTTGGAAGTGATCGATAGGACGAAACAACACCTGAAATTGGTAATACTGACATCAGCGACGCTCCACTTTTTAAACAGGAGAGCGCATCGATAAGAAGCGCTGCACCAAGTTTTACTGCTTGTACATACACAGCATGTTCTGTTGTACGCTGATCGATAGAAAATGATTGCTGAGCTATATAAGCACCTGTATCTATCCCTTCATCGACCCTATGCAAAGTAACCCCAGCCTTCGTTTCACCTTCAGCAAGAGCCCAAAATGTCGGTGACACTCCTCGATACGCAGGAAGTAGGGCGGGATGGAGATTGAGTGCGCCAAGTGATGGCAATGTGAGAAGATTTTTAGGAATAATCTCCTTCGAAAGAAGAGAAAGAATGAGTTCTGGCTGGAGTTTTTGTATCCAGGATTGTGAAGAAGAGGAAAGAATCGTGGTGAATGGAGAGAGGCGAAGGCATACATCTTTCCTTTTCATATACGGATAGAACAATGAACAAATATCTCCAGTAAGCCATGCAATATATCGACGCAGAAGAAAGAGTTTTTGCTTGAATATTTGTGCGAAAACATAGGTAAAACCAGCAGAATGGTAATATTTCCACAAAGCCTGGATAGCTGAATGTCGAGGAAGCAGTGCATCTTGCTCGAGAATATGCACCTCACAGCCGGAAAAAATATTTGCTGTAAGAAGACGATTGATGAGCATCGTCGCATATGGATGATCCTTTGAGGTGAGAATGAGAATGCGCACATCCAAAAGTATACGGCATATTCCCTTGTTGCATGAGCTCTTCTCTCCTACTCTTTCTTCGATGTCAGAATTGCAATTTGTCCATCCAAAGACGCATATACCACTCGTACTGAGGAGCAACCAGTATTGCTCACAAGCAGGAGAAGTATTCCCTATACGCAATGGCGTACCAGTCTTCATTTCAATAAATACAGAGCAGCATATGGAGGAAGAAAGGTCTGGACTTATGAATTGGTTTAAATCCACTCTACGTCGGTATCCACGACTGTATGTCTGGCTGATTTACATCATCAGTCCAGTGTGTTTCACCGGATATTCTGCAAAAGAATTCCTAAAAAAATTTAGGACTGATATGGCAATCATTAGTATTGGTGCTGGAGTGCATCAGTATGGTAAACATATCAAGAATATCGACATTTTCCCCTATGAAGGCGTCGATATCGTCGCGGATGCTATGGAGCTCCCGCTCGCAGATAATAGTGTTGATGGCGTAATCTGTGAGTACCTCCTCGAACACGTACCAAATCCTCAGCGCGTGGTCGATGAGATCATCCGCGTACTTCGCCCAGGCGGTGAAGCATATATCGCGGTACCATTTGTCTATCCTTTCCATGCTTCGCCAAATGATTTCCATCGTTGGTCTGGTGAAGGATTGAAAGTACTTTGTAGCAACAGCAAAATCATAAAACTTGGTTCACGAAGTGGCCCTACTTCTGCTCTCATAGCACAATTCAGCACCTGGCTAGCTATCGTACTTTCCTGCGGAAGTGAGGCTCTCTACTCTATTTTCGCAGCTCTCATTCCTGCGATCCTCTTTCCAATAAAATTTCTTGATCTGCTTCTACAATTTTTCCCAACAACATTCCACGGAACCGCTTCCTGGTATATCGTCATCAGGAAGTAAAAGAGCAATTCCAGAGAGAATAACTACCGATCTTCTCTGCAAGAGAACAAAAAGGAAGGAAGTCAGAAGAAAGTGAGTTGTTTGTTATAATCACCGCAACATGAAATTGACGGAGAAGAGATAAACGATCAATCGATGGATGATCGAGGAGTGGCAAAAGTTCTTGATGGAAAATATGTTCACGGATACGCACTGAACAATCACTAGAAAATCCTAAAACTTTTGAGCGAAGAGCGCAGAATGTTCTCTCTCTTGCTGCAATATTCCCAGCTGCAAGACCAAACACTCGATTGTATGTTCGATCAATTTCTGTTTCTTTTGTCGGAAAAAATGATTGCTCTAAGAGGTAACGAGATGCAAGTTCAGCATCATCTGCCCATTGATAATGCGCATAGTGATTTGTCACGACATAGTGCTGCGTTTCTACTGGAATACGATCAGAGATTTCGAGTGGAGCCAAGATCACACGAGAAGATTCTAGTGACGAAAGCTTTTGTAGCACCAAAGCAATATCTTCCGAGACGCTCTGGTAATACTCAGCCCGAATATTCGCAGTAGCCCACGCACGCTCTATTGTTTGGAAAATACTCATACTTGCTAGTAGTAGGAAGAGTATTCTTAGAACTATTACATGACGAGAAAAATAATGAACAGCAATGTATGACCATGACATCCCAAGGACGATAATCGAAGGTAATGTGTAATACAGACCAAAAATAATATCTATTCCATGAAAGACGGACTGATTCAATACAAGGAGAAGTGATACGCACAATACAATAAGAAGCTGTGTATTTGTACGGGCAACTCCTGCTTTAGATCGCGATACAAAGAAGAGTATGGACGCAGTTCCAAGAATGACAATTTGTAAGAAAGGAGCAGCAGGAAGATGACTCGAGATAAGACCAAGCCGTCGATAGAGATCTGCAAGTGTTACTGCGTCAGC
>CAYRWT010000071.1:0-4779 GCA_964428105.1 uncultured Candidatus Peribacteria bacterium
GAAAGTGGATTTTAGGAAATAATATGAACCAATTGGCGGATTTGTTTTCTCTCTGAGAAATGGATTATCAAGCGGCATCCTTCTTCGACGCAATTTTCAGGGGCAATTCAATGAAGAACGATGTGCCTTTGTTCTCCTCGCTTTTAAACCAGATCCTACCCCCCTGAGCCTCAACAGCACCTTTTGCAACATAAAGACCAAAGCCGTTTCCTTCAATAGGACTATTGCTCACATTGCTTGCGCGAAAGAGTTTACCGAAGATCTTATCCTGATCTTTCCTCGGGATGCCACAGCCATTATCTGTTACCTCGCAGCACAGCATGGTATCGCGGATCTCGATCTTCCATACGACTTTTCCGCTTTCGGGCGTGTACTTTATGGCATTCGACAGAAGGTTCTCAACTGTCATGCGCGTATAGCGCTTATCTAGCATCACAGTCGGCAACGATTTCGGGATAGATACCTGGAGATCGACTTTCTTCAGCTTAGCTTTTGGCTCAATGACTTCGAGTATCTCATAGAAAAGACCGCCCAGATCTAGTTCTTGCGTGTCTATCCTCACCTTACCTAGTTGGATTCGAGAAATATCAAGAATCATGTTGATGAGCTCAATGAGACTGAAAACAACTCCTTGAATTTCAAGCAAGCGAAGCCTCTGCGAAGAACTAACTTTTCCTTCATCCCCGGTAAGGAAACCCTCAATGTACCACTTCACTGCCGTCACAGGAGTTTGCAGCTGATGAGTAACCATACCGAGCAGTTCATCTTTTTGTCGATCAAGTTCAGCGAATAGCTCCACGCGCTTATTCCAAATCTTGATAAGAACTAATGCCAAAATGGTGATTGCAAGGATGAGGAAAACAATGAAGAGCAGGAAAGGATATAGCGTCTGGCGGGTTACAGTGAAGAAGTCGCCAGCTTTGATATCCGTTGCAAGTACTGCGATAGTACTACCGTTTTCGTCTTTGATTGGAGCATAACCAGTCAATACTTCTCCGTATGAATCTTCATACAGATCGCGAGCTGTCATCGGTCCTGCATAGGCCTCAAAAGTTTCAGGAATCTCAGATGCTTCAGGGTAGGGCTGACCAGGCCATTGGAGCTTGTCCGCCCCCTCTGGCTCGATGATACCGTCGCCGTTCGCATCTACATTATTGCCCGGATCTTCATCTATATTCACATACGGATTGAGTGATCCAGCATCTGCTACAAACTCCATCTGAGTAGGGTCATTCTTTGTTTTTCGGAAGATATACATGAATACAATGTCGGAGTTGCTTTCCTTTGCTCGTTTCATCTGACTCACTACACGAGTCCATTCAGGCTTCTGCCAGTCCTCTTCTGTACGAAGCGCTTCGATATCCCTATAATCAATATTTGCCGCTTGAGTGATTCCAATTGAAAGCAGCCTTTGACGCAGGTTGTCTGTTAACAGGCTAACTGTGTGTTCATAAAGAAGCCATGAGACGCCAGCAGTGATTACAATCGCAGCAATCACAGTGCTACCACCGATCCACGTCAGCCACCCACCTGAATCCCGAGGCTTTACTTTTTTGTCCATTTCTAAGAATTATACCAGAAAATCATAAAATTTACAAACTGCATTTGGTAATATACTGTTAAAACCTGCCTAAATGCCAATTTTGGCATATTTTTAGACATCTAAGAGTAGTAAAACGTCTTTTCTGTCAGCATCAAATAAGAAGTATGCAAGGCGTGGCCCCGCATCTCTTCCAAGCAATAACTGATAGATATTACGGAAGAATTCTAATTGCTCCTTACGATTTTCCTTATCAGAGGCTGTAGCTTTCTTTGGAATGGCGTAAAGGAATTGCATGAACTCGCTGTATTGCATTTTTTTATGTTGGTGGAGGTATTTGCGCAGTACGCGGATTTGATGAGCGTGCTTCGGCTGCATGGTAGCAATATATGCCACATTAGGATGGTCGAGCAGCGTGAACATCCGATCTGGTTCAAATTCGATGTAACGCTGGTTATCACTTGCGATGATATCGAGCGCATCGACGTAGCATTTCCCTATTGCCCGCTGCTTTTCATTTTTCACGTCAGCAACCTTTAGTCCCATCAACTTTTGTATGTCTTTGGTCAGAATGTTCTTCATTACTTTAAGGGCATTTTTACGCTGCTCCAGCTGCTCTGTTGCCAACAGTGGCTTTGCCACATGTTCAAAGATATCACGCTGCGGCAGCGTCGCCTTGCATATGATCTTACCATTGATGCTAAGACTGGATGCACCATATCCATTACCACCGTAGGGCTGTGTCCCGCGCTCCCTACCAGGAGCATGAAGATGTGTATCGTGCAATATGGACACAGGTTCATGTAGAACCCTCCCATCTATTTCTCGTCCTATCAAATTTTCAATATAAGGACTTGTTCCATAGACCGAAATGTACATGGCGTTTCGTGCATAATGAGAGTGCTCGAAATACTGGGCCAGTTCGAGATCAGCCTCGTATTGCTGCACAAAAATAACAGGGGAAAACACCTCCGAAAAGTTGCCCCCTTCTTTGAGAGGCTTGCATATGATCGTCGGTTCTACAATAACTTCACTCGTACGGATGATGCCAGATGTACTTGGATCTAGCCATTCTCTATTCTCTACCAATAGCGTCTGAATTCGCTGAAGATCTTCTGGCTCGCTGATTGGTCCTACTCGACAATTGCGATCACGATAATGCCCGACGCGCACTTTTTGCAATTCCTCGCGCAGCACTCGCATGAATGGCTTGTAGGCATGCTTGTGGACAAGTATGGCATTGGGATTTGCGCAATCCTGCCCTTGATTATAGAGCTGAAGAGAAAGTGTGGCATCCACAGCCTTCGAAATATCTGCATCCTCCGCGACTACCACCGGATTGTGCCCTGAGCCATTGGCAATAAAGAGCGTGCGCTGGTCGAAAACGAGGCGCAACTTATCAGCATGATGAGGCACACCAGTGAAAATGACTACATCGGTTACAGGTAAACTTTCTTCTGTCTTTGGATTTATGCGCAACGCCGTTCGTTGCTTCAGGAATTCCAATCGCTCCATATTAGAGACGACCACATTAGGGAAAAATTCGTTGATCTTTAGTGCTTGCAGGAGTCTCGGGAAAAAATGCCGCATACTGTGCGGAATGCGAAAATGCACAGCACTTGCCATGAATGATGGCACGATCACGAAGCATATTAGTGCATAGAGGGGCTGATTGCGCGGCAGAAAGGAGGTGACCTCTCCGATGCACAGAGCAAAGTATTCTCTATTCTCTTGCAGATTTCTCAGATGATCTAGAGTACGCTCGGTTTCATCCTGTACCACCTCAAAACTCTCATAATCCAAGAGGATATCTGCCAACTCATCAAAATGGGATTCAATCCAATCCGCAAAACTTCTGGCTCGCGCATCGATCTCAATAAAATCGAGCGGCGTCAATGCAACTTTTATTAAGTTGCCATTCATAATTTCATTATGAGTTTTTTTATTAATTTTGTCAAAACCATCTACTTTTCTCTCAATTGCCGATTTTGCACTACTTACTGCTGAGGAATAAGAACTCATGCAAATTCACATAACAAATTGTTAGATTACACTAACACGACTTCTCGCGTATTAACATCTTGTTTTAAAAGGATAGCCCCCTTTTTTTTATTCGACTCGATGAAATACCCCCAAGCCATTCGGTCTGGGGGTACTCCTGGCTTCCTTGCCTTAGTCTGCTTCTCTCTTGTAGAGGACGATAACGGTGATACCGATCACGATCAGCGCCATGCCGATACAGAGTGGGGCGTTCATTTTCTTCCACTCCGAGAAGAGAATGAGGCCGACGAGGATTGGCCCGATTACGATGAGTGAGTTCGTCAGGCTGGACGCGATGGACAGACCGTAGCGATGGCCCACGTAACCGAATGCGAAGAACACGAACGGCGAGATGGCAATAACAGCGACGCCCAGTGGCCAGCTCTGCTTCTTCCAGCACTGAGTACTGAGCGCATCGGCGGCTGTGCTCAGAACAACACAGACAAACACGGCTACCCACGCCCACCCATTCGGCGTCATCTTCTCCATGGGTATGTCTCCTCAAAAGAAAGATCTGCCAAGAGTCATTTACAATATATTACTTTTTAAGCATGGCTAAAAGCCATAATTCTGCTTAAGACTACTTATATTCTTAATTATAGCTTCTTTTTAAGCTAATTCTAAGGTGCTTGTCAGTGCTCTCATAACCCGATCAGACTTCACCTGAAATTTCACGAAATATTCTTTGACGGATGGCATACTCTTGCACTGCGTCACATAAGCCGCATTGTCATAGTTTGTGAAGACAATGACAGGAGTGTGTAAGCCCTTTTCTTTTAGGTGTTCGAGTACAAAGAAGCCGTCCCCGTGCTTCATCTTAAGATCTAGGACAATTAAATCTGGTTTGCGCTTTTGTATTTCTTGAATAGCATCATTTCCGCTGCCTGCACCACGAACATCGACGTTTAAATCCTTCTCTTCAAACAGAAATCGGAAAAGGTTAAGGATGACAGGCTCGTCGTCGACGATGAGAATATTTTTCATGTATTTTTATGGGGTAAGCTTACTTATTATTATAGCATAAAATCAAATACTATTCAAATTTCCCTTATAACCAGCAGAAAGCTAGAGAACCTGGCTTTCACTTTGACCCCCAAAGGGAGGGCTTTCTTTATTTTTAAATTAGATACCAAAAATTAATACGAGTGGTTTATCTAAAAACCTTTAAAAAATTCTCAACAGCTATTTTTTGTATGTCC
>CAYRWT010000072.1:0-1693 GCA_964428105.1 uncultured Candidatus Peribacteria bacterium
CAACAGTTGTTGGTGCTCTCGCATACATCGTTCCAGGACTCATGATCGTTGGTGGAGTTCTGTTCGCTGTTCGCAAGTTTTGCTGCGTTGCAAAGGCCTGTGTCCTCGCTTCTCTTGGTGGAATTTTGGGTTGGGCAGGACTTGGTATCCTCCTCGGTGATGCAAAGGCTGCGATGCAGTTCATGCCATCTGTTCTGAATGCATCTGTCATGCTCCTCACATTCTGTGCAATCAAGCGCATGTCATGCTGTGAGCAGACTGCATGTACAAGTGGCAGCTGTGGCACTGGTTCTTGCAAGTAATCTTCATGCGTTGGTAATAAAAAAGCCTTCCCGCTGCAGGAAGGCTTTTTGTTTTCATGGAGAATATCTCCTACTTCTTTACTTTTGAAATGATGCGATCGATGAGTCCATACTTGAGAGCTTCGTCGGCTGTCATAAATTTATCGCGCTCAGTATCGGACTTCACCTGTGTGAGTTTCTGTCCAGTGTGACGCGCGATAAGTTCATTTAAGAGGTCCTTCGTACGGATGATGTGTTCTGCGTGGATTGCAATATCCGTTGCTTGGCCTTCTGTCCCACCAAGAGGCTGATGGATCATGATCTCTGCGTGTGGGAGTGCAAAACGCTTACCCTTGGCTCCACCCATAAGGATGATAGCGCCGCCAGAAGCAGCCATACCAAGACAGACTGTAGAAACATCTGGAGCGATAAGCTCCATTGTGTCATACATCGCCATCGTCGAGCTCACCTGACCGCCAGGGGAGTTTACATAGAAGATGACATCTTTCTTTTGATCCTGCTTCTCGAGGAAGAGGAGCTGAGCAATGATACTATTTGCGACGGAATCATTGATCGCTGTACCAAGGAAGATGATGCGTTCCTCAAGTAGGCGAGAGTAGATGTCGTACACACGCTCACCAAACTGAGATTTTTCGATAACAGTTGGGATGATCGTGTCCATCGGGTGTAGATGGCCGCGACTGATACTTTGTGCGATAGACTGGATCTGTGGGAGCATAGAAGTGTTGGAAAAGATATCACTTCAGTATACTGTGTTTTGACACTCTGTGCACTCCTCTGAACTCAAGGTTTGTGTTGGAATCTCATATTGTTGAATTCTCTATACATCGTATGCCCTCGAAGATGCAACATCACTGGGAATGTCTCGTTCAGGACTGCATAGAGACAAAAAAGGCACCATTGATTGTTGTTCTTGGTCCAACAGCAAGTGGGAAAACGAGCTTCTCTCTCACACTTGCGACATTCATTGCCAAATCCCTTGGGCGGACACCGGAAATCGTGAATGCAGACTCTCGTCAGTGCTATAAAGATCTGGATATTGGTACTGCCAAAATAACAAAAGATGAGATGGGAGATATTGCCCACCATCTTTTTTCTGTATTGGATCCGAAGACGGAGGCGACAATAGGCTGGTACCAGGAGCAGGCACTGCGAGTGATTCGGGAGATTCATGCTCGAGGGAATGTTCCGATACTTGTAGGGGGATCCATGTTATATATTTCGAGCATTGTCGATGGACTCAAACCTCTTCCTGTTCGAGATCAGGAGCTTCGTAAGAAGCTTGATCAAGCGTACGACGTTGACGGAGGAACAACGCTCTATGAAGAATTGTTAAAGATAGATCCTGCATCTGCGCGGATCATTCCTCGTGAAAATAAAGTGTATGTTCT
>CAYRWT010000072.1:1793-4684 GCA_964428105.1 uncultured Candidatus Peribacteria bacterium
ACCGTTTTTTATAGTTACCAACACAACAGCAGCGCCCCTCCGGGGCGCGGCGTTTTTGTCATTTGTATAAAAAATCTAGAACTACCGCGGCCAGGATGGCCGCTGCTGGTTTGAATTTTTTAGAGGTTCCTTAGGCAAACTGTATTTCTTTTAGAAGTTCGAAACGTGCTTCGCGTGAATCATTGAGGACAGGAATTCGTTCTTTCTGCTCACCCTCATTTGGGTGTTGCTTCTTCCACTCTACTGAAGGTTGAAATGGACGTGCAGCGAGCTCAAGGCCTCTTGTAAGAGAACTATACCGCAACGCATCAAGTTGCTCCTTTGTCTCACTTTTCATTTGTGGAGTTCTTTCAGTTTTCTTCTCTGGGCCGATTTCCTGATGTGGGACCTTTGCCATTGTTAGTATTGTAGCAAGTTTCTCTCTATCGTGAATGATCGGTGTACACTTTATGGTGTGAAAGTCACGGATACGCTCTCAGCAAAACTTCTTCGGACGACACAGTCGTTCATCGATGCATTGGTGGGGATGAATATCAAAACGATCCAAGATTTTCTTCTGTATCTTCCGCGTGCGCATGAGGACATCGAACAAGCTGTATCCATTCACAGTGCTCCGCTTGGCGAGAAGTTAACGATACGAGGGACAGTGGAAGATTTGAAATTCGTTCGCTTACGCGGAGGAAAATCTCTCCTGAAAGGTACATTTCGCGATCACGAAGGAGAGACCTGTGAGGTGGTATGGTTCAATCAACCGCATTTGCAACGCATCATCAACGAAGGAGAAGAGTATGCTTTCACTGGGAAGATTCTTGAGTCTGGGTATGGAAAAGTTTCCCTTCAAAGTCCTCAAGTACAACGGACAATTTTGTTACAAGGAAATAAAGGTCTTGTTCCTGTATATGCACAGAGTGACCGTATTACGAGCCGATGGATTCGCGAAAAGATGCCACTCCTCAAGAGTTTCATTGCAGAAATTTCAGAAACTCTTCCAGAAAAAGTGATACAAGATGAATCTCTGATGACACGGTCGCAGACAGTCATAGAGATGCATTTCCCTTCATCGCTCGAGGCGCTCGAGCATGCAAAACACAGAATAGCGTTTGAAGAAATATTCAGTCTTCAGCGCGAAGCGCTAGAACGCAAAAAGTCTTGGCAAAGTGAACATCTTGCACACTTAAAAGTACCCATGAATGTTGCACTTATTCGTGCATTTTTTCAGTCACTTCGCTTCACTCCAACTGGGAGTCAGAAAGTCGCTATTTATGAAATTCTCAAGGATATGGAACGAGATGTCCCTATGTCGAGGCTCTTAGAAGGGGACGTAGGATCAGGAAAAACACTTGTTGCTGTTGCGGTCATCGCCAATGCCCTGAAGTCTGGTGGTCAGTGTGCTGTGATGGTTCCGACAGAAGTTCTTGCACGCCAACATGCACAGAATATTACGAAGCTCCTTGTTGATTTTTCGTTGTATTTACACAACACATCAGATATTCCTTCTGATCTAAAAAACTTTCGTCAGCCGACTGTCGCTCTTCTTACTGGTGCTCTCCCAAAGGGGGAAGCCGATGATATTCGCATGCGCATCGCTTCTGGGCTCATAGACATCGTTATCGGTACACATGCGTTGATCGAAGACCGTGTTGTCTTTCAGAACTTCATTCTTGCAATTGTGGATGAGCAACACAGGTTTGGCGTGATACAGCGACAACGATTGATTGCAAAGGGTTCCCCCCATGTTCTTGCGATGACAGCAACACCGATTCCTCGCACGCTTGCCCTTACGGCGTTTGGTGACCACGACCTCTCTGTCCTCACGGAAAAGCCGGGAAATCGCAAAACGATCATTACAAAAGTTGTTCGACCAAAGGAACGAAAAAAGATTGAGCTCTTCATTGACCAGGAAATCGCAGCTGGTCGTCAGGTATACGTAATTTGCCCTCTTATTACGATGTCGCAGGAGGAAGATATGACGGATATCAAGAGTGTCGAAGCGGAATACGAACGCCTTACTCTCGAGTTTCCACAAAGGAAAATTGCATTCCTGCATGGCCGTATGAGTAGCGAAGAGAAGGCAAACGTTATGCGTGCGTTTAAAGAACGTGAGTCGGATATTTTAGTTTCTACATCTGTGATCGAAGTAGGTATCGATGTGCCAAATAGCACAATTATCATCATTGAAGGAGCTGAGAGATTTGGTTTGGCGCAGCTTCACCAGCTTCGCGGCAGAGTCGGAAGAGGGGAACATCAGAGTTACTGTTTTCTTTTTACGACGATCGATACAAGTGTCACAGATCGCTTAAAAGCAATGGAACAATATGATTCTGGTTTCCAGCTGGCAGAGATTGATTTGAAACTTCGCGGTCCAGGAGAGCTTTTTGGCCTTCGTCAGAGTGGGATTCCAGAAGTGCGAGTAGGTTTGCTTCTCGATCCTGCACTCGTCGTTGCGGCTCGTCGTGCTGCGCAGAAATTTCTTGGCATGGATACAGGGAGCATCTAAAGATCAAGTGGATCGATATCGATTGCGGAGCACTTTGGTCTCAGTTCCTGCATGACAGTGCGTAATACTGAAGGTGTTCCAATGAGTGTCACACACCACATCCCTTTCGAAAATTCCTGTTTCATCCAGCTCGTGAGAGAGGCAGCTTGTGCTTGTTGAAAAGTAAACAGTGCCCGTTCTTTTGCTTGTGTACCACGGAACATCAGGCGCATTGCTTGTGTGATGGGTGGGTACTTCGCGTCACTTCTTGAGCGTAATTCATGCAGTGTAAACTTCTCTCTGTCTCCTGTGATCGCGCATGCAATGGCTGGATCTTCAGGACGAAACGCTTGTACAAACATCGTTGTTGGCACATTTTTTGTTAACTGAAATAGAGTCTCAGAAATACGTTGAT
>CAYRWT010000073.1:0-4655 GCA_964428105.1 uncultured Candidatus Peribacteria bacterium
TGCTCAAGGATCTCTGAAAGTCGCTGCTCGAGAACCTCGACCACACCACTTGCAAGAAGCGGATTTGCTTGAAATTCTGGCTGTCGCAAAGCATTGGCAAGACCCATGTAGTACACATGATCACGGTGTGGCACAGTCGCAAAACAAACGTTGGAAACCATCTGTGAAAGCAAAGAAACCGCTTCGAAAGCTCGTTCTCGATCTTTGTGTTGAAAATACTGCTCACGCAGGACATCGAACTTCGCACGCACTGCCCTCTCATACGACGATGGCGGCTGCATAAAATGCTGCACATACTCTCTGTATCCCTTCACTGTCGGTATACGACCTGCGGAAACGTGCGGTTGCACTAGAAATCCTTCCTCTTCAAGAAACGACATTTCAGAACGAATCGTCGCAGAGGAATAGGAAAAATCTGCAGATTGCAGCAGCCTTTGTGATCCTACGGGGAGTGCGGTTGTAATAAACTGATCAATGATGGCCTGTAGAAGCTTCGCTTGACGCTGATCCATGAGAAAAGTATAGCGCAAAAATTCTAAGAAGCTAAGAAGCTATTACCTAAGAAGCTTCGACAAAACTACTTCTTCTTCGCTTCCTGTACTTTCTTTGAAGCTTCCTGCATCTTGCGGAAACGATCAACACGACCAGATTGCATAATTCCACGATACTCACCCGTATAGATAGGGTGACAGCCAGCACAGACTTCCACCTGCACTTCTTTTACAGTGGTAGGAATCTGATACACCGTACCGCACGATACGCATGTAATCTTTGCGTCCTTAAAAACCTGTGGATGGAACGACTTTTTCATAAAGCTGAGAGATTGTAGGGAGTTTAGGACGTACGCGCAAGATGTCATGCAGAAGCCTCTTCTATGCCACCTTCCTCGAGAGGGAGCTCTTCTGCACCCTCGACCGCTGTTCCATCGTCGACGACGACACTCATGGATGCGACCTTATCACCTCCATCGAGGCGCATGATGATCACTCCTTGGGTAGCACGCCCGCGAGAAGGAATCTCAGAGAGACGCATACGAATCGCCTGACCTTGTTTACTGATACAGAGAAGGTCTCCTTCGAGTGTAGGCGTAAGGATACATCCACCAACGATATCCCCTGTCTTTGCTGTAAGTTGTGCTGCTTTCACACCACTTCCTCCGCGACCCTGGAATCTATACTCAGTGACTGGTGTTGCTTTCGCGAGACCATTTTCCATCACGACAAGAAGACTGCTTTCATCAGCCTTTGTGATAAAGGAAGCCTCGATCACACGATCGCCAGGACCTAAGCGAATACCACGCACTCCAGCCGCAGCACGACCCATGGCACGCACGTCACCCTCTGGAAAACGAATTGCCTTTCCTTTCTTCGTAAGAATAATGATTTCGTCTTTTCCGGAAGTCGCCACAACCCACTTAAGTTCATCTCCTTCTGGAACTTTCTGAGCAATGAGACCCGAGCGACGAATATTTGCAAACTCTGCAAGCTCTGTGCGTTTTACTGTACCCTTCACCGTTGCCATAAAGAGGTGTGTCTTCCCTTCAAGTTTTGATTTCAGAACAGCAGCAACACGCTCTCCTGGTTGTAGTTGCAGTAAATTCACGATTGCCTGACCCTTTGCAATTCTGCTCGCCTGTGGGAGTTCGTAGACTGGAAGCTGGAAGACACGACCAGTATTCGTAAAGTACAAAAGATCATCGTGGTTTTGCGCATTGAGGAGACAGAGAATCTCATCTTCTTCCTTCGTCGTCATACCCTTGATCCCCTTTCCTCCGCGGTTTTGCGCACGGAATTGCGCAGGACTCAAGCGCTTCACATACCCCTGCGCCGTAATCGCAACAATCATCGGAGAGTTTGGGATCGTATCCTTAGCTGAAAGCTCACCCACAGCATGAGGGACGATCTGCGTTCTGCGATCATCTCCGTACTTCGCACGAATTTCTGTGAGCTCTTTCTTGATGATCTCATCGACCTTCTTCTTGTCTTTCAAAATCGCTTCACACTCACGAATAAACGCAAGTGTAGCCTTCAGCTCATCTTCGATTTTCTTGCGCTCAAGGCCTGCAAGGCGCTGGAGCTGCATCTGTAAGATAGCATCTGCTTGAATAGCTGAAAGTTTGAATTTTTTGATGAGGTTCTCTTTTGCTTCTTCTTTCGTTTCGCTCTTGCGAATTGTTTCGATGACAGCATCAATATGATCGAGGGCAATCGTAAGACCTTCGAGAATATGCGCACGATCCTTCGCACGATCACGCTCAAATGTCACACGACGAACGATGACAACACGTCGGTGATCAACGAAAATTGTCAGGAGCTCAGCGAGATTGAGGAGCTTGGGTTGAATCCCATCTGCAAGCGCGATACAGTTATAACCAAAACTCGTTTGAAGATCCGTATGCTTGTAGAGCAAGTTTAAAATTTTCTGTGGGTAACTATCCTTTTTAAGTTCAATGATAATGCGAATGCCATGGCGATCAGACTCATCGCGAATATCGGAGATGCCCTGAATTACTTTTTCTGTAACGAGCTCTGCGATGCGTTCAATGAGGACAGATTTATTCACCTGATATGGAAGTTCGCTCACGCGGATGATGGACCTACCATGACTCGCCTCCTCGATTTCTGCTCTGCCTCGCACGACAACAGATCCACGACCAGTGTGATATGCCTGACGCAACACCTCTTTGTCATATACGAGACCAGCGGTAGGGAAATCTGGACCTTGGACAAATTTTAAGAGGTCATCGACGGACGCTTCTGGATTGTCGATGATGTACATCGTAGCATCGAGTAATTCGCGAAGATTGTGTGGCGGGATGTTCGTCGCCATACCGACAGCGATACCTACAGTTCCATTGAGAAGTAGGTTTGGGATTTTGGATGGAAGCACGGCTGGCTCCTTGCGAGAACCATCGTAGTTTGGGCGGAACTCCACTGTATTTTTATCGATATCTGTGAGCATTTCATCCGTCACTGGGAACATCTTTGCTTCTGTGTAACGCATCGCAGCAGGGCTATCTCCATCGATCGAACCGAAGTTCCCTTGGCCATAAATCAATGGATAGCGCATGGCGAAATCCTGCGCCATACGAACAAGTGCTTCATACACAGGACTATCTCCATGAGGATGATACTTTCCAAGCACGTCACCCACGACGAGAGCGCATTTGCGGAACTTTGCAGAAGATCGAAGACCAAGCTCATGCATGGAGAAAAGAATTCTTCTATGTACAGGCTTGAGTCCATCGCGAGCATCTGGAAGCGCACGCGAGACGATGACGCTCATCGCATAGCTTAAGTAGCTCTCTTCCATCTCTGTCGTAATCTGCCGAGCATGGACGTTTCCAACTGGGTTTAGGCCAGGAGAAAGCGGTTCTTGCGGATTCGTATCAGGCATACATCAAAAGCGGGGTACGAGGAGAGTACCAGAAGCAAGCGCGATGGTGAAGACAAAGAAAATTGATGAATAGGGCGATTGTTTTGATGTGATGATTATTTTTTCGGCCATCAAACCCGCCTCATCCTCTAACTCCTTCTCCTGAATGGAGAAGGAGGAGCCTTTGTTATGCTTAAATAGCAAGCTTCTTCCTTCATTAGCAAAGCTCCCCTCTCCTTTTTGGAGAGGGGTCGGGGGTGAGGCGGCGGACTGTGTGCAATTCAAGAAGACCCCGCTACCATATTCCTATCCTCTCCATCATCTCTACACCTATCGGCAATCTCGGAGATATTTCGAGTAGAGCAAAGCAAACACTAGAAAAAGTGGATGCTATCGTCTGCGAAGACACACGCGTGATTGGGAAACTCCTTTCGCTCCTCAGTCTACCAAAGAAAGAACTGCTCTCACTCCATGGGCATAGCGATGAAGGGAAACTTGCGATGATCCTTCGAAGACTAGAAACTCACGCACACTTAGCACTCGTGAGTGATGCTGGCACTCCAGGAATTTCTGATCCTGGAACGATTCTCGTGGCAAAAACTCGTGAAGCAGGTCTTCCAATCGAAGTAATCCCCGGGCCCTCGGCCGTCATCGCAGCACTGAGTGCCAGTGGGCTCCCCACACACAGGTTCCAGTTCCTGGGATTTCTCCCTATAAAGAAAGGAAAGAAGAAAGCACTGACATCGATCGCGCAGAGCGATATGACAACAGTGATCTACGAATCCCCTCACCGCATCGAACGCACACTGAGGGAACTAAGTGAATACCTCACACATGAACCCTCTCGCCGCATAGTTATCGCGAGGGAACTCACAAAGCTGCATGAGGAAGTCCTTACGTTGAAGGTATCCGAATTATCCTCTGCAAAGATCACAGTAAAAGGCGAATTTACACTTGTGATAGAAGGAACGATGGGTGAAAGAGAGGAAAATGAGGAGGAATCGGGACAAGAAGCGTAAAAAGTAAATCTTTCTCCTTGTTTTTGCTATAAGAGCTACTCTTCCACGAGTGTAGAGTGCCCTTTGAACAATGGAAATCAAGGGAAACCGAAAAATCCTTTGCCTCCCCTGACTTCTTTGTTTCCTTTAATTCCCTCATTCCGGGACGCCACGTCCCGGCTGCGCTCGTTGTTCTACTCACTACTCACTACAAACTACTCACTAATTACCGTTTCGGCAAAATACTTCTCGGATCGATATGCACACCATCCTTGAGGATTT
>CAYRWT010000074.1:0-4481 GCA_964428105.1 uncultured Candidatus Peribacteria bacterium
AACACACAACTAGGATGTGTTGCAATCTTTCAAAGGTGTTGGTGAATACTTTGAATACAATTATTTTTAGATTCAAAGTAAATACTTAGGGTATATCAGGCAAAACTCAACTACTACAGAGGCTCCCAAAGTACGCAGCGTTATCCGAGTAGCTTATTGTTAACTCTGTACCAGTGCCAACTTTCGCCTGTAGTGCTGTAACAGTATCGAGTAATTTCTTACAATTCTTTGCAACATATGCATCTATTACTGGTCGTTGTTGAGCACTGAATGTCTGAAATTCGGCAAGTTTATTTGTAGGCAAATCTTCGAGCTGCAACTCAACTCCTTTCAACCTCGTCCTCAATTCTGGCAATTCACTCATTTCTATCCTGTCATGATCTTCGTTATATTTTTTCCACAGGGCATCCATATCTGCACCATATTTCCGATTTGGCTTTTCATCACCAGGCATAGATGCAACCATCGCATCAATTTTTGCTTGGGCTTTTTTGGCAGCAGACGTACGCAGTTCACCAGCAAGAGGAGAATAGGAGGGGCAGGCTGTTACGATTCCAGGTATATTACTGCCAGTCGGGTAATTACGTATCACTAATACGCCACCGCTTCCAACTTTCGTCTGCAGTGCTGCAATCATCCCCACCAATTTTGAGCAATTACTAATAATAATTGCATTGTAAGAATCCTTATATTGACGCCATATCTCTATTTCATCCCTTTTCACTTTGAATGGTAAATCTTTGAACTGATCTTCCTTCTCTTTCAGTTTGGCTTGTGACATAGACAACTGCTTTTTCAATTTTTCTTCTTTCTTTAAGTATTTAGCATCAAGTTCTTTTTGTTTTTCGACAGATTTATATAAGAGTTTTGCATGCCCTATACTCATCGTTACAAGCATATTGTATATTTTTTCCTGCGCTTTCTCAGTAGACATACCTGCTGCAGCAAAAGCAGTAACAGGTATGATGAGCGTAAAAATTATCGCAAGTGTTTTGAGTCGAGTTTGCATACGACTTCGAGGAGGATAAAACTTTCTTTATACTACTCTCCCCTATTATTTTTATCCACGAATAGCCCTAGATTTTTGCTTAGGCGTGGGCTTTGGCACATTAGGTTTTTCTTCTATTTTTGGAGTGAGGAGCTCCTGGATGCGCTCAAGACGCTCTGCTTCTGTATCTGGCAAAAAACGAAGGTAAGGAATACGCGAAAGTTGTGAATGTTTCGATAGAAATTCTGATAATAAAAGAACGTGTTCTTTCAGCCACTTGCACGCCTTTTTTACATCACCAAAAGAACGAATATACACAACCGCTGCCTCATCTGTTACAACGACGTTTGTCACTGCAACGATGCCTGCGATATTCAGCGGAATCTGATTGGCAAATGCTGCGATACCACTCCTGAGTATCGATGCTTTCATAGCGCTCTTGTGCTGCGTCATGCCGGAATGATAGCGAAAAGAAGAGACGTTTACGATTATATTGAAAAAGATTTTGAATAATAGAATGAGTAGGAAATCGTTAGCAGAATCCTTGCCCTCTTATAATCGTCCGGTCGCCTTGAAAAATTTCGTCTCGGTTCTCTGCGAGAGGAGCGTGAAAACGTGCACTGTTTGAGCCCTCGGGGCGAGTTTGCACGTTTTAGCGTATCGAGCAGAATAGAACCGAAGAAATTTTTCACCAGCGACGCTTTTTGCTCCACTTTTATAAAAAAGTGGAAAAAAGAAACCAATAACAGCCTAAGAGCAATTTTAATAAGGAAAAGAAAAATGCGGTACACTATCCAATACAATGTCTCCCCTAAAAATCCTCTTTTGCGGCACATCTGCATTTGCACTCCCTTCACTAAAAAAACTCGCTCAGGATCCTCGTTTCGTTATCGTTGGAGTAATCTCGCAGCCAGATCGTCCTGCAGGAAGGAAAGGAACACTCACACCATCACCGATATCGAATGAAGCGAAGTTGCTGAAGCTCCCCCTCTTTACACCGGAGTCACTGAATAAAAGTTGGTTGGAGCTCAAAGAAAAAATTGGCACATTCGATATTCTCGTCGTTGTTTCCTACGGACAGATCCTCAGTGAAGAGATTCTGAAGTCTCCACAAAAAATAGCTGTAAATGTGCATGCTTCCCTACTCCCAAAACTCCGTGGCGCTTCTCCCCTACAGCATGCAATCCTTGAGAATTTTTCCACCACAGGTGTGACGATCCAGAGAATGGTACGCGAGCTGGATGCAGGACCAATTCTCGCTCAGCAAACTCTACCAATTCACCCACGAGAAACATATCTACATCTTCATGACACACTTGCGGTACTTGGAGCAGATCTTCTCTGTTCCACGATTGCAGAACCTCTACATGAACAAGAGCAAGATGTATCGCAAGCAACATTTTGTAAAAAACTCTCACGAAGTGATGGGCTCGTCGACCCTCTCATGATGACTGCAGAAGAAATTGATCGAAAAATACGTGCACTTGTCCCGTGGCCTGGAGTACGCATCGGTACACTCAAGCTCCTCGAATCTTCACTTGTACCTCACGTGAATGCTTATAACCTTCCGTGTAAAAATAACACTCTGCTCTACCCAACACTCGTACAACCAGATGGTAAAAAACTTATGACAGGAGCCGAATACGCTCGAGGAAACAAATAATATACATGCTTTGGCATCACAATTTGCTTGCTCAGGCCAAAGATCCTGCTTAAACTTACGATATGATAAGCAAACGAATACTGACACAGATTACTGTTGTACTCTTTGTCGCAGCTACGGTATTACCATCAACTGTTTTCGCGGCAGATATAGATACGGATGGAGATGGCATTCCCAATATTAAGGAAGATCTCAATGGCAATAATGTCATCGACCCAGGTGAAACTGATCCGTTAAACGTAGATACTGATCGCGGTGGAGAATCCGATGGTTCTGAAATTACAGGAGAACGTAACCCCTTGGATCCAAAAGATGACCTCACAGCAGATCCCGATGGGGACGGCTGGGTGAATTCTGTAGAAATAGCCAATGGTACTGACCCACTGAAAGCTGATTCCGATGGAGATGGTGTTTCTGACTCAGAAGACGCATTTCCTATAGATAATAAGTATAGCGAAGATGCAAATGCAAATGGACTTCCTGATGAATGGGAGAAATCTGTTAATCAGAATGAAAAATCACTAGATCCCAATGATGATACAGATAAAGATGGCCTTTCGAATAAACAAGAATTTTACTTCAGTACAAATCCATACGAGAATGATACCGATCGCGATGGCCTCACAGATAAGATCGAGACAGACGTAGGCAACAATCCTCGTGAAAGCGCCTGTCTACAATTTTCTGATCCAAGTGGCATCCTTTTTTCCGACACAGTCGATCATTGGAGTAAGAAGTACGTTGGTCGTTTACAAGGTATCTCTCTTGCTCCTTCAAACACCCCCTTACTCCGAGGTCGACGAAACGGAGATACTGCTAAGTTTGAGCCAGACTCCCCTATCACTCGCTTCGAACTTTTAAAATTACTCATTCTCGGTAACTGCACACAACTCCCGATGGACACTCTCGATCCAGTTGTACAATTTACAGATGTACCATCTATTCCTCAGCAAAATGAATCTCAGGATGCAGCGCTTCGGAGAAAAGTAGTGTACGCCGCAGTGAAGTACGGTATTGTAAGCGGTTACCCAGATGGTACTTTCCGCCCAGATGCTCTCGTCAATCGCGCTGAGGCAATGAAGATCCTTTCTCTTGCTGCTCAGCTACCAGTCACAGAGGACAGTGAACAGATCGAGATCAGTTTCTCTGATGTTGCAAATACTGACTGGTTTCTCTTCCCTCTACGCCTTGCCGTCTACCACGGCATCCTTACAGGATACGACGATGGTACCTTCCGACCAACGCAACCCATAACACGTGCAGAAGCTGCGAAGATTGTCTATCTCGCTCTTCGCAATAATCCGTTCATCAACGGTTATGTTCTGCCGGATTTCACAAACGAGGAGTAGGTAGTACCTAGCTCCTCGTAG
The DNA here is from genome assembly GCA_964428105.1 of uncultured Candidatus Peribacteria bacterium. Lineage (GTDB taxonomy): Bacteria > Patescibacteriota > Gracilibacteria > Peribacterales > Peribacteraceae > CAYRWT01. Next base: position 4,022 of record CAYRWT010000074.1, read on the forward strand.
GAATTTCTTTGCAGGTGACTAGATCTTTGTTTGCATTTCCTGAAGTGCTTCGATGATCTTTGCGAGATCCTCAGCATCGAAGATCACAGTGCTCTTCTGACCTCCACGAGATTTCTCAGAAACTTTTACAAATTTCCCCTGCCCAGACTGCTTCAAGTCGACGTAAAACGTACGCTGACGAGCGCGAATCGTAACAGAGTGAAGCTCCTCTCCGTAGCTGCGAGCTCCACCGGTAGGAGCACCAAATCCTCCAGTATTAGGACGAGGTGTTGGGGTAAAATTACCAGTTGGTGCAAGTGGATCTTCTCCGCCTGCTGGCATCGCGAGTTCTGACATTGGATCGAACATAAAGAAAAAAAGGAATGGAATACAACACTCATCGCGATTGGATTATCTCCTCCCCTCCATTGCGCTCACGTCGTGCAGGCTGGGGCGACAAGTAAACACATCATAGCAAAAG
>CAYRWT010000075.1:0-4244 GCA_964428105.1 uncultured Candidatus Peribacteria bacterium
TGCAGCAGTTTGCCAATTTGGGCCAATGCTTCGGCGATGTGGGGGTTGGACATTGTCATGCTGCATTTTAGAAGCGAAACACTTATGATCAAAGCATGACGAAAGCAATGATCTTCTCTCTTATGGCAATGCTCTTCTACGCGGTGGAAATTGTGACCACCGATCTGAAGCTGAGCTCCATGAATCCGCGCCTTACAACGTTCTTCTATGCGACGGGTGTGGGCATGCTTTCGGGAATCAGCCTGCTTCTTTTTCCCATAAAAGAAACAGATTGGCCCAAGGGTTCTTCCGTTTGGATATTTATTGGCTTGATGGTGGCCGCTTCCTTTATTGCCGCCACCGCACACTTTTTCGCACTTCATGAAAAGTCGGGCGCAGCAGTAATGACTACATACTATGCGCTTCTGCCTGTAACAGCCTCTGCATTAATCTTCACCTTCTCTAGTCACGAGCTTCCATCTCTACGAATGGTGCTCGCCTGGATTCTCGCAACAATTGCTATTTATCTTGTAACAACAGACATTAAATTTAATTTGCTCGGTTCCTAAAAATTGACAATTATATAATTTTTGCTATAGTAACCTTCTTCTAGGTTGCTCATTAACACCTCATTTTGATAGGAGATTGCCATGTCAGGCGGGCTACTATTTTGCGTTCTCGCGTGCTTTTTCTACGCTGCGGAAGTTGTCATTGCCGACAAATGGCTTGGAAAAACTAGCCCCATTTTAATCACGATGTTGTTTGGATTAGGAATTTGTATTTTTTCACTTCCAGGAGTCGTGAGGAACTTCCAAAATGGGACAACTCAAGTTCCAGGCGGCAAAGAAATTTTAATCATTACTGCAGCAGCCTTCCTATCGTTCCTTGCCGATTGGTTCCATTTTGCAGCATTACACCAGCGAGTTGGCGCCGTAATAGTTGCGACATCGTACCTACTGATTCCCATCATGTGCTCTGCCATGAAATGCGAGATACCATCAGTTCGCATGATTGGAGCGTGGATCCTAGGAGGCATGGCTCTCTATTTGATGAGCGATGAGCTTACAAAAGAATAGGTACAATCTTTTGCTAAAGGATCTAGAAGTCACCACATAACAGATGCGTTATGTGGTGATTTTACTTAATGGCAATTCAAGACAAAACTTAGTTCCTTTGCCTTCTTCACTCTCAAACCAAATTTTTCCACCCTGCGCTTCTACAGCACCCTTCGCGACAAACAAGCCGAAGCCATTTCCATCAACGGCTGCCACGTTACTTGCGCGATACAATTTTCCAAATATCTTCCCATGGTCAGCCTTTGGAATGCCGCAGCCTGTGTCCTGCACAATGCACTTGAGTATGCCATTCTGCACACTAACATCGATCGACACTTTGCCGTTCTCCGGAGTGTACTTCACCGCATTGGAAATGAGGTTCTCAACCGTCATGTGCGTAAGGCGCTTATCGATAAACCCGTTTCCTAAATTCTCAGGAACGCGTACATCAAACTGAATCTTCTTCTCGTGGGCCCTTGGCGCTAGAACATCTGTAATCTCCCTGAAGAACTGCTTCAAATCTATAGAAGCCCTATCCACCTTCATTTTGCCAAGCTGAATGCGCGAGACATCGAGAATCATACTCACGAGATCGGAAAGATTACCCACCACGCCCTGCATTGTTCTCAGTTCTTCCTGCTGTTTGGCATTCAGAGGCCCCAAGTCGCCGTCCGTAATCATTTCCAAGTTCCAGCGAAGTCCGGATACCGGAGTTGCAAGCTGGTGACTCACCAAACCCAGAAGCTCATCTTTTTGGCGATCAAGGTCCTTGAGGACATTCACCCTTGATCCCCACATTGATACCAATGCAATCGTTTGAAACGATAGAATCACTAAAACAAAAACCAGAAAAACAATAAACGGGTAAAAGGTTTCAGAAATCACTACCATAAAATCGCTCACATCAACATCAATACCGATAATTGCCTGCGTGACTCCTTTATCTTTAATTGGAGCGTACGCAGAAAACATCGTACCCCAATCATCTTCGATGGGCTCACTGTCAGTAGTGGGCCTATTAATGGCGTCAATCAATGAAGGAATTTCTGATACATCATATTCCATACCCGGATATGCCAACTCATCTTCTTCATCGATTACACCATCGAAATTGAGGTCAACTTCAGCGCTAGGATCTAACGAGTCTGCATCCGCGATAAAGGTATAAGTGCTACCTCCGTCTAGACTAGGCCTCAAGAGATACGCAAACCGAACGTTATTGTTGGAATTACGAATTATCTGGAGTTTATGAGTAAGTCTGATGAAGCTTGTCGAATTAACATCATTTTTGCTTACTACATTGTTAATGTCCGAAATCTCGAATTGCACTGCTGCAGTACTTACAATCGCGATCATTCTTTCCTTAAGTCGATCTTTCAAAATATTGCTTGTCTTTAAGTATAAAAAATACCCAGCAGAAACTGCTGCAACAGTAATAACTAGCAAGAGCAAAATGCTTACCAAGACGCTGTATTCTTTTTGTTTCACCTTTAAATTATACCACTTTCAAACCTATTTGTGAATGACTTATCAAATACACTATAATCAGAGGTAATTTCTTGTCCCCGCTGAATGTCATATTTGGCATATTTAAGACCCTTTTCTGATTCATCATCAATAGTGTTACTCTGAAAAGAGTGATTAATAAATCTTGCATCGTCTGCGCACAAAACAAAATTGTCTTCTGATGATAGATATGCATAATTTTTTACTTGCTTAATTGCAGAAGCAGAAAGCTGCTTAAGCTGTTCTTGGCCTATCACCAAGTCAAAGCCTTCTTTAAAGCCCCAAACAGGCTCCCCCGCCGGAATGAATTGATCAGCGAAAAGCCCAATTCCTGAAATCTGGCTTTGGCCGATGTAAGTTTTTACTAAAAGCACTTGTTTAAGTTACATGATGTTATGGCAGGTTGCCATAAAATTACTGTTGTCTAAAACTTGATACTTTTACGATATTCATAATCTACTGCTAATAGAGCCACAACTCTTCCGTTGCCATCCAAAATTGGTGCGCTACCTGTTATAAACTTTCCCCATTGATCTCCTATAGAATCAACGGCATACGTCGATTGCTTAAATGCAACTCTTTCCCAAGCTGGAACAAGCTCTCTAGCGTTATAAATAAAACCAGGCCATACAGACGCATCTGAATCATTCAATATCCCGTCACTATTTGTATCAACAAATGAAGGAGAATCTTCTTCTGTATCTGCATCAACAACATACTCCCACATCCCCTCTTCTATTGTCTGTCGCATTATGTAAATATACTCAATCTCCGGATTCTGATTGCGCACATCGTTTAAAATTTTGAAGACCTTTTGATATTCAGGCCGCCGCATGTCGGCAGCCTTTCTTAGCGGCTCGAGATCATTGGCATCAATGAGCAAGGCCGCCGTGGAGGCAATGGCCTGCGCACGCTCCCCTATCGCTCGTATTCTGCTCTGCTGCTGAGCACGGCGAACCATCAACGCACCCAGCACGCACAGTGCAAGCAGGAGCAGCCCCGCAAGAGCGGCTCTGCGTATGTGCAATGCCGGCACCAGTGGCCTGAGTGCCTTTCTATGCACAACAACAAAGCTCACTCCCGCAAACACCAAGAAGAGTAGGACGAAAACAACCATCACCCTTCCGAAAAACGGCCTGGCAAGCGATGTGAGGAGGGCTCCCAGCTCCGCCTTCATAATCTGTCGGTAGTCAAAATTTACGTTTATCTCGGCAACAATCTCTCCCTTTTCGCTGAAAATGGGCGCATTGCCCGATAGAAAATTGCCCCATTGATCTGACAGTACTACGTAATAGGGAGTTCCCTTAAATGCCTGCGCAAAGGTTTCTTCTGAGTATCCGTCCACATCGTAAGCAGTTCCGGGAGCAGGATTTTCATCGCTCTCATCCAAAATGCCGTCAATATTTGTATCTGTGGTGTGGTACACATCGTAATTCGCATCCGCATCAGCAATGATCTCCCACATTCCATCTCGCTCGGTTTTGCGAAACACAGTGACATACTTTGTTCCAGGATTTTCATTCCGCACTTCATTCAGGAACGAGAATACCCGCTGGTACTCCGGTCGCTTCATATCCTCTGCCTTGCGCAGTAGTGCGAGGTCATTCGCATCTATCTGCAAGGCTGCCGTGGTGGCAATGGCCATGGCTTTCTCGCCGTAGAGCCTGGTGATCGATGCCATTCTCCTCTGCATATACAGCCCGA
>CAYRWT010000076.1:0-4204 GCA_964428105.1 uncultured Candidatus Peribacteria bacterium
GGATACAATTTGCTTCTCGTTGAGTGATTGTACATAGCGAACGATGTCTCGCAGTTTTGCCGCACGTTCGAACTTCTTGTCCAGAGCTGCTTGCTTCATTTGCTCTGTAAGAACGTGCATCACAGGTTTGTAGTTTCCTTTGAGAAACGTTACGACATTCTCGATGGACTCTCGGTATTCCTCTTGGGTTACTTGCTCAATGCAGAGGCCGCAGCATTTTCCTATTTGAAATTCTAAACATGGCTTGAGTGGTAAGTTGCGAGTGGTAAGTTGCGAGTTGCGAGTCGAATTCAGTCGATCGAGCGATCGCTGACAAGCTTTCCAATGATAGACATCGTGCAGCATGTCGAGTGTTTTGCGGATGTACATGGCTCCAAGAAAGGGACCAAAGTACTTGGCACCATCTGGCTCCATACGTCTCGTTATCTCAATACTTGGATAGGGGTCTTTTATGCTGATGCGAATATACACGTAATTTTTATCGTCTTTCATCAAGACGTTGTACTTGGGTCGTATTTCCTTAATAAGATTTGTTTCCAGAACCAGTGCTTCTAGTTCCGATTGTGTCACAGTCATATCCAAGTCTGTGATTTGTTTCACAAGTGAGAGCTTCCAGGGCCCCAAGCTTTTATCCGGTTTTTGAATGCCCTTTGAAATCCCTCGGGGTAAATAGCTCTTCAATCTATTTTTTAAATTCTTCGCTTTCCCTACGTAGAGCACAGTGCCATCTGCAGAGAGCCAACGATAGATGCCCGGTTTGGTCGGAGCTTGCGCAACACGCTTTGCGAGCTCCTCCAGATGAGGATTGTTGATAGATCTTGATGCTTTTGGCATGGGAGTATAGTACCTAGGAATAGCTGCCATCCCAACTTTCTCTCGTTGTGATTTTTGTGAGGGGTGGGAACTGCCCTCACCCCAGCCCTCTCCCGCTGCGGGAGAGGGAGCACTATTGACGAACTCAATATCGTGTATCAGGAAAATAGTGCACCCTTCTCCTCTTCGGGGGAGAAGGGACGGGGATGAGGGCAGTTACAAAAAGTCATATGTCTTTCTTGTGAGTAGACCTGCGACCTGCGACCATTCGACTCTACGACTTCTGACTATCTTTAGTGATGTTCTCCGCGAAATTCAGGTATCATCACAATATGAAGACGCCTCTGGTCTCTGCCATAGTTCTCAATTATCGTCAGCCACAACTCACGGTAAAGTGTGTGCAATCCCTTCTGGAGCAGACGGTTGCATCCAAGTTAGAAGTTATCGTGGTGGAGAATCATTCTCACGATGATTCTATTGGCGTTCTGCGCATTGCGTTTGCACAGAATGATCGAGTGCGCATCGTAGAAACTAGAGATAATCTAGGCTTTGGCAAAGGAAATAATACAGGGGTGGAGTGTGCGAGAGGGGAATACATATACATCACCAATCCAGATAATGATTTGGAGCGACAAGGCTTGGAGATACTTATCAATGCACTGAAAAAAGAGGAGAAGATTGGCATTATCGCCCCACGACTTGTACACGAAGATGGTTCTGTGCGAGATTCCAGTCGCAGGTTTCCTCGTTTTTCTGATGTCTTCATCAAGCGTACGTTTCTGCACAAGTTCTTCCACAAGCGTATGCAGCACTATTTACGGCTAGATCAAGATGCTTCGGTCGTACAGGAGACAGATTGGGTCGTAGGAGCATCTCTGCTTCTTCGCAGATCTCTCTACGAAGAACTAGGGGGGTTTGACCCGCGCTTTTTTCTTTTTTTTGAGGATATAGATCTCTGTCGTCGTGTGCGCCAGTCTGGCAAGACAGTTGTCTATTACCCCATAGTGACAGCAAGTGACCAAAAAAAACGATTGAGCGAGGGGGGAATAGGCTCACTTATTTTCAAAAAAACAGGCAGAGCGCATATTTTGAGTGCCTTTTCTTACTTCTGGAAGTGGCGGTAAATGCTAGGTATTCAGCAGAATACAGGAGATTTTCTAGCGTTTTCTTCTAGAAATCATTGACCTTCCTTCGGGGCTACCGTACCCTTTTCGGGCTTCTATGAGCGCTATGGATACAATTTCACTCACACTAGCGGCACGCAATACAGCAAAAACTGCTCGAGGCCTTCGGCTAGAGGATGTTGTGCCCTGTGTTGTGTATGGAAACGAAGTCGAGCATCAATTGCTCCAGTGCCCACATAATGAGCTTCTTCGTGTCTATACCAAAGCTGGAGAGAGTACATTGGTAGAGTTGGATGCAGCAGGAAAGAAGGTTCCTGTACTGTTTCATCAAATTGATTTTGCACCTCTCAGCGGCAAAATTTTGCACGTAGATTTCTACGCTGTGAACATGAAGAAGGAAGTAGAAGCTCGTATTCCAATTCGCTTTGTTGGAGAAGCGCCAGCAGTGAAGGATCTTGGTGGTGTGCTTGCAACCGATCATGATCACGTCAATGTTCGTTGTCTTCCTTCCAATTTGCCACACGATATCGAAGTTTCACTCGAGAAGCTCGCAACGTTTGATGATACCATTACTGTTGCAGACTTAATTGTGCCCACAGGAGTTACCATCGAGGATGCTGCAGATACACTCATTGCGAACGTGCACGAACCTCGTGCAGTAGAGGCAGAGCCTGTACCAGTGGCAGCAGCAGAAGGTGAGGTAGCAGCAGAAGGAGCGAAACCAGAAGGAGAAGCAAAAGAAGGAGAAGCTGCAAAATAATTTGTTTCGCCTGCATACTTCATGAAATTCATACCAGTGGTTTTATCCGGTGTTGTCTTTGTCCTTACTCTCCTCACGGGTGCTTTGCTCTTTGCGAATACATTGGGGCAGGGTCATTTTCCAGAGGCATCCCAGGGTACCGAGGGTGTGGAAGATGCACCTACAGAAGAAGAGGGTGGCATTGCTTCTTTTGCAAAGGGCATGCTTTCCAGATTGTCTCTCACGCCATTTCGTGCGAGAGAGCGATCTTTTGTGGGCATTATGATCGAGAATCATGAAGATGCCAGACCCTACCATGCAGGGTTGCAAGGTGCAGTGTTGGTCGAGGAGTTCTATGTGGAAGGATACATCACGAGGTTTTTGGCTCTGTTTGAAGTGGATCGTCTTCCTAAAAGTATTGGTCCTGTGCGGTCACTACGACCTTACTTTATCGATGCCATGCTTCCGTGGACGCATCTTGTTTTGCACGCAGGTGGTAGTCCAGAAGCTTTGGCACGTGTGCAGGAAGATCCCAATGTCGATTCTATCAATGGGCTTCTGTACGATCATTATTTCGAGCGGAATGATTCTATTGCAGCGCCTCATAATTTGTTCCTCACCGATGAAGCAGTGAGGTTTCTTGTGCGTGATGCAGAGGTACATTCGATTGTGTGGCCGACGTACGAAACTGGTCGTAATCCTTCCGACACGCAAGTACCAAGTGTCTTTGTGAACTTCTATAACCCTGCAAACAACATCACGTTTACATACGATGAATGGGCTGGTGCATACACCCGTGAAAACGGAGGTATCATCAGCGATGCACATCCACACAATGTGGTCATTTTTGAACTCCCAGTCGATGCCGTGGGTGAACATGGTCGCTTGAGTATCAACATGCATCAGAGTGGAAAAGCTCTTCTCTTTCGAGGGGGAACGTTGCAAAAAGGAACATGGAGTAAAAAAGATGCATCAACACCATTTAGCTTTGAGACCGAAGAAGGTGAACCATTTGTGTTTTCTCAGGGGCAGACGTGGTTGATGGGAGTAAGTACGTTTGAGAGGGTGGAGTATGAGGAAGAAGGAGGAGAGTAGGATTGTAGGGGGTAGCGAGTAGGTTGTAGATAGGTAGTTTGAGCAATTTCTCATCCATCCCTGCATACATTCCGCGGACATTCCTTTCCCTGTTATCCTGAGCCCCTTTATTGCCCTCTCAAGCACCACCCTTTGTCATCCTGAGCCCTGTCGAAGGATGACAATCCTTTCCACTTTCTTTTGACGCAAAAGAAAGTGGAGAAAGAAAACAGTCGCTTAAGAAAAAATTCCTACGCATGCTATGGCTCACAGGGCTGAAAAGTGCAAACTCCTCGCTCCGTATACACTCCGCTCGTCAAACAGTGCACTTTTCGACGCCCTTGCTCGCCAAGATGCGTGACGGAATTTTTTCGAGGCGACACCAATAGCAACCAATGTAATTTACTCCAAACATGTCCGTGTCCGCTGCACATGTCTGAGCGCGAAGCACTAC
>CAYRWT010000077.1:0-4183 GCA_964428105.1 uncultured Candidatus Peribacteria bacterium
TTTTTCACCAGCGACGCTTTTTGCTCCACTTTTATAAAAAAGTGGAAAAGAAAAGTAGAGAAGCTGTTATAGTAATGAGTGCAATGACTGGAAAACTCGTCCTCATCATTGGCCCAAGTGGAGTAGGGAAAAGTGTCATCCTTCGCTCGCTCCACGAACGTCACCCTGAGTTTATCTTTCCTCGCTCAGCAACTACGAGAGCACCTCGCTTAGGTGAAGGCGGTGATCTCTATCATTTTGTTACAGAACAGGAATTTGATACGTGGCTGAAGGAGGGAAAATTCCTTGAGTGGGCGCAAGTACACAAAGGTGCCCGTTACGGCACACTTATTTCCGAAATCATTCCATGTATCGAGCAGGGGAAGATTGTCGTACGCGAGGTGGATGTACAGGGCTTTGAGAGTATTCATTCTCATCCATTGTTCCGATCAGGCGCTTATCCTCTTCGTACCATCTTCATCCTTCCAGAGAGTGAAGAGCAGCTGATTGCGCATATTCGCGGACGCGCTCCTATGGCAGATGAGGAGCTCACTCGCCGTATCGAGAGTGCGAGAAAAGAACTGAGTATTGCAAGTAAAACGGATAGGCAAATTCGTAACTCTGAAGGAAAATTGGAAGAGACGATTGCAGATGTAGAAGCTGCGATTATTGCGTGAAGAATCCGAGAAATCCGAAGAAGCCAACGAAACCGAAGATATACAAAAAATTCCTCGGACTCTTCGGAATCCTCGGTTGCATCGGTTTCTTTCGCTTTACTCATTCTTATCTTCCTCATTTCTATGTTCTCGTCGTTTCTCTTGGAGGATCGTTTTTCCAACAATCGAGGCGATAGCGCTGCCGATCACAAAACCTACGACAACTCGTTTTAGTACTTTGGATTTCTTCGGCTTTTCTTCGCTATTTTTCTTCGTAAAAGGCCACATACCTTTCCAGTATAGCATGAGTTGCTCTGGAAGAGTTTTTCGCGCACCATAGGGCTCTTATGCAGATTACGTTTCGTGGAAAAACGATCGATTGCTCTGAGCCTCATATTGTCGGGATTCTCAATGTCACACCAGACTCATATGTCGACGGTGGCCAGTACATTACTGAGGAAAAGGCACTCAAGCGTGCGAGAGAGTGTTACGAAGAAGGTGCTATGATTGTAGAGGTCGGTGGAGAATCCACAGGACCAAATTCTCAGGATATTACCGAAGAAGAAGAGCTCGAGCGTGTTCTTCCCGTTGTACGGTCTATTCGTCGGGCATTTCCAGATCGATGGATCAGCGTCGATACGTGGAAAGCATCTATAGCAGAGGCAGCACTAGAGGCTGGAGCAGACATGATCAATGACATTACCGCTGGTCGGGGTAATCCTCGGATGTTTGAACTTATTGCAAAACATGGCTGTCCGTATGCGCTGATGTATTCAAAAGATTCTTCAGCGAGAACCACAAAACAGGAGAAAGAGTACACAGATGTTCTTGGGACCATTCATACATTCCTGGAAGAGAGGATTGCACTTGCGAAGCGTGCCGGCATTTCTTCTTCTCAAATCATCATCGATCCGGGTCTTGGGCATTTCGTTTCCAGTATTCCTTCGTACTCATTTCACATTCTCGAGCACCTTGAGTATTTCAAAGATCTAGCACCGATCTTCATCAGCCCGTCACGAAAATCATTCCTCGCAGGTCCAGAAAATCTTCCTGTTGATAAGCGACTTCCAGCTACACTCGTAGCAACACAAACTGCACTTCAGCATGGCGCAAGTTTTATCCGTACACACGATGTTCTTGCGACAAAACAGGTTATTGATGCAGTGCGTTAATTGTAAATCTGCACGACGGTATAGACTAATGTGTAGCTAATCACAATGACGATGATGCCAAGTACAATTCGTAGAAGCAGTCCCTTTGCTTGGGTATAGGCTTCTTCGTCACCAAGCGATACGATGAGTCGTATGCCAGCATAGACAAGCAGAGCGACAGCAATGATGGAGATAAATGCTAAAATAATATTGAGCTTTCCTAGGATAAAGAGCATCAGATCATTTGGAGTACCATCTACATATACCGTGTTACTGATAGCACTACCTGCGAGGATGATAAGTACACCAAAGATCGATGTCAGAATTGATGTTTTTGCCTTACCATACGCATCTTCATCGCCGATGCTGGCCATAGCAATAGCGACAGAAACGATCACCATGAGGATGCCAAGTACACCACCGATCGTTGCCAGCCATCCTGCGATGCCAGATTCACTGCTCAAACCAAGTTCTTTTGAGAGATCAGATGCGCCAGTACCGGTGACAGTGTTTGTATTGTAACTACCGATATCTATGAAAAACTGTAGGAATTGAATATCCAGTGTTCGTATGACAACGATAATGATACCACCCATAATGACTGCAAAAATTGCCCCTCTAGCCTTTGTAAGAGCACCTTCATCTTGTGATGTTAATAGTGTAAAACCAGCAACAGTAAGAGCAAGAGTTCCAACAGTAATCCAGACGCCTGTGCTCAACATAGGTTGTAGAACATACTGGAGAAAAATATTTTGTATGAGTCCACCATCGACAGCAGATACCGGCAAAGGAAAGAGAGTAGCAATAATGAGTAATGCAGCAGATATACTCCATAATTTACACCGAAGATTTTTTAGAAAATTCATATCTTATGCAAATGTGATAATGAGCGTGTAACAGGCGAGAACGATGAGGAGAGCGAGTGAACTACCGATGAGGATTGCCTTTGCTCGGTCTTTTAAGCCTTCATCTACCGACACAATCAAAAAAATACCCGCCATGATGAAGCTCGCTACTGCTACAAAGCCGATGACTGTCATGAGGAAGTTAGCAAAACCGATGAGCTCAGTATTTATGTCTGTTGGGCTTGTGCTATCGACAGCATTGAGTACCGATTGAGCTATGCGCATGATGACGATACCGATGCAGTTTGAAACAAGAATATTTTTGAGGTTCGAAGCCTCGCCTGTGTCTCCCATCGTTGCCATCATTTTGAGTGCAACAATCGTGATGATGAGGATGAGTACTCCTTCAGCAGCGGTAAAGAGATAGACAGAGACACTATCCAGTCCTGAAGTTAATTCTCCAGGATTCATGCCAGATCCAGCGTTACCAGTACCGAAAGCACTTTGGAAACCTCCTGCAAGGGCAACCATAACGAAGCCAATGAGTGAGTTAACGAAGGAAGTTTTTGTTTCATCCATGATACTCTCCTTCCCTGCTTCCATTACCATGCGAAATCCGAAGTAAAATAAACAGACTAACGCAATGCCCTGGAATGCGAGAAATCCTTGAGCAATAATTTCTCCTTCGATGAATGCACTCAGTGAACTAATTCCAGCACCAGCATGAACTTGGAAGGGGAATAGGACACCCGTTACTATGAGAAGTGGCAGTAGTTTGCGCATAAATCATATCATTATAGCAGAAAAATGCTGCTATTTCCAGCTTGCTCCTCACCCTATTTTCTCTACTATATCTACATGCCTACTTTCTCTACATCAGCCGATCGTTCTATCACAGAAAATTCCGCATCCATTAGCACAGTGTATGCCCTTACCGCACTTGCGATGCTCCTGACTGCATTTGCAGCGTATTTGGGTCTTCTATATGCGCCAATCATTCTCCAAGGTGGTTTTCTCATACCGCTTGTCATCGTTGAATTTGCCATCCTTCTTTCTTCCAGGTGGTGGATGGATCGTTCTCCGCTCAATGTCACACTCTTTGCTGTGTTTGCTCTCTGCTCAGGATTCACAGCATCACCATTACTCCTCAATGTATTGCAGGGATATGTGCAGGGACCAGCGATTCTCCTGAATGCACTCATCGCAACTACTCTTCTCTCTGCTGCCGCAGGTGTCATCGCCTATAGGACAAATGTGAACGCGATGGGCTTAGGTTCTATTCTCTTTCTTTCACTCATCGGGCTTATCGTGATCGGTCTACTGCAAATATTCATCCCATCTCTTCGTACAGGAGTATTTGAAGTTCTTATTAGCGGAGCAAGTGTCATCGTCTTCTCTGGTTTCTTGATCTACGATCTTCAGAGATTGCAGCGCACAGCGCACCTCGAGAGTCCATTTATGTTAGCGCTCTCACTCTACCTCGATCTCTTCAATATGTTCCTCTCGATTGTGAGGTTCATGACAGCGACGAGTGATCGAAAATAGAAGAAGC
>CAYRWT010000078.1:0-1244 GCA_964428105.1 uncultured Candidatus Peribacteria bacterium
CCAGGAGGCCGCGAGTTCGAGCCCCGCCGTCCCGACCACGATTAAGAGCATCAAAAATAACAATGAATAAATATTTGCAATCAATAAATTTAACTATGGTACACTTCTCTCCATGTACCTCGTCTTCAGCATCATCATTTTCGTTCTTTTACTCGTCACTGCCATCCTTCTCTTCCGTATGGAAGAACGAGGATACGCTCTTGCAGCAGTGATTTTTGCCATCATCTGGGGCTTAACCCACTTCATCGGTATCTCAGAAGAAATACCCGCTTCACCGCAAACAGCTCCGACTTCCGCACCAACATCGTACCAAACTCCAGGTACCATACGAGTGTCATGAGAGCCTTTCTTTTACAGACTTTTCTCGTCGTCTTCTGCTTCGTTGTTTCAACGAATATCGTAGCAGCACAGGATGAAGAAATATTTCTAGTGCCACAGGTTATCGATGCATCGGAGCCTATCCGTAGCGCTCTCCAAGAAAATAAAGGATATACATCCACGACTCTGCATGGAAAAGGAGCTTCACTGCACCTGCAATACTCAGCATCAGAAGATATTACATTCTTTCTCGTACCAATAGCTACAAATAAATCTTACGTCCCAAATGACACTGTCCTAACAGTACTTCCAAAAGGAGAGAGAAAAAACGTTACGATCGATCTCACTGTCAGCCCCGGCTGGTCACCATGGCAAGAAGACTACATGCTACAAATGCTTACTCCCTCAAAAGAAGCTGATGCAAGTTTCTTCGAAGTAGATTTCTTCGATGCATCGATTGTTACAACGATCAAAGCAGCTCTACAACATTTCTGGACACTCGAGCCGTATTCTCCATCCAGTTATCACGCGCTTCGCGGATACAGGATACTTGGCATATCTCTGCCAATAATAGCGGGTGTATTTATCATTGCTTGTTCCATCTTCATGGTCATATTTCGTACAAAGATTTCTGCCTCACTTTTGCCAAATTTCCTCATCATCACGACACTGCTCATCGCCGCACGTTCTACCATTGATGATGTACGTTTTAGCAAACAACATCTCTTCGAATATTTTACAAAAGGAACATACGATGAAGCAGGATCCATCTTCACTATTGCAGAGTTTTTGAAAGCAAACACAGATGATGACGCGCGAATTTATATCTGTCGCGAAGGAACGAATTTCCAAGAAAAGCTTCTTAGGTATGCAGTGTATCCACGGCATGTTAGCGACCTAAAAAATGATGCCCAGACTGCAACACA
>CAYRWT010000078.1:1344-2481 GCA_964428105.1 uncultured Candidatus Peribacteria bacterium
AGTCTCATCAATGCGTTACTGACAATATTTCTAGAAGTTACAAATCTTGCGCTTACCCCTCTCTCACTTGGCCTTGGACACCTCATCATCATTACTATGTTGTTCGGAGTCCAATGGAAATATTACACAAAAAATAAACGTGAAGTGTCGCAAACGATGGTTGCACCAATCTCGAAGTGGGTCTTGTGGCCATGTAGTACATTACTCGTTTTACAATGCATCTATAGCGCTTCACACGCTCTGTTACTGCCATCATTCCAGTACGACAGTGCAACAAATTGGACGATGCGTTCGGAAATATCATTTGTCGATAAACACTTAGCATTTGATCTTACAGAAGACCGAGGAATGGCGAAGCCTCAGTATCCTATTCTTTTCCATGCTCTGCAAATTACAGCGAACCAAGGCCAAAAGAGTTGGAGCGATTTCCTCGCAAATACAGTCCTATTTCTGCTCTCTCTATCGAGTCTTGTTGGAATATTTTTGATGCTAAAAAATATCGCAGGTTCTAGTATCGCATTGGTAAGTCTTACACTCATGACAAGTATTCCACTACTCACACTCCACCTCGCGCAAGGATATGGAGACGTCACACTAATTCTCTTTGAAACTCTTGCACTTCTCTCCACTCTACGGTGGACTCTTTCAAAGGATTCTGGGCAGTCTCGCTGGCTCATATTCGCAGGCCTAATGATTACTGCTGGAGTATGGACGAAACTGGAAGGTATGAGTCTTGGACTTATTCCATGGGTTATCACAACAATGATTCTTACCTGGCGGACACAGAGACAATGGAAATCTATCGCTCTTCCAATTGGCATTGCTTTGCTGCTAAGTATTCTCTGGCCAATATTTGCACTTTCTCACGGACTCTCTCTTACTCCACACGCTGGGGACGCCTCATTTGCATGGCACCCCGAAGCATTCAAAGAAGTATTTCTCGGCCTCTTTAGTCGTGGTTCTTTTGGAATTCACTGGTATAGCACAATAATCGCTTCTGCACTGATCCTTTGGAAATATCGCACAAAAATCCAGAGTATGTTTCTACTCTGGGGATGGATCGTCTTCTTTGAAGTTATAGCAATCTATACTCTGACACCAAACGTACGTTTTCTCCTCAATGCAGAATCCTTTTAT
>CAYRWT010000078.1:2581-4104 GCA_964428105.1 uncultured Candidatus Peribacteria bacterium
CTTTCTTGGATGTGCTCGTACTATCTCGCCTCTCCTAGAAGTGTACTAAAGGTCATGCTCCCCTCTCCTCCGTGGCACCTTCTCTTTAAGCCTTCGAGTATCGCTGCACTGGCAACGGACATCGATACCAAAGCAAGCATTCGAGGGAAAAATCTACAGGCAATCTTAGGTCTACTTCGAGATGGCCCACTCGATACGGCGACTCTTCTTACAAAAACAGGAGTACCAGCAAGCACCATCAAAAAACTTGTCGAGCGAGGATACATTGTCGTACACGAAACTGAAGAAACCTTTGTACAACCAAAAATACCACTCTCACTTCCGCAGGGAGTAGGAAAATTTGGAGGAAGCATACTTGAGCATCCTACCTCCGTTGTGATTCTTGCCACTGCTCCAGCCGAAGAAGAGAAGCTCGCGGAGGAAGTTTCTGCTGCATGCCTACAAGAAGGAAAAAGTGCAATGATTCTCACTCCAGACATCGCACATGCAGAGCGTCTTGGAGAAGCGCTTAGAAAAATGTTCGGCGATATTGTCGTACTCCTCCATAGTGACGAATCCGAAGCACAATACCGGGAAAAGTGGCGAGAACTGCGCCAAGGAAATACTCCATGCATCATCGTCGGCACACGTACTGCGCTTTTCGCTCCCATCGAAAAACTTGGTGCCATAGTACTCCTACGTGAACATGATTGGCGATGGAAAAATGAACAAACACCTCACTACCATGCACGTTTAACCGCAGAAATTCTCGGAAAATTCAGTGGTGCAAAGCTCGTCCTCTGCTCCCCTTGTCCTTCACTCGAAACGCTCTATCACGCAAAGGATGAGGGGAAAAATCGATCACCACGATATCAATTTCTTTCCCTCCCTGCTGATGCAGACAATAAAAATATTCAACGACCACATGTAAAAGTCATCGATCTTGGCGATATTCGATTCGAAGGACTCTTCCCTCTCACATATCCTCTTCTAGAGAAATTGCAGCAACAAAAAATTGCAGGGAAGAAATCTGTGCTCATCATCAACAAACTTGGTGTTGGGTCTTCTCTCCTCTGCAAGGACTGTAGAAGTACCGTCAATGATCCTGTAACACACCTCCCACTAAGTATTATCAAAAGAAACGGGAAGACTGTGTTACTGTCTCGCCAAACTGATGCTGTATTCGATGTGCCGGCAGCGTGTGCAAAATGCAGAGGAACAAATTTACGTATCGTAGGAGCTGGTACGCAGAAAGTCGAAGAGCTTCTCAGAGCTCATTTGCCAAACCTTCGTATCGCACGCATCGATGCAGAAACAAAAGAAGAACATAGGAAAAATCCTCAAGATACATCACTCACAAATGTCGATGTACTTATCGGCACACAAAGTGCAGCGCAGTATCTGAAACATCCAGAAGTAACTTTCGGCGCTATTTTGATGGCAGATCTTGGTCTTTCAATCCCTGCAATTCGTAGTAGTGAACTTGTCTATCAACGTATTTCTGAGACTCTATTTCAGTTAACAAAAAATGTGCCAACAACGAT
>CAYRWT010000079.1:0-4074 GCA_964428105.1 uncultured Candidatus Peribacteria bacterium
CAGTGTCCACCGACGAGCCCTGGAGTGAATTTCAAGAAATTCCACTTCGTACCCGCAGCATCGAGGACGTCTTTCGAGCTGATGTTTAAGAGTGAACAGAAGCGTGCGATTTCATTCATCAGCGCAATGTTGATATCACGTTGTGTATTCTCGAGAGCCTTCGCGAGCTCTGCGACTTTGATATTCGGCGCTCGGTGAATCCCTGCTGTGATGATGCCGCCGTATACTTTTGCCACCCAATCGAGTGTAGGAGCGTCTTGCCCTGCGACAATTTTTACAATCTTCTCGATCGTATGTTCTTTGTCTCCAGGATTGATACGTTCTGGCGAGTAACCGACGGAGAAATCTTTCCCACATTTGAAGCCAGACATTTTTTCAAGTATTGGTACACAGATATCCTCTGTCACACCAGGATACACAGTTGATTCATACACAATCACAGTGCCTTTCTTCATGTTGCTTCCTACAGTCTCACTTGCACGAATTACTGGTGTAAGATCAGGATCATTCGCATCGTTAATTGGTGTAGGGACAGCGACGATGATGGTGTTTGCTTCTCCTAGAATTTTTGGATCATTGCTATACACCACGTTTGTTTCTTTAAGTTGCTTGCTACTTAACTCTTTGGTCCAGTCACTTCCTGCTTGGAGGGTTTTTATACGCTCAGTATTGATATCAAAACCATATGTTTTCCACTGTGTTTTCCCGAAGGCAGCAGCAAGTGGGAGACCGACATAACCTAAGCCTATGACGCAGATAATAGGATCGCGCTTCATACCCTCACAGTGTAATTCATTTCTAGGCTTGAGGCGACTCTCCTCCGAGGACATCTGCAAATGCTATGTCAATACTTGCTTTTCGTGCGATGATACAAAGATGTGGGCCAGTCTGAGGAAAGAGCCAGAGTAAGAGATGATGTATCCATCCACGTGGCTTTACGGTGCAGCCGATTTCTTCAAGGATAAATCCATGAGTTTCTAAGAGTTGTTTGAGCATCGCTGGAGTAAAGAAAATTTTATGCTGCGGTTGTAGTAATACTTCTCCACTACCCTTGAGATTTTCAAATTTATTTTTCGCTTCATGGTAGACCAAGACGCGATTGTCACCCATATTATCTTCTCGATGCAGTAAAAAGCGTGCGATGTTGAGAGTGGAATATGGATTTGGAGTGTCTAACACCAATTGGCCTCCTGGCTTTAATATACGCCAACATTCTGCAATCATCTGTCCTGGTGTCCATGTGTGTTCTAGAATTTCTCCTGCGTAAATCATATCGAACAGATTATCTTGGAAATTTGTATGATGCAGGTCGCCTACAATTTGATTTGGTAGATGTAATTTTCTTGTGAGTGGCTCATTACTATCAAGTCCATAGTATGTACCACCAGCCTTCTCGATATCTTTTTTCAAGATAGCGCATGTGGATTCTCCATCACCCAAATTTCCTACATCCAGAAGGGTGAGACATCGTCCTTGTATAGCATGTCGAACAAAATCAAGACGCCCAGGATGTGTACGAAAAGTAAAACGCATAGTGTCATCACTGTACATGTTGAGACTTTGCTCTCACAAGTTATTGCCGCACGAATAAACTTCCCCTACGCTCACTTCATGAGTATTGATTGGCATTGTCGGCGCGTACTCATTACTGGAGGCACAGGATTTATTGGTAGCATCCTTGCTGAAGAATTTTTAGCACGTGGTGCGAAGGTACGAGTTCCTGTGCGAGCGAGAAACTATCGGGCTCTTTCGCAATTACGTGCGCAAATAGAATGGTGTGATGGAGATTTACGAGACCCTGTGTACTGCAGTTCTATCGTTGATGGTGTAGATCATGTCCTTCACCTTGCATCCTTTCGTAGGAATAGTGAGTTTCATAGAAAGAATGCTTCAGATGTTCTTGTTGGTAATTTGGAGATGTCTCTTGCACTGATCCAGGCATTACGAAAATCTCCCAACACACATGTCACTTTCTTTAGTACGGCAAATGTTCCGCCATCGATTGATGTTATTGCTTTGGCGCAACGTGAATATGTGGATGGATATATTCTTGGTAAGGCGATGAGCGAAGCGGCATGGCTTACAGCAAGTAGGCAGGCAGCCTTTCCTCTCCTTATTTTACGCCCAGTAGGAGTGTATGGAGAGCGAGATACATTTACGCGTGATGGGAATGTCATTCCTGCACTGATGGTGAAAGCGCGTGATGATAAAGAAATTTCTGTTTGGGGTAGCGGTCAGCAGCAATTAGCTTTTTTGTATGTACGTGATCTCATTGCCTGCCTTTTTGCATTACTAGAGGTCGATGCGCGTGGCGTGCAATATGTTGTACCTCCAGAGCTTGTGACGGTGAAGAGTTTGGCGACTGCGATTCGTGATATTGTCGCTCCAGGAAAATTATTACAATTTGATCCATCACGTCCTGAAGGCGCTCGGAGTCTCGCAGTGCTTCCACAGCATCCATGTTTATCTTCTTATTCTTGGACATCCCTGGTCGATGGCCTACGTCGTACGTACGATGGCTGGCAGCATATGAATATTTCCGGTGAACAGAGATCATGATATTCTGCTGTTTGTCGTGAAACAGCTTTTTACATTACAGCGACTGCAGCGTCACCTTCCTCAAGGAGCGAAGTTTATCGTTTGTGGTGTCACAGGTCTTGTGACAGAGGTATTCTTTCTCCTTCCATTTCTCATTGAGTACATTGGTATCTCAGAGAAAAAGGCAGGATTTCTTTCCGGGTTTGTAATGTTGATATTTGTATTCTTTTTCAATAAATATATTACATTCAAGAATCGTGAGCAGGGGTTTGGCAAACAGACGATGAAGTTCTTGATTGTGTATAGCTTTGCATTTATTTTCAATTATGCGATTTACATTGCAGGACTTCATATTCTAGGAGAGGATCATTATCAAGTTTCCAAGATTATCGCGATTGGTATCGTGGCAGTATGGAATTACACGTGCTCACACCTTTTTGTTTTTCGTCAGCGAAAGATAATTGATGGTTAGTTTTATGAATGCTTGATAGGGATATCATTATTGTCCTGCTAGAATCTTGTTATGCCACAACGTGTTGCCATCATTGCCGGAGCGGGTCCAGCCGGTCTTACTGCAGCATATGAATTTTTGAAGCGTACGGACATTCATCCAATTGTCTGTGAATCGACGGATGCGATTGGTGGTATTGCTCAGACATACACATACAAAGGAAATCGTATCGATATTGGTGGTCATCGATTTTTTAGTAAAAGCAAACGTGTGATGGATTGGTGGTTCAATATTCTTCCCTTGCAAGGTTCTCCAGCAAGAGATGATCTTGATAGCAAACATGATGTTGATTATGCCACTGAAGCAACAATAGAACTTTTATGTGCCCATTGCGTAAAAGACATTCCTGATCCAGATGCAAAAATTGATGGTTGCAAGGTCTCGATGCATGCGCCAGATCCTGAAAAAGTTGATAATGTTATGTTACAACGTCCGCGCGTTTCTCGAATTTTCTATGGAAAGCATTTTTTTCCATACCCGATTGCAATTACCTTGAGTGTGGCAAGTAGGCTTGGTTTTTGGAATACCATGTTGATTGGCTTGAGTTATATCAAGGCACATCTATTCCCAATGAAAGACGAGACGTACCTTGATGCGTTTTATATCAATCGCTTTGGTCGTCGTTTGTATCGGACATTCTTCGAATCCTACACAGAGAAAGTGTGGGGTGTTCCTTGTAGTAAGATTCGTGCTGATTGGGGTGCACAGCGCGTCAAAGGACTTTCACTGAAGCGCGCGGTTGCTCATGCTATTAAAGATATTTTCAGTAGTGAATTTTCTAAGCGTCAGCAAGAGCGTGAAACGAGCCTCATCACACGTTTCTATTATCCGAAATTTGGTCCAGGACAGATGTGGGAGATTGTTGCAGGACAAATTCAATCTTGCGGAGGAGAACTGCGTATGAATACTCGTGTTTGTGCTGTGCATCTCACAGAAGGGAAAGTGACATCGGTCACGCTCGAAGATGTTACAACTGGGAAAACGCAAGAATTTGCTTGCGATTTCTTCTTTTCTACGATGCCAGT
>CAYRWT010000080.1:0-4031 GCA_964428105.1 uncultured Candidatus Peribacteria bacterium
ATCAATATTGAAACAGATATCCTTGCTCGCTATATTCTCTCTTCTCATGGCAAGTGAAGCACCAGATTTCGGCAAGATTGCAGTCAATCCACAGTGGAAGATTTTCCTTGCTCGTTCACTCTGGCATGGCGAACTCACATCTGCACTCCTTCAAGATGCTATCGAAACATTGATAGCACATGGAATACGCAAGGAAAATATTTGTACTAGTGACACATCGGGCTCATTTGAGCTTCCTCTCCTTCTTCGTACAGCATTTGAAACGGGGAAGTTTGATGGAGCAATTGCTTTTGGTGTGATTCTCGAGGGTGCAACGCGTCATGCAGAGCTCATTGCTCGCGAATCTGCACGAGGCTGTATGGATTTGCAACTACAGTATGGTAAACCTGTCACCTTTGAAATCTTGGCAGTTTCTGATCTTCAGGATGCGAAAGAGCGTTGTATCGGGCCAAAATCAAAAGGTCGGCTCGCTGCGATGAACCTTTT
Source organism: uncultured Candidatus Peribacteria bacterium (assembly GCA_964428105.1). Classification (GTDB taxonomy): domain Bacteria; phylum Patescibacteriota; class Gracilibacteria; order Peribacterales; family Peribacteraceae; genus CAYRWT01. Next base: position 487 of record CAYRWT010000080.1, read on the forward strand.
ACACGCACTTGCAGAAATTGAAAAATTGCGTTGCTAGTATCTTGTACAACAGAAGTGTTCAAGATATTGTAGTACGCAATCCCCCTCACCCTGCTATGCGTACATTTCGTCAAACAGCATCCCTTCTCGTTGGAACACTCGTTTTCTCAACGATTATTCTCCCGACACAGGGAGTTGCTGGGTTGTTTCCAGATGTGACAGATGCACATCCTTTCAAGGGAGAAATAGAATCCCTCGTTCGATCCGGTGTATTGCATGGGAATCCAAATGGTGAATTTCGTCCTGATCGTGAGCTCAATAGAGCGGAATTTTTGAAAATGCTCTACCTCGCAAAGGGTCTCACCCCAAAGCCAATTTATTCAGGTTGTTTTTCGGATGTTGAGCGTGGGAGTTGGTATGAGTCGTATGTCTGTGATGCATCGTCCAAAGAGAGAAATTTTGTTCAGGGATATAGCGATAGTAAATTCCGGCCAGCAAGTCCTGTAACAAGGACAGAAGCACTCAAGATGCTCTTCTCAGTACTCAATCTTCCTGTTTCCGATGTTACAAATACCGATCGTGATCTCGTAAAATTCGTCGATGTTTCGGTTGCTGCGTGGTATACGAAATACTTAGCGGCAGCCTATGGTCTTGGTGTACTCCCTATTGCAGGTCAAAGTGGTTCGAGATTCTATCCAGATCAGCCTCTCACCCGTGGTGAAGCTGCTGCCTATATCTTCAATGGTATGCGTTCACTTACGCAGTCACGCAGCTCAGCTTCGTCTTCTACCACGATGTCCTCCTCAAGTGTCACTTCTTCGGCCTCAAATTCTTCTAGTGTTGCTTCTTCCAGCGCAAGTGCTGCAAGTAGCTCTCCTACAATGGTAACGAAGTCTGTGAACTTCCCATTCTCAGACTCCGATCGATTCTCTGCGCGCTCTCCGTTGGTCTATCTTTTTTCTCTTACACAGCCACGCACTGCAGTATCGATCGCTGTAAATATTACTGGTTACTATCAATCAGAAGTGACGTGTCGACTCTACCTTATGACAGAAGATGGATTCCCAGATGAATACTACTTGGGCATCCAAGAGAAGGGGGTTTGTACGATTGTTGCAGCACTGAAACCAGGCAATTATCAGCTCCAGCTCCAGCCGAGTGCAGCAAGTCCATTCTTTACAGTCACCGCAGGTGCGATCACCGGAGATGGGAATGATGGCTTCCTCGATGCTGTGTTCTTGAAGCAAGGAACGCCTCGTACAGCGGTTGTCGAAGCTGGGGATATGGTAGACTGGTATATGGTCACTCTCGAAAATAATCGTGAAGGCACGATTGAGTTTTCGTCGAATGGAGAGAAACTTCTCTGCACAATTTATCCACCGAAGTCCTTTGATCAGTTTGGCTTCTCCAGTCCGAAGTGCAATCAAGTTGTGCAGTTTCAGGCAAGTGACGAGCCATACTATATCGGCATCTCTCGTGCAGCTGGACCGCTGAATAATCGTGCTACATACATCATTAAGTGGAAGTAGCCTAAAGAGTAGGTCCATTGTGTCATTACTCTGTTCTTGCAATCGAAAAGTGGCACGATCACTTGCTAACAATGTAAGAATTTAGCAATCTAGCAATGTGTCGAATATTTCCTCTGCCATTGCAGCACTGAAGCGCGGTGATTTTGTGATTGTCACGGATGATGCTGATAGAGAAAATGAAGGAGATTTGATTCTTGCAGCCGAATATGCGACTCCCGAGAAATTAGCATTCATGATTCGCTATACCGGCGGTGTTGTGTGTTTATCTTTGAGTAATGCTATCGCAGATCAATTGGAGCTCCCTGCGATGGTGGCTCGTAATACGAGTAAACGAAGTACGCCATTTACAGTGAGTATCGAAGCGGCACATGGTACGACAACCGGTATTTCTGCAGCTGATCGTGCGACAACGATTCTCGCTGCTATAGCGCCAAAAGCTTTACCTTCTGATCTCGCGCATCCTGGTCATGTCTTTCCACTGCGTGCGCAAGACGGTGGCGTATTACAACGTTCTGGGCATACAGAGGCTTCAATCGACCTTATGAAGCTCTCCGGGCTCCGTCACGGCGCTGTAATCAGTGAGTTGATGCATGACGATGGATCGATGATGCGATCAATGGCAATTATGAAATTTGCAAAGCAACACAACATTCCAATTCTTTCAGTTGCTGAGCTTATCGCTCATCGTAGAAAAACAGAGTGTTTTATCGAGCGAAAAGCAACGACAAGGCTCGAAACAGCCTATGGTGAATGGGAATTTTTTGTCTACGAAGATCGCTTACACCATGCTGAACATATTGCATTGCGTATGGGAAAATTTTCGAAAAAAGATTCCGTGCTTGTGCGGGTACATTCTGAGTGCCTAACAGGAGATGTGTTTCACTCTCGTCACTGTGATTGTGGAGAACAGCTTGCACTTGCGATGCAACGCATCGCTGTCGATGGCAAAGGCGTCATCGTGTACCTAAAACAGGAAGGCCGTGGTATCGGAATCACAAACAAGATTCGTGCCTACGAATTGCAGCGTCATGGACTCGATACTGTCGAGGCAAATCGAGCTCTAGGCTTACCTGATGATTTACGGGAGTATGGAATCGGAGCACAAATTTTGCAGGATCTAGGAGTAGGAAAAATGCGCTTACTCACCAATAATCCAAAGAAAGTTGTTGGTCTCTCGGGATATAATTTGCAGGTGATAGAGCAATTACCAATCGAGATTGCTCCGCGGAGTGAAAAGCAGAAGAAGTACCTGAAAACGAAGCGTGAAAAGATGAGTCACAAGATTACAAAGGCGTAGTACAATATAGCTTCAATAATGGCGCACATTCGTCCTGTCGCCTTGAAAAATTTCGTCTCGGTTCTCTGTGAGAGAAGCGTGAAAACGTGCACTGTTTGAGGCTTCGAAGGCGCCTGCCCGCCGTAGCTCCGTAGAGCGAAGGCGGGAGTTTGCACGTTTTAGCGTATCGAGCAGAATAGAACCGAAGAAATTTTTCACCAGCGACGATTTTTGCTCCACTTTTTGTAAAAAAGTGGAAAAGAAAAGTTTGCTTCAAGGTATACTGGATCTTATGTCACTTTCCGATGATGACGATCTCGAGCTCAGCACTTCCGATGCACGCCATTTCGCTCGTGCAGATAAAGGCAAAACGGAGAGATTGAAGCAGGAACTTCAGAAAGCAAGTCTTTCTTCTATGGACCCGAAGAGTAGCCTGAAATTGAGTGTATTGAAGTCACAAATAGGAAAAGAACAGCGAGAGAAGCAGGTTTCCAATCAGGCAAAAACTCAGCAAACATTTGGTACAAAAACCAGAGAAGATGAGCTGAAAGGGGCAATTCTTACTATTAACGATAAGCCATCTAGTGATCAGGCGGTAGCGCAAGAAAAAGTTGCACAGGCTGCAAAAGATGCGAGGTCAGAGGAAGAAGTGCAGGATAGTGAGTAGTGTTTGTGATGCCCCTCAAGTAGCTTTTCGGCCCTTCGACTCACTTCGTTCGCTCAGGGTCATTCAATTCGCATTATAAAAATTCTGGCCCGAG
>CAYRWT010000081.1:0-3910 GCA_964428105.1 uncultured Candidatus Peribacteria bacterium
TAGTAGTATGCGACAATTCGATGTAGCCCATCCTCCATTTTTTTGTCGATGATGCGTGTTCGAAGTAGATCGTGGCTAAATCGTGGTGCAAAAATTTCAATCTTACTCAATCGATCATCGCGGCCCATCGTTATACGAATTCTATCGCGTCGTACTCCAGAGAGTTCTGCGATATTTTCAATGACTTTTGCAAGCTTTAGTGGTACGCAATTTCCTGGGTTTCGAAGTGTCACTGTCACTATTTCTAGCTCTGGTTCTTGGCAGGGATGAAAGCTCATGAGGTTCCGTATTCTCTAAAGAAATATGCTCGAGCACAAGGTGTTCTTTTTCTTTTTTACTCCATTTCTTTACTTGCGCTTCACGGCGTCGAGACTCAGGAAGAGTCGCAAATTTTTCTGAGTAGATGATCTGTATCGGGCGACGAGAACGTGTGTACTTTGCGCCTTTTCCTTCATTGTGTTTTGCCTCTCGATCTTTCAGGTTCAAGCATGTTCCTGCATACAGAGATCCATCGGAGCAACGAGCGAGATAGAAGTAGTGATGCATGGTGAGCATCATAACTCTTTGAATGCTAATACGTCTTCGCATTCGCATTTGAATTGCTAAAAATTTTCTGAAATTTTGTTCATTTTTCATATCTCAGCGCCAAATGCTTCGCCGATATTCGTATCATTTTACTAACAACTTAAGATAAGATCCATTTGCTTTTTATGGAGATGCAGCACTCTTCGGCTTCCCTGACACCATGCCAAACAAAGGCGCTTGATGTGCTCATGCGAGAGGGAAATGTTTTTCTCACTGGTGCTGCTGGTACTGGTAAAAGTTTTTTGCTTGATGAGTATTTGCGCGGCAAAGGCACGGATGATTTTCCAGTTGTAGCAAGTACTGGTGCAGCTGCAGTGATCGTCGGTGGTCGTACATTCCATAGTTTTTTTGGCCTTGGCATCATGGAAGGTGGTGCCGAGATGGCAGTGAACAAGGCTCTCCGGAGTCGAAAGGTGGTACACCGCCTACAGCGAGCGAGTTGTGTGATCATCGATGAGGTTTCGATGCTCTCTGGTGTCACGCTCATGGCTGCAGAGGCGGTTGCTCGTGGTGCTCGAGGAAAAGATGAGCCATGGGGAGGGCTTCGTATCATCGTTGTCGGGGACTTCGCACAGCTGCCACCAGTGACTCCTGGTCAGCAGAGTAAAGATTGGGGATTTTTGCACTCAGTGTGGGAAGCGAGCGATTTCGAACCAGCGCTTCTCTCGACTGTCATGCGTACTCAAGACAGCGAGTTTCTCGAAATCCTCAACTTCATCCGCGATGGCATAGTGAATGAGCGTGTACATGCGTTTCTCGAGGAGCGCATCGATACATCGCTAGATTCTATCGATGCAACACGTCTCTACCCACATCGTGCACAAGCGGAGCAGTACAATTTGTATAGACTGCAGTCGCTCTCTGGAAAAGAGTATGCAGTACAGACAACGTACACCGGTGAGGAGAGGTATTTTGATAGTGCGAAGCGTAATCTACCGATCCCCGATACCCTTATTCTCAAGGCTGGAGCGCTGATTATGATGCGCAGGAATGATATTTCTTTTGAGAGGAAATTCGTCAACGGCAGCTTGGGTCACATACTCGGGATCGATGAAGACATACTGCATGTCAGTTTATTTACTGGCGAGAATATCGAAGTCGAGAAGTACAAATTTTCTTGCTTAGATGGTGATGGTAACGAGGTTGTAGCCGCTTGGAATTTCCCAGTGTCTCTCGCGTGGGCGACGACAATTCACAAAGCACAAGGAGCGACACTCGATAGTATGATTGTCGACTTGCATCAGCTCTGGGAGCCAGGACAGGCGTATGTTGCACTCAGTCGTGTTCGATCGGGAGAGGGGCTCACTATTGAGAGATGGAGCCCGAGTTCCATTCGCGCAGATGCACTTGTTACATCCTTCTATGACTCACTTGCGGATAGAGCACTCAAGTACCAGCCACGACCATTTTTCCAGGCGACGAAGCAAGCTGAAGAAGCTCATACATCATCTCGCTTGAAGCTCACTCTTCATCAGCGAATCGAGAAGACACGTCAGCTGCTCTGTGAGGGTAAGGATCTACTCTTCATCGTAGAGCAGTTGGATATGACAGTTGGGACAGTGCTGAAGTACATCGAGAAACTCATCAGTCTCGGCACTGCTCCTCCACTGAGTTACCTCATCGCAGATTTGCCAGGTGCTGATCGGATTCGCTCTATTTACGCAGAACATGGGCTGCAGTCGATGCGCGCGGCATTCGATACATTCAATGGTCAGGTGTCGTACGATGACCTGAAGCTTGTTCGTCTCGTGATGTTGGCGGAGTAGGGTATGAACTTCAATTTCAGCAATATAGCAAAAGTGATAACAGCTATCTTGTAGATTATTTTCTACCTTTTAATTTGTCATATGCCTTGTAATAGGCATCTCCGGTTTTACCTAGGAAGGCCACAACCTTTCTTCCTGTACGCATGATTTCCCCTGAAGGTTTTACTTCAGCATCATCCACATCACGCATTTTTTTTAAATCCCCATCCGATGAGTCGATCGATGCCATGTTGAATATGTGCAAATCCTTTTCCGATAGTTTCTGCTAGAACGTATGGCTTTTCTTTTGACATGATCACAGTATAAAGCATTCTGAAGTTTATCCTAAGTAGAATGAAAGTGGCAGCCCCACGGAGAATCGAACTCCGATTACAGGAATGAAAATCCTGCGTCCTAACCGTTAGACGATGGGGCCGGAGTGGAAAAGAACACTTTTAGACTCTACCTCGTTTTCTGCACGATGTGCAGGCCGTTACCCTCCTTCGCTCTATCGAGCTACGGAAGGGCAAGTCCACCTACATTCTGAGGAATTACGGCGGGCAGGCGTGAGGCCGGAGTGGAAAAGATCATGGCAATTGTACTGCCAGACGTATTTATAGCACAGCATGATCTCCGACTCTACGTAAAGTGCTTCTTTTTTAGTTGTTTGGTAGCATCAGGTGTTGTTTTCTCCTCCCTCGTATGTCACTCGCTGAATTCACCCTTTTCCTTGGAGTTATCTTCTACCTTATCGGTTTCCCGACAATTCTTGCGGATGAAAAAATGTTTCACTGGAGAAAAAAGCTCTTACATGATGATGTGAGAATACGTCTACTGGGAGGGCTCATGGTTGCATTTGCAGTGTTGGTACTTGCGAAAGAGTATTGGGTGGATTTCACTATTCGCGGTTTTATGACATTTATAGTGTGGCTGACGCTCGTCAAAGGTCTTGTGTATGCTTGGTGGCCATCGAAACTCCAAGAGCTTTCAAGTTGGACTGAGCACAAAATATTTCTCGATGCTCCAAGTAGAATCACGCTTGGTGTTTTGCAGATCAGTATGGCAGCACTCTTCACATATTGGGGGTTCTTTGTTTTATAGGGGATTGGAAGTAGAAAATTTAGAAACAGGAGCGCGGCCTTCCATGGCCGCATTATCCGAGTTTTCAAGGGGCATCATCTGCACCCATGGAAGGGTGCAGCTCCTTAGTTATAGATAAAGATGTTGCTATAAGAACCCTGCTTCACCAACTCAACGTCGCAAGTGGCAGACTCCCAAGTACCGTTGCCGTAAGGATGGTTATTTTCAGCGTGATATAGGCGAAGAAGCCGATGAATTGTCCTAGCGGGAACCAGATGACACTCAGGAGCGTGCTGATACTTCCAAGAAGCATCGAGAGTGGTATGAGTGGTGCTGTGATGAGGTTTGCGAGAGGAGCGACGATAGAAATTTGTTTGAAGAGAAGTGCTGAGAGCGGAGTTGTCGCGATGTAGGCAGCGAGAGTTGCGACCGTCGATTCTCGTAGGCCGAGTGTTTTCGGTAGCCATCGACACCAGCGATGAAGAAGAGGACTGAGTTCC
>CAYRWT010000082.1:0-3867 GCA_964428105.1 uncultured Candidatus Peribacteria bacterium
CGTTTTGTACGCGAGTTCATTTTTTGAAGAGATGAGCGGAACCATGTGGATTGATGGCTCTGCCGTGGCTGCAGCGATCCATCACTCACACTTCACTCGAATCAGCACAGAGATCGCAAATACTCTCTCGTACTTTAGCCCTGCCATGAGCTGGTTTGTCCTGATCTCTCAAGCAGGATGGCTTCTCTTAGTTCTTCCTCCTGTACTTCGGTGGATAGGTATCAACAAATTACTCACTGAGAATTTTGCAAAGCGAACAAAGTGGATACTGCTATTTTCTGGGCTCTTCATCCATGGTCTTATCGCAATACTTATGGATGTTGGAGCCTTTTCATTTGCAATATTTGCAGCCTATCTCGGGCTCCTCGAAGAAGAAGATTGGTCTGCACTAAAGACGATGATTAATCGAATTTTTCGTACGCAGAGAATCGTCATTTTCTTCGATGGTCGCTGTGGTATCTGTAAAAAAAGTATGGTGTTTCTCGAATCCTGCGATGTGCTCCACCGCGTAATATTTGCAAATCTCTATGACGCGAATCTCCGCAAGAACTACGACTGCAAGCTCTCAGTAAAAACACTAGAATCCTCTCTCCATATGGCATTTGATAAAAAAATAATGAAGGGTTTCGATGGACTACGAAAGCTCTCTACACATCTCCCTTCTCTATGGTTGTTTGTTCCATTTCTCTATCTTCCGGGAATACGTGGGATAGGAGAAAGTGCGTATAAGTGGATAGCGAAGAGACGTAAATAAATTTATGCTCTGCAATCTTTTATTGCACAAGAGATTCTCTTCTGGTTGCCCTTTCTTTGTCCGAAGCGACAAAGAAAGGACGAAAGAAAACGCGTATGCGCCAATTCCCGCCAGCCGACCCCCACCGGTGGCGCATGCCCCTCCTTGGTGGAATATTCTTATCGTCATTGTCGCCTTGAAAAATTTCGTCTCGGTTCTCTGCGAGAGGAGCGTGAAAACGTGCACTGTTTGAGCCCTCGGGGCGAGTTTGCACGTTTTAGCGTATCGAGCAGAATAGAACCGAAGAAATTTTTCACCAGCGACGCTTTTTGCTCCACTTTTATAAAAAAGTGGAAAAGAAAAACAAATTGGAAGATTTATATTTTATATAATTATAATATTATTTAATATAATCAAGTATATTTAACTTTACATTTTATTTCTCAATACGTAGAGTTCGCAGTTGCTTTCACTATGCTTTCTCTCCCCATCAGCATCGAACAGCAACTCTACGAACTAGGATTCTCTACAACGGAATTACTGATCATCAGGCGTCTCATGGAAGATGCAAACCATACCATCCGAACACTTGCGAAGAAGACAGGAAAAAGCACCGGCGTCTTGAGCCAGGCGATGAAAAAGCTGATGGATAGAGGCTTAGTGCAACACGATATGCAGAATGCAACGCAAGCGTATACTCTCGCTTCAGCAACAAATATCTGTCGCTATATCGCAGAAATCCACACAATGAAAAAAGATGAATTGGAACGCAAAGAGGAAAATTTTCGTCGTTTCATCGAGCAATTGACGGAAAAGAAGCCGCAAGAGGAACTTTTACATTTCAATGCAAGAACGATCGAACGTGCGCTGCAAATAATGCTCAAAGATACGCAAGAAATTTGTATCTATACTCCACACCTTCTCTGTCCGGAATCCTCAAGTCTTAGAAAAATTTTTGATGCATTCCACAGAGAACGTATGCGAAGAAATATTTTCCTTCGTGTGATCGCACCACTGACACAGGAGAATATAAAGGAAGCGATGAAAGACGGCTTAAGTTCAAGAAAAAGCTTGCTCCTCGATGCTGAGAGATACCCAATAAGTTTTGAGCGGATTCTCACGCCAAATTCATTGCTTTGTATTGATTTGAAGCAAGGTGACGCACGACTCATACAATTTCCTTCCCTTGCTGCACATGAGTACCAATATTTCGTAAAACTCTGGACGAAAAAACATTCCGATGAAGTGACGATGAGAAGCGAAAATATTGCAGCGCAGATTCCTATCAACACTCTGAGTAAACCGTATCTACAAAAAATATTTCTCAAATGCACAATCGTCTTAAGTCTGAGTATCGTCATCGCTGCAGGATTTTTTACGAATGTCGGTGCAGCCCTTTAATATGCCTTTGCGATGATAATGGACTGATCAAATGCAGAAGCAGCTCCTGAGAATGCATCGTTCTTTCCTTTGGAATCCTTCGCTGCATCAAAAGGGAAACACCGATATGTACCACCCGATGTCGCTTCTTTCAATTTCGTAACAGTCGAAACTTGCCCATCCCAAGGGCTGGATGCCCAGAAACCCTCTGCAAGTGCCTTCGTCAATTCACCTGGATTTTTTGGTTGCACGATACGGCTCGTCATACGCTCTTTTGAGCGAGTGAAGAGCTTGTTCTGATCTTCGAGGAGTATCTGACGTACGACTTCCGGAGCCTTTTCTAAAGGACACACAATCGCCTCTTCTCGGCTACGGATACGGCTCTTTACAATGCACGTACCTGCAGCCAGATCGCGAGGACCGATCTCGATACGCACGGGAGTCCCTGCATGGATCTGATAGAACGTTTTATCTCCGATACGGGCATCTTCACGGAGATCGACTCTCACGGTGAGCGCTCCAGACACTTCCTGGAACCACTTCTCGCGACCGTGGAGTGGATACGACTGAATACTCCCCTTCCAGTTCGGATTGAATGGTGAACTTTCAGCGAGACGTGATGCGAGTGTAAGAGCGGCTTCTTTCACGCGAGCATTCTCTGACTCCTCTGGTCCAAAAATTGGAAGTACAGCAATCTGCACTGGAGCGATGCGTGGAGGAAGTACGATGCCATCATCATCACCATGTGCCATGAAGATTGCTCCAAGTAATCGCGTCGATATTCCCCAAGAATCATAGAATGGAACAGTACGTTGCTCTTTCTCATCGAGATACGAGACGATCGGCTCGCCATCGGACCCTTGGAGAAATTTTTGTGAGAGAACGTGACTTGTACCCATTTGCAAAGCCTTTCCATCTTGCATCATTGCTTCGATGGTGTAGGTAGCAAGTGCACCTGGGAACATCTCGTGAGATGGCTTCGTACCTTTTACCACAGGAATCGCGAGGATCTCTTCTGCAAGCTCCGCGTATAAATCCAAAATCTTCAGCGTAAATTCCCGGCACGAGCTTTCAGAAGGAAATAAACAATGACCTTCTTGCCAATGAAATTCCGCAGTACGAAGGAATGCACGTGGTCGTTTCTCCCAACGCATCACAGAGCACCACTGATTTACGAGGAGTGGTAGATGTCGATAACTCGCTACTCTTCCGCTGCGACTAAACCAATCGACGAAGAGAAGCTCAGAGGTAGGGCGAATATAGTATGGCTCAGGGAGCTGCGCTCCACCGGCATGCGTCACAACAGCAACCTCAGGGGAAAACCCTTCTACATGCTCTTTTTCACGCGCGAACATGCTCTGTGGTATGAGCATAGGCAGCATGATGTTTTCTACTCCGAATGCCTGGAGGCGTGCATCGAAAAACGATCGAATATTTGCCCAGAGTTTTGTCGCAAGTGGACCAAATGTAATACACCCCGTCACTGGAGATTCATCGAAAAGATCAGGAGCGATCGCAAGGGTATCCTGGTACCACTGTGGAAAATTTTGTGCCCGTGGAGTGATTTTTGAAGCTTTCGCCATACAGCCACAAGTGTACTCCGCCTTCTTCGAACGACAACTCCTCGACAGAGAGAAACTCTGCACTATAATGTCGACGCTCTTTTAGAGAATCTCTGTTCCCCTGTAGCTCAATGGTAGAGCACCTCGCTGTTAACGAGGGGGTTACTGGTTCGAGTCCAGTCGGGGGAGCCA
>CAYRWT010000083.1:0-3796 GCA_964428105.1 uncultured Candidatus Peribacteria bacterium
GATCTTCCTTCCGTAAAATAAATACGATTGAGTCGCAAGATTTCCTCTTTCAATTTCTCGATACGACGTTGAGCAGTCTGAGAATCCATCGCAGCCATTCTAGCGGAGTTTTCGAAGTATTCTGCAGGGAAATTTTCTCGCAATTGTATGGCAGAATATTCGATGATTCCCTTCATCATCGGCATGACATGTTTCTTTAGCAAAATACTAAAAAGATTCAATATTTTCCCCTGTCAATTGCAATGCGCCAAAGATTGGACAGGATATCACGTCGGTATGGCATCACTTTTGGATCTTCGTCGGCAGGTCGATATACTCGATCGTCAAATGGTGGAATTACTCTCTCGTCGCACTGTTTTAGTGAAGCAAATCATTCGTATTCTCGATGAAGAGGAAGACAAAGGTCGCGAGATTCAGGTGCTCAGCAACTGGCTCGAACATGCGTTTGATCATGATTTGGATGAAGCGGGAGTGGAGAAAATCTGCAAAGCAGTGATGGAGCTCGCTCGCAGGTCGCGCGAGGTGTAGGGAATCCGAATGTATATCTTTTATTCTATTTCTCATTACAACAGCAGCGCCTTTTCAAGGCGCGGCGTTTTTATCATTCCATTACCGCGGGCTAAAAAGGCCGCTGCTGGTATGCATATTTATTTAGAGGCGTCTTCGATCATGGTATTATAGTGTCGATGCGTGTTCTTCTGTATTACAAATACATCGAGCTTCCTGAGCCAAAGGCAGAGGTAGAGGCCCATCGTGCGCTGTGTGAGCGACTTGGCATTCTAGGACGTATTCTTATCGCTACAGAGGGTATCAATGGCACGTGCTGTGGCAGTGAAGAGGCAATTGCTGAGTACAAGAGTGTCATGAACGCTCATCCATATTTCTTTGGGATCAATTTCAAAGAATCAGAGGTCACGGAGCAAGTCTTTCCTCGCCTGGCTGTGAAGCTTCGGAATGAACTTGTCACGCTGCGTTCTGGCACGAATGTGCGCAATGCAGCTCCATACATTACAGCAGAGGATTTACACAAAGCATTGGAACACAACGAAGATATGGTGCTTATCGATATGCGAAATAATTACGAGGCAGAGGTAGGGAGATTTAAAGGTGCTGTCACACTGCCTGTCGAGAATTTCCGGGATATCCCAAAAGAGCTTCCGTCTCTAGAAAAATATAAAAATAAAAAAGTAGTGACGTACTGCACAGGTGGTATTCGTTGCGAGAAGGCGAGTGCGCTACTCCGTGAAAATGGTTTTACAAATGTCTATCAGTTACAAGATGGCATCGTGACATACATGGAGAAGTTCCCGAGTGGTTTCTTCGAAGGTAACTGTTTCGTCTTTGATAGCCGCCTAGGCATTCGATCAGCGACTCCGACGGTGATTTCCTCCTGTACGTACTGCAGCGCATCCTGCGATCGATACGTCGATTGTCGTGAGCCAGGCTGTAGCGATCTTTTTATTTGCTGTGAAGGATGCGAGAAAGAGATAAATTGTCGCTGTAGAGAGCATGTTCAAGAGGCGTGTTTCTGCGTAGGATGTGGGGATTGACAGAATATAGAAAAGTATTAGAATAGTGAACTTTATGAGAAAATCTCTAAATCAATCAAAGAAACCAGAGTCTTCTCGTGGTAAGGAAGCTTCGGATTCGAAATTAGTAAGCGTTCTCAATTTAGCAACATATATTGCAGCAGGAATTGCAGTTATTATGGTTGCACGGGAGTTAATTAAAAAAGTGAATTCTCCAGATCTGCAGCCAGTACCATTACAACAGCCTGGGAAAGTTTCAACACCTCAAAATACTGAACGCTTGCCTGAAGCTGAGCGAATCAAGAAAATTCCTGAGGCTATTGCAGCATTGAAGGCTCTTGGTATCAAAGTAGAAATAGTGAATCCGGAAGGTATACCCGATGGGAATCTGCAGAATCCATTAATTTTGCTTGCAACTCTGCATCCTGATGAACAAGGGAATATTCGTAAGGGAGATGAGCTCAGTATGTGGAGGGCTTTTCAGGCCGTTGATGTATTGCTCAAACATCGTGTTATTGAGTCTCTGCATGCAGAAGGTCTTTCTAGTAGAGAGGTATTACCTCTAGGCAATCTAAAGTTTTCTTCTGGGGCACCATCACTTCCTCGCGCTGAATTACGCACAATGCTATCTACAAATTTTTCAGTATTTCGTTCAGCGCTTCAGGCAAGTGGAAATCGAGGTGATAAATTACTTGCAGCAGTTTGTCCTGAAAACTTTCTCATATTTGGTGCAGAAAACCCTGCAACGATGAAATCGAATTTCGATACTTTTAAACTTCAGGAAAGTGCGTATGAATTCCTGTCTCCGATCATTGATCTTCTCAAGCAATACGGAGAGCCAAGAATTGCGAGAAATCCTGCGCAGCAAATTTTACTTGTATGGGGAGAGCATGTGTATGAACTTCGTGAAGTAGAAGAGGCTTGTAGAGATATTGTTACATTTGAGAAAGTACAACGTCAGCGAGAGGAATACGCTGCGACACTTGGACAATGCGTTGAAATTGGAGCTTCACACGCGAGCCATATGAAGAGATTAGTCCCAGTAAAGGGGCGTTCTCTTGTACTCATTTCCACACATGCATCATCAGAAAACTTTGAAAGTGGAAGAGTACGAGAAGCAGAATTTATCAGCATTATTCCACGTGTTGCACTATGGAAAGCAAAGGCGATGAATCCACCACAGCCAATGGTGCCAGGCCAATTGCCTAATGTTCCAGGTAATCCTTTTTTCCCACAACAATTCCCAAAGGGTCCTTCGATCAGTGATCCTTTGCGTCGCTAAACCCTCCTCTTCCCCGGAAAGAGTGAGTTGCGTTGAACATACACTGCGAGACTCAAAATTATTCCAAAGAGGATAAGGCGAGTGGGACCGAGAATTTCACTTGGAAGACCGATGAACTTCAGTCCTTCTTTGAGTAGCACGAGGAGACTTGTTGCGATGAGCACACCACGTACACTCCCTGGTCTTCCTGCGATCACACAGAGGAGCATGAAGAGGAGCCAGACGAATTGATAGTCACTTGGGTGCAGGATGCCGATGTACTGTGGATAGAGCAGGCCTCCTCCGAGAAATGCTCCAAATCCTGCGAGGATGAATGCCAATGTATGCGCTTTCTTTCTCGAAATACCAAGTGCTTCTGCTGCTGACGGCTGCTCGGCGAGAGCCTTGAGTTGGCGACCAAACTTTCCGTTGTCGAGCCACCAGAGAAATCCTGCCCAAAGTCCTGTGCAGAGTGTCGCGATAATTGCGAAGAGTACTGGATCATCGAAACCAGGGAGTCTTGGGAAACGTACGAGACCGAGTGATCCTCCTGTGATGGATGATGAGTTGAGGACGATATCGAGCACGATGAGGTGTACAGCGATCGTCATCACACCTAGTGCATCATCGCTGAGTCGTGCAGACATCCATGCAAATACACAGGCGAGAAGAATAGTGCAAAAGAGACTTGAGAGAATTCCGAGGAAGAAACTTCCTGTACTCAGTAACACGATATGGAGTGCATACGCTGCAATCATCGAACTTGCCACAGGGCCGAAGTGAAAGAGTTGTGCCCGACCAAGGACGAGATTTAAGGAGAGTGCTGATGGTAAAAACATCATGATTGCCGCGATGAGATAGAGAGCGTATTCCATAGTTTAAGAGATGCGAGAACGTGTACGAAAAATGCCATCAGGTTTCCAGAGCAACACAATGATGATCACTGCAAGAGCAATGCTATTTTGGTAGCCAGAGGGTAGGTACATGCCAAACCAAGGGAGCCCTA
>CAYRWT010000084.1:0-3760 GCA_964428105.1 uncultured Candidatus Peribacteria bacterium
TAGGACCCAAGAGATGGAAAATGTTCGTCAATGGGAAGCAAATTCCTTTTGATCCAAACTATGTCTTCCGTGACCTCGACAAGATTCTCTTCTCCTATGGCGAGACTTCCGAGGAAGTACTGAAGCAGCAGATACAGAGCGTAAGCGATGATGCTTGTCTCTACTCTCAGACTTGTCCAGAACGCGGAACACCTCCACCAGAGAATTGCGTCTCGGATCCAGAAGTGCCATGTAGTGAGTAGTGGGTAGATACAAGAAGCTTGTAGAAAGTAGCTGGTAGCTTGTAGGTTTTCATGAAGAGATTCTTAACTTCTTCAGTGTTGGATTATTACGCATCAGCAGCGGCCTTTCAGGCAGCGATAGTTTTGGATTGCTGCCATGCAAATGCCAAAAACGCCACTCCTTGGAATGGTTCTGCAAACAAAGAATGGATTTTTATGTCTCCTACTCACTACAAACTACTTACTAAACCCATTCACTTACGGCTCTACTGGCTGCTCTTCTTCTTTCCTTCTTGATGGAACTGGAGTTTGAGCAACATCATTGGTTGTTCCTTTGAGCACCGGCGTGTAACCCTTTGGAGTAACATTGATAACTTCATTCGTAATAAAGTTTTGTCTTGCTGCTTCAAATCTTGCTTTTACCTCTGCAAGAGTAGGAGTATTTGTCTTTACAACATCAGTGGTATTCGTTTTCCCACCAAAGATTGATTGGATGGCACTATTTGTAGCTTGCTTCAATCTACCAAACATTGATGTAGATGGTGGTACCACTTCCTCCTTTTTAGGGGAAATATTATTTGTATCAGATCCATTTGGAATAACTACAGGAATATTAGGCTCCTCTTTTAGTTGTGGAATTTCTATCTCTCTTGGATCTAGCTCAGGAACAGGAACGGGTGCCCCTTCATTGATAACCACAACAACATTCTTCGGACTAGCATTTGTAGAAGATTCTGCGACCATTTCTTCTTTTGGCCTCAAAATCATAGGGCCTCCATCTTTTACAAGATTCTGATACCACGGAAGATTGAGAGCACTGTCAGGTAACTCTCTTGGTGGTACATACGGGCCAAGAGGAACATCCATCGACTCAGCAGCATTTACGATATTTACTGATATCGTCGTGTTTGTACCAGAAGATGTAGAGGCAGTAACCGTTCCAGGGAATTTCTCATTAAATTCAGCAAAACTTAATGGGGAAACTTTTGGAATTTCTTTCTGCATATTCGAAACATATGCCCCTAACATCCACTCCATTTGTTGCTCACCACTGATCCTCGAACGTCCATCGTCAAACCTCATTTTTGGATTTATAACTGTAGCAGCATCGTCTTTCATATCGACTCCGTGGATAACAGGACCAAGATTTGGATGAAGTTTTGCATGACGATGATCTGAAGAACGACCGAGAAGCTCAGGGCTCTTCGTATTGGCAATATCTAAACCAAATACACTAAATTTTCCATCATCATCCGAAACGATATAAATACCTACTCCACCACCAATAAAGTAGGCTTGGCGACCATCCGGTAAGTAATACATCGCAACATCTTTTACGCCGCCTTCTTTTAGTTCCTTCACTGGAGATTCAAAATCTGCCCCCTTACTCGCTATACGATCAAGAAGAGTTTTTTCATCTATTCCAAAAAGTGCTGCCATATCAGCTGCACTAAGACGAGTACATGCGAAGGGTATATTCCCATCTTTTGTTTGCAGCCACGCTGTATTTTTCAAAGTAAACGCATGCTGGTGTGGTGTACCTTTGAAAAGCGTTTCTCCCTGAAAGTCACCTTCAGCATTTCTCTCGACGGTCACATTTGGAATATTGCTTTCATTTGCAAAGAGCTTCGTAATAACTTTAGGAGCGGCTTTCACATTTGCAGCAGCATCTGGCTTATGTTCAGGTTTTTTATTGAATACACCGGCTGCAAAAAGAGCGGCAACTGCTGCCGCTACTGCAGCTGCGCCTAATGCAACTTTTGTGCCTGTGCCCATCTTAGAAGTTTCTGGACGCCATTCTATCGTGCCACGATTATGTTCATTGAATTCCGGCGCTGTACGATAGTGCTCAAGAAACTCTTTCATCCAATCAGAGATTTTTTCTCCTTCTCCAGGACAACGAAAGGCGAACCCTTGTTCTTCTGGGTCTGCGACAACCTTATCAAAAGATTGTCCCGGAGTATTGAAGCTCGACATGCTAAATACTGTTCTGCAGGCACGTTCGATAAACTCCCTCTGCTTTTCCGTCATAATAGCAGCTGCATGATCGGCTGCAGGGATGCCTTCATAAAGCTCACGCAATTCTCTCGGAAAATTTGCGCGTTCCATCAAAGCAGGTAGATCCGGGATATCTACAATTTTATCAAAACGTCCAAACAACGCCTCACCTTGGTTGTCATTTCGAACAACCCCTTTTAAGTACGTATCAAGCAAACGATAGAGACGCGATATGAAATCATGCGCTGGATTCAATAATTTCATATCAAAACTTTTCATTTGAGTTCTCGACATCCATCGAGGGGAACCCTGCATTTGACCAGTAAGGGAAACTGCTTTCAGACTTCTCGCAAGCCCTGCATCCATCGACCATCGACCCATTTTTTTTGTCCGAGAATTTTTACCCCATCCCATATTCCCATCAGAGATATCTCTATGACAAAAGGGAACTTTCGCGCCTTCGTGAGTCACTTGTACTTGAGAAAGTCTATAGGCATGGATCAGTTCCAGTGCAAGATCATCGATAAAAAGTTGTATGGGAACATCTTGTCTTAAAAACAAAGCTAAGTCCTTATCTCTTACATAGTTCTGTACAGTCGTCATGACTACTCCTGGCATGAATTCAGTACTACTAGGCCTACCTGCTGCTGGAGGTACATTCTGTGAAAACAAATTTGTAGTTACAAGTTTAGGAAAATTATGATGCTTAGGAGACTGATGAATTTCTCGCATCACTGCTGCCTCATTTACTAACCTGCCAAGAGAATCGTCGCTTGCACTTACTGCAGTACTCCAAGTATCCGGGTTTGCAGAAAGTTTCTCTGTTACCAGCAAAGGCGCAGGAGCAACTTTGGCAGTATGTTGTTCTCCAACGATGGCTGTTCCTTGCCCACCTACTTTCTTTGAACTACTACCGGCAGTACGCTGAATTTCAGTGATATCTACCGCCCCAGCAGTAGAAGTAGCAGGCGTAAGAGATGCTGTTATAACTCTCTCTGTTAGAGCGGATTCTTCTTTAAGCGAGGGTATCTTTCGCGTTTTATCAACTCCACCATTCGCTCCTGGAGGAGGAGTAGGTATATCAAATCGAGAACTATCTGCAGGAGCACTACCATTACCCTTAGAACCTTTCCCCAATAATTTCTGTATTCCTCCTTTTGCCCAAGCCAAAACTCTACCACTGACTTTCCTCTCTGTCCCCGGTTGTGCATTAGCCGAAGGAAGTGCTGGCGCTAGAAGCCTCATAGCAATTGTAGATTTTAGGCAATTTGAGCGAAAAAGTCAAAGAAAAAGGGGGAGGAAAATCCTCCCCCGGTTATTTCCAGTTCATCACGAATACGTTTTCTGATTAAAACCCACCTGGAGTGGTTGGCCAAGCTGACATCGTAGAGGAAGTAGAGCCACCAGCGCTAGATGATCCAGCGCCTGTGAATCCAGCATCTGCTGCCATCGGAGCTGCCCCAGAAGAATCATCACTTGGAGCTGCTGCTGCTTCAGTTGTTGCAGAATCATCTCCTGCTGTTGTATCAGTTGCTGCTTCA
>CAYRWT010000085.1:0-3704 GCA_964428105.1 uncultured Candidatus Peribacteria bacterium
TCCTTGCACATGCTCACTACAATCCAAAAGATGTTCCATTTGCAGTGGTGGTCATTATTCTGATAGCGCTATTTCACTCTTTTCTCACGCGCCCCACTGCACTTCGAGCCTCATTCCTTGGTCTCGCATTTGGATTACTCACAGCGATCAAAGTAAGTTCAATTATCCTCCTCCCAGTTCTTGGGATCACGTTTCTTTTTGTGAGATTTTTTCATAAAGAATCACGCGTACCGATTTCTTCTGACCTCAAGTGGATATTCATTGCATTTAGCACAAGTATCATCGGAGTCTTTCTCTTCTGGCCGACTCTTTGGGTGAAACCGACTCTTCTCTTCGAGGCTCTGAATTTCTTCCTCACACAAGATTTCTGGCCGGGGCACGTACTGTACTTTGGTGAGAAATTTGCAGGAGAAGATTTACCATGGCACTACACGTTCTTTTGGTTCCTCGCCTCTCTTCCTACTATCATCATTGTTGGATGGTCAATTGGCACGATATTTGCGATACGAAACATTCTTCGCCGAGAGAATACTCTTGGGTGGTTACTCGTTGTTTTCTGGTGTTTTGTTCCATTACTCTTAAGCCTCAAGCCTGGTCTTGTTCGTTATGACGGCATGCGTCAATTTCTCTTCGTCGTGCCAAGTATCGGGATACTTGCAGGGATGGGTCTGCAGTTGGTCTTTGCATATTTGAATAAAAAATTTGTTCAATATAAGTGGGTGGTCGTTTGTATCGCGATTCTTTGTCTTGGGTGGACGGCGAGAGAATATGTCCTCATCCATCCTTTTGAGGGTTCATATATGAATGAAGTTGTGCGTGCATCACTTGCTCCGTCTATTGAAGCGAAGCTCGATATCGAGTACTGGGGAGCTTCCTATAAACAGGGCATTGATTGGTTGAATACTCATGCTAAAAAAGAATCTGTTGTTTGCGTGCCTATCGCAGAGGAACTTTTGCATTGGTATACCTTGCGTGAGGATCTGCAGATTGCTTGTAATACGAGCTCAAACTACGTGATGTTCTTTACTCGGTACGATAGAGAAAAGCAGGGTCCATTTACAAACCTAACTCCAGTATGGAGGATTGAACGGTACGAGTCGGATTTGCTGAGGATCTATAAGATACGATGATAATGTGGTATAATACGCTTAAGTATTCTTTTTTATCACACAGTAATATGACGCATCGCGCTCCTGAATCCGGACCACAGACTTATTCTTTTGAACTTCAAGTTCTACTTGAAGTACTTAGGGATTTAAAACCTGGGGAAACAGTTGAAAGTGTTTTCTCTCGGACATTTCCATTGATGCTTGATGGTGTTAAAGGTAGTAAAACTGCCTTTCTTCGCGGGCTACTTGACGAGCTAAAGCTTGATCCAGGAATGCCAGAGTTTAAATTTTTGACAACTGTAAAACGTCTTCTAATTAGTGCCCTTACTCAAGCTGCAAAATCTACAGAACAAACAGAGACGAGGTTGGCTCGATTGCAAATTTTGCAAGCTGGCATACCTCTTGCTCCTTTGGAGCATGATGAGAGATAGTAAACAATGCTTAATACTTCTAATATTTATTGAGAATCGAACAATCTAAATTACTTTTTTAATCAGAGATCACATCTAGTGTCGATGACCTGAGAGAGGTAATTGTCCTTGTTGAGCAGATTTTTTAGGGTGGAAAAGATCATATATTTGTTTGAGTAGAGACTTTATCACATAGGGTTTTTTAAACATTGGAGGCATTGCAACATCGAGACGCTGTGCTTCCTCTATTGCTTCCCATGGCTTTCCAGAGTGCATCACTATTTTTATTTGTGAATCCATAGCACGTATGTTTCGTACGAGCTGAACTCCATTCATTTCGCCCATATTGAAATCAGTAAGAACTAATTGGATCTTGCTTCTTACTTCCTGTATACCGTTCACTATTCTTTTTCCCTGTATACCGTCCACTATTCTTTCTAAGGCCTGCGTACCATTGTTTGCTGTCTCTACATGATAACCCTCTGTTTCGAGAATTTGTTTGAGAACATCTGCAAGAACTTCTTCATTCTCTACAACAAGGATCGTTTTTTCTTCATTGGAAGAAGTGTTCATAAATAAGGAGATGCTAATAAGAAACTATTGTATCACAAAACAGGGCTACTGTGTACTACAATTATGGTTTTCTAGGATCATTCTTTCTCTACCACCACTTCCTTCGCATGGTGTTTCTTCTTATCGCTTTTCTCTTCTGCGATTCCTTCGAAGAAGGCTGTGATCCAGTCGATGGCACATTCCACGCTCGCTAAAGGACGAAGGACCAGAGATTCAATTTTCTTCGAAAGGTCATCCACTCTCTCGGAGCTTCTGCGTAGGTACACAGCCACGAAGATGAGATGGTAGAGCAGCAAAATTAGTAGCCCTACTGCGATGATCAGTAGGAGTGTGAGTAGGTCATCGAGTGTCAATGGCATAGACATGTGGCGGAAGACAAATGGAAGAGTACGCTGAGTACGTGGTGCAGCGCAATTATCTCTCCATCATTCTGGGCATCCCTGCAAGACTTTTGCTGTTGGTGATTTTCCTCTATCAAAAAACTCTGTCTCCAGATCACGGTCTCCTTCGTCACTTGTATCCACATGGTTTCTGTCGTCACTCTCCGACATGCTCACAGTACGCCGTGCTTTGCCTGAAGAATCAATCATTCTTCTCTGCAGTGTGTGCTATATTTCAGAGAATTGTATCGTGTACACCATGGTCAAAAACATCAGATGAGAAACTTAAAGAGGTGATTTCTAGGCATCTATCGCAACCCTAAAGATGCAAAGGAAACAAAGGAGTCAAAAGAGTCAGAGGATATTCCTACTTCGATTCTTGAAGGATTGGCTCAAAACAAATTCATGCTACAATCTCCGCCACGCGGGTGTCGTATAATGGCTATTACCCCAGGTTTCCAACCTGGTGACGACGGTTCGATTCCGTTCACCCGCTCCACCTGATTTATGACTTTTGTAAGACGTTTTTCGAGATACTGATACGCGGAAATACAACTGGATATATGCTTCAGAGGAATGTGATGTAGATCATGTGGAAAATATATCGCTCATCAAGTTTGAATCGGAACGGTTTATAGAGAAGAGTGAGCCTGTTAAAATAATCCTTTTTCTGGTATAATCAAATGATGCCAAAAAAACAAAAAAATCTTTTCTGGATACCACTTGTAGGTATCATTTTGCTTAGCTTGACCGGATTAAGTGGAAGACTGCTCAGTGCAGTAGCAAAGGAGATCGTGACCATTTGTCATCATCCGAACGGGTCGAATCCCATCACGCAAGAAATACCTTTAAATGCTCTCAATGCTCACCTGAAACAAGGGGATATCGTCGGAGCATGTCCAACGAATAGTTCTTCTTCGTCGACATCTTCTTCATCCTCAACAAGTTCCGATTCGTCATCGTCTTCGGCAAGCAGCGAAAGTTCATCTGAGAGTTCTGATTCGTCATCTTCCAGCGAACAATCATCAAGCGATTCGTCATCGTCTTCGGCAAGCAGCGAAAGTTCATCTGAGAGTTCCAGTAGTTCCTCCGAACAATCTTCGTCATCGAGCAGCACATCGAGCGAGGAGTCCATTAGTTCATCCGTTGCTTCTTCTGAAAGTTCCTCATCCGCTATCGGCGATACAACGCAGTGGTCAGCAGATCAAGGAGCGTTACCGTCGCATAGTGGC
>CAYRWT010000086.1:0-3685 GCA_964428105.1 uncultured Candidatus Peribacteria bacterium
AGCTTGATCAACTCGAGCGTAAACTCAAGCATCTCACCATCGAACAGGCAGCACTCAAGCGCGAGAAAGACACAGAAAGCAAAGAGCGCTTACTCAAACTTGAGAAGCAAATTGCAGATATCAAAGAAACTATCCGAGGCATCGAACACCAGTGGAAGGCAGAGAAAGGGGCACATACGACATTGAAAGATATCAAAAAGAATATTGATCGACTACGAACAGAGCAAGAAAAGGCGGAACGTAGTGGCGACTTCGAACGCGCAGCATCGATTAAGCACGGAGAGATACCAACGCTTGAGAAGAAGTTGAAGGAGTCAGAAAAAATATTGAAACGTGCTGAAGAGACTTCTGGTGGCCAGAGCCTTCTACGTGAAGAAGTGACTGCAGAGGACATCGCAAAGGTTGTCAGTCGCTGGACTGGCATCCCAGTAGCACGAATGCTAAAGAGTGACCGCGAACGATTACTGCATCTCGAAGCTCAACTGCGCAAGCGTGTGATCGGCCAAGACGAAGCGGTAATTGCCGTCAGTAATGCTGTACGTAGGGCGAGATCGGGAATTCAGGATGAACACCGACCCATCGGAAGTTTCATCTTTATGGGCCCTACAGGTGTAGGAAAGACTGAACTTGCAAAAGCGCTGGCAGAAGAACTTTTTTCCGATGAACGCTCACTCATCCGTATCGACATGTCCGAGTACAGTGAAAAATTCTCGGTACAACGACTCATCGGCTCTCCTCCGGGATACGTCGGATATGAAGAAGGAGGCCAACTGACAGAAGCAGTACGCAGGAGACCCTATGCAGTCATTCTCTTCGATGAAATTGAGAAAGCACACCCTGAAGTGTTCAATACCCTCTTGCAACTACTCGATGACGGAAGACTTACGGATGGAAAAGGTCGCACAGTCAATTTTACAAATACGATTGTGATCCTCACCACCAACATTGCTTCAAGCAAAATTCAAGCAATGGTAAAAGAAAAAAAGAATCTCAAAGGAAAAGTTGTGCAAGCTCTCTCTGCTTCTCTTGAAAAAGAAGAGCTTCTCAAAGAACTCCAGCAGTATTTCCGCCCAGAATTTTTAAATCGCATCGACGATGTCATCGTGTTTGAACCACTCAGCGAAAAACAACTCATCAACGTCGTCGATATTCAGTTACAAAAAGTGATTGCACGTCTCACAATGAAAGGTATTACACTCGACGTTTCTACTGCCGCAAAGAATTGGTTGGCAGAGCACGGCTACGACCCTGTCTATGGAGCTCGACCATTAAAGAGGCTCATTCAATCGAGTATTCTCGATCCACTCGCGAATCTCATTCTCGGTACACAAGATGAAGCGAATGTCTCGGCAGATGTTGTGAATGGAAAAGTTGTGATTAAGAGGAAGGAATGAAAAACCGCAGCCCGGAGGGCTGCTGCTGGTTGAGCAATAAAAACTATAGGAGCTGCACCCTTCCATGGGTGCAGATGGTGCCACGACAAAGAACTGCGGCCATGGAAGGCCGCGCTCCTGGTGCTAACTTTTTAACAATACAGCAATATGACATTTTGTATTGGACGATGTCCCAGCAGAAATGTTAGAACTACCGCGGTCCGGAAGGCTGCTGCTGGTTTGATAATTATCCAAAGCTTAAGAAGCTAAGAAGCTACGACCTAAGAAGCTTCTCTCGTTTCTACTCACTACTCACCACAAACTACTCACTAAGGCCACCTTCTTCCCAATTAAACATATCTTGTTATGATAGTGACCATGCATCGCACATTCATACTTCTCTCTCTCGTCTGTACTTCACTGAGTCTTAGCGCCTGTAAAGGTACGCCAGTAGCATGGAAGCCTGAGATCGTATTCCTCGGTATCGCAACAGGTTCTCTCGCTACACCAGTTGATCGTCTACACTTTCGCAATTACTTCGCTGCAAATGATCGCGAGCTTGTTGCTGTTGTGGCATTCAAAGAGCCAATGGATGGTATGAAAGTTCAAGCAACATGGTTCCAGCCTGATGATCGAAATGCCCCTCTTGGTCGAAGCATCGTTACAACACAGAGTGGTGCTGCTGTAGCACGTTTTAGCTTTGCATCGAGAGAAGACTGGCAATCAACACCATTTATGCTCTGGATCGACGCAGAAGCAACGCGTGGTAAAACTGTGCGTACCGCGACAGGAAGCCTTCATTTCTTCATGAATGTTAGCCCTACAAAGGCAGAAGCGTATCGCAGAGAGTACCTCATGTATAAATCGATGGAGGCAAAGCAAATTGAAAAGTACCAAGAGCAATATGCAAAAGAACAGCAAATGATCGAGCGACTGAAGACAACTCTACAAGATGAAAATCTACAAATGGCTGGGCAAACAGATTTGAATGATGATGGTCTACCTGAATACATCATCATCTCTACTGAGCAACCTTCTCCACCTTCTTCTATGCCAGGGCTTATTGCCAGCGCATCGACGAAAGCATTTGCACTCACAAATCAAAGTGGCGCCCTCTTCCTCGCATTTCACAAAGAAGGACCTCGCAATTTCCTCACAAGTAATAGTGGGGCAATCGCGGCACAACTCCCTCCACCTGGCACAGACATCACATTTCATCTCCTCGCTTCGAAAACGATTGTGATGGCATGGGAATCGAAGATGAAGCGTTGTATCTCAGAATTAGCATGGGAAAATCCAAACTATTCCCTACGTTCTGAGCAGTGTACGGATATGAAGAAAGATAAGAAACGATGGTAAAAATTTTCCACTTCATCGTCCTGTCGCCTTGAAAAATTTCGTCTCGGTTCTCTGCGAGAGGAGCGTGACAACGTGCACTGTTTGAGGCTTCGAAGGCGCCTGCCCGCCGTAGCTCGTATGAGCGAAGGTGGGAGTTTGCACGTTGTAGCGTATCGAGCAGAATAGAACCGAAGAAATTTTTCACCAGCGACGCTTTTTGCTCCACTTTTTGTAAAAAAGTGGAAGAGAAAAATATTCTACAATAAAAGTATTCTCCAATTCTCCTCTCTTGTTGAAGGGTAAACCCTAGACACAAGCTAGCCTCGTGCCGTACAATCCGTCAGCTATGGTACTAGCATAGTTTTTGCTATGGAAACAATTCGCGTACGCGGTGCACGCATGCATAACTTGAAGGGTATCGATGTCGATATCCCCCGCAATGCGCTCACTGTCATCACTGGCCTTTCTGGCTCAGGGAAGTCCTCTCTCGCCTTTGATACGATCTTTGCAGAGGGGCAACGACGCTATGCTGAATCACTCTCTGCATATGCGAGGCAGTTCATCGAACAGATGGAACGGCCAGAGGTAGACTCGATCGAGGGCCTCAGTCCTGCAATTTCGATTGATCAAAAAACAGCATCTCGCAATCCTCGATCGACAGTAGGGACTGTCACAGAAATTTATGATTACCTACGCTTGCTCTTCGCAAAAGCAGGAAGAGTGCACTGCCCTATCACAGGGAAACCTCTTACAAAACAATCATCGAGCCAGATTGTGGATGTCATCACAAAAATGCCAGAAGGAATAAAAATTATGCTTCTTGCTCCACTGGTTATCGGTCGTAAAGGATCACATCAAAAGATTATTGATGCTGCAAAACGAGAAGGATTTGTGCGTCTGCGTATTGATGGAAGTGTTATCACCACTGATGAGGAAATAGAACTTGATCCAAAGAAAAGCCATGACATCGAGCT
>CAYRWT010000087.1:0-3625 GCA_964428105.1 uncultured Candidatus Peribacteria bacterium
TTCTTCATATTTGTAGTTCTGCAGAAGGATTGAGAGACCTGGTTTCTGCGAGATGTGAGAGAAAACGATCAGCACGTTCCTGCGTCCATTCTTTTGAAGCATTTGGTTTCAACGTATGACTAAGTAGTGCGACGAGCATTCGTCGTGTTTTCTCTATAGGTATTGCCAATACTCTCTGTCGTTCTTTCGCCCAAGGAATAATATTATCGAGTCTTCTATCTACTGGTAGTCCATAGCTATAGGGACCGAAAAGTTTGTCAATTGCCTGTTCCTCTTCTTCCGGTGTCATTTCTTCGTTCCTACATTTTTCAAGAGTTCCAAGGACACGATCAAATGTCGTCAGTTCATCTTGGCATTCGTCAAAAATCTTTTCGAGATTTGCAGCATGTCCTATTTCGATGAAGCCACGAATCTTTAGGAGTGTTATAGCCCATTGTATTCCAAAATGAACAGCATGAGCACATCCAGTATTCCTTTCTCGTACTTCGAGTGGACAAGCTATTCCGCCAAACTTGGGATCAAAATGATGTTGTCCTCCGCACCCGTTGAACCTTGCATTCTTGAGGCTAAGAAGCGCAGCCTGTTCAGGTTGTACTACTTTCATATTTGCAATTATAAAATAAATTATATAATATGCAACATCTAGGAGTGTAGGTCAGAGTTTTAGGCGTGCACTCTTCACTTTTTCCCGCTACAATCGGCCGACTTCAAATTTACTATGGAATATAGAAGCATTGCCATCATCGCGCATATCGACCACGGGAAGACGACATTGGTCGACAAAATCCTCCGCCAAGGTGGAGCGTTTAGTTCTCATGAACAGGTAGACGAACGCGTGATGGATAGCAATGACCAAGAGAAGGAACGTGGTATCACCATCTATGCGAAGAACTGTGCTATCGAATACAAGGGAACGAAGATCAACATTGTCGACACACCTGGTCACGCTGACTTCGGCTCTGAAGTAGAGCGCGTGCTGAAGATGTGTGACTGTGTGCTACTCCTCGTGGATGCCTTCGATGGTCCGATGCCACAAACACGCTTCGTTTTGAAGAAGTCCCTCGAGATTGGTATCCGTCCACTCGTCGTCATCAATAAAATCGATAGGCCTGGGTGTGATCCAGAGAGAGCCCTGAGCCAAGTTTTCGATCTCTTCATCCAGCTTGGAGCGAGTGACGCCCAGCTTGATTTTCCGTATGTGTATGCGATTGGTCGTGATGGCATCGCTAAGCGCAAGATGACAGATGAGTCCAAGGATTTATCTCCGCTCTTTGATCTTATCCTCGAGCACGTGAAGCCTGCTGCAAACGATGCGAGTAAGCCACTACGTTTTCAACCAATCAACTTAGCATACGACGTGTTCTCTGGTCGCATCGCTGTAGGGCGCATCTTCGAAGGAAAGGTAACACAGAACCAGCAAGTCTTCCTTCTGAAGGCTGATGGTACAAAAAAGGCAGGGAGAATTACAAAGATTTCAGCGTACCAAGGCATTCGCCAAGTAGAGATAAAAGAAGCAGTGGCAGGGGACGTCGTATTGATCGCGGGTCTACCTGATGCATACGTCGGAGATACCATCACGTCCGATGAAAATGCAGAGCCACTTCCTCTCATCAAAATCGATCCACCGACAGTGTCGATGGACTTCATCGTGAATAACTCTCCATTCGCAGGAAAGGAAGGCAAGCTTGTTACGACACGTCACATCCGCGAGAGACTCGAAAAAGAACTCCTTACAAACGTGGGCTTAAAAATTGAGTTCGGTGAGCGCACAGATGCATTCCGTATTTCCGGTCGTGGAGAAATGCACCTTGGTGTTCTTATCGAGACGATGCGTAGAGAGGGATTTGAAATCGCAGTATCACGACCAGAAGTAATCACACACATGGAGAATGGTGTGAAGATGGAGCCAATGGAGACGGCGTACATCGATGTACCGGATGTCTCTGTAGGTGCAGTCATCGATAAACTTGGTCGCAGAAAAGGAATCATGCAGGGTATGGAGAGCAAAAATGGCATCACTCGCTTAGTGTATGTCATCCCTACTCGTGGTCTCCTCGGTTTCCGCAATGAGTTTATCATCGATACTCGTGGAGAAGGCATCCTCACGCACGCATTCTTGCATTTCGCTCCATATGTAGGAGACCTCCCTGGTCGTACGACGGGCTCGATCATCTCTGGTGTCACAGGTCAGTCTGTTGCGTATGCTATCTGGCAGCTCCAGGAGCGAGGAAAGTTCTTCATCGGCTCTGGAGTCCCTGTCTATGAAGGCATGATTGTTGGAGAAACACCAAATGGTCAGGATGTCGTCGTGAACGTCTCCAAAGAGAAGAAGCTCAGTAACGTTCGTGCTTCTGGTAGCGATGAAGCAATTCGCTTAGTCCCACCAGTGATCATGACACTCGATATGGCGCTTGAGTACATTCAAGATGATGAACTTGTAGAGGTGACTCCAGTCAGTATTCGTTTACGCAAGAAACTTCTTACGGAAAACGATCGCAAGAGAGCGGGGAGATAGACAGAACTATTACTGACAGAATATTTCAAGGCTATTCACTGTCGTATTTTTTGGCTCTCACGGAATTTGCGATGAGGCTCGCAACTGTCATAGGTCCTACTCCTCCTGGCACTGGTGTAATTGCTGATGCTTTCTTTGAAATTGCCTCGAAGTCACAGTCTCCGATAAGCTTTCCATCCACTCGATTTACTCCGACATCGATTACAACGACTCCATCTTTCACCATATCAGCTGTGATGATTTTTGGCTTACCAACTGCAGCGATGAGGATATCCGCTTGGCGAGTAATGGCAGGGAGATCAGATGTCTTACTATTACACACTGTCACTGTCGCTCCGCGATTGATGAGCATGATGGCGATCGGTTTCCCTACGATGTTGCTTCGTCCCACGACGACGACGTGCTTGCCTGCAACTTCAATTTTATAGTGTTCGAGGAGAGCGACGATGCCAGCAGGTGTCGCTGGCGGAAGAAGCTCTGAAGCCTTTGAGAGAAACGTAGAGCCGATGTTGATGGTAGAAAATCCATCGATGTCTTTTTTTGGATCAATCGCATCGATGATCTTCTGTGGATCTTTAGAAAGATGAGAGGGGAGTGGTAGCTGTACGATAAAGCCTGTGACATCATTATCGTTATTTAGTGTATCGATTACCTCCATTAGCTCAGGGAGCAGAGTAGTTGCAGGGAGATGTTTGTGCTCTGAACGCATGCCGACTTCCTTGCAGCTCTTGATCTTTTGGCGGATGTAACTACTACTTGCTGGATCTTCTCCTACTTGTACTACAACAAGCTTGGGATTTAGTTTTTCTACTTCAGGTTTGAGTTTGGCAAGCAACGCACTTGCAGCTTCGGTGCCGGAGAGGAGACGAGCGTGCATGCTTGTAGACTATCACAGCATGTTATTTCCTGCAGTATTTCGCTGCAATGCGAAGGATTTCGTTTGCTGTATCGTCTTTTGATTTGCTCGAATCCACCACGATGATTTCAGGGTGAGATGCCGCATACACTTCGTACTCGGTATAGACGCGACGTACAAAATCTTCCTGCTCAAAGAGATCATGTTCATTTCTGGATTTGAGGCGCTGTAAGCAGTTCTCCACTCCAGGAAGG
>CAYRWT010000088.1:0-3599 GCA_964428105.1 uncultured Candidatus Peribacteria bacterium
TTGAGTGCAGTTCTTGATGCGGTCTTGAAGAGATGTGAGGAACCCGATGTTCCAGCTACCACTCCTGAAAGTGAGGCTACAGATGAAATTCCAAGAATTCGAAATAACCTACAACGCATTTTTGACATTGCTTCTCGATTGAGAAATGTGGTGCATGATAGGGCAGAGGCAGGGCTTCCTGCCATTTTTGATGAAGATGTAATAGCAACTGTATTTGGACAATTAGGGCTGGCAAACGATGAAGATCGTTTTACGGAATTGGAGGAGATGGAGGCCATGATTTTGCAGCAGCTTGCTCAAGCAGTAGACGTGCTTCCTGTACGTGGAGCCCAAGTAAGCGAAGATACTGAATCCCTTGAGCTAATTATTATTTGTTTGCGGCAGTGTCTAGGATCGATTGATGAATGTGTCTCAGTGCAGAATAAGGGTCGCATTGAAGATGTTCGGGATGCTCTTGAAACTGCGTTGCGCAAAATTAATATGCGTTTGGATGAACTTGGCGGATATCATGGTTGGGGAGGGGGAGGAGGCACTTATAACAATTCTGATTCAACTTCTAGTTCTAGAGCAGACCCAGAGCCTACATCTTCGGCACCCGGACCAGATTTTTTCGATGGCAAAGACAGGGCGGAAATAAGGCGGCAACTTCTAGAATGGGAGGCAGCGTTTATCAGAGATAATAAGACTCAGCCTCAGCCCGAACATGGTTGGGATGCAAAACTTGGTATAGATAGAACTGTGATATTTGAGATACTTGATGAGACAGATATTGAGAATGAGACAATTGAAAATCTTAATAATCGCCTTTCATTTTATACGCAATTAATAGATGGATATGACACGTTCCAGAATCATCTTAAGCCTCTTGAGACGGTAAGAAAAAGATTGGCATCTAGAATCATACAAGAGATCACACTGATGAATCCGCACAGTCCAGCGGTTCAATATGTTACATTTTTTCAGAATAATGCGTATGTACCACTAAAGGCTCTGATAGAATATATTGTTGGAAGTTTAGAGGGGGTTGATTCCAAGCCTGGAATGCAACGGGTAAGTGAATTTAATGCAATTAAAAAATTGGCAGAGGAATATTCTCGTGAATCCACTAGTTCTCCTCCTGCATCAGGCGCTGATCCGGCATCAGCAGATGCGCTAGCAGAAAAAAATACTGAAACATTGATTGCCGAATTCCTCGCACTCGATGAATCCGGAGTGAGGGAAAAGTGGCCAACGCTCGACAGGGATCAGAAAACGGAAATTTTGGTTCATCTTTGGCGAACATCACAAGAAGGTCTTGCTGCAGATGCAGCGTATGAAACCATTCTTGATCGCTTGCAGCAAAAGGGTGATCAGCGCACGTACACCTTGCTGTTGATTGCCATCATAAAAATTGCTTCAACAGAGGATTTTGCTCTCATGAACGATCGGAGTGTGTACATCAATCCCATGATGTTCTCTGAGGCAGCCATCGGGATTTTTAGTGAGCAAATGGGCGATGATGCCGCACTAATGAGCGAAAAAATCAGGCCGGTGCTGGATGTGCTTCAGCATTTATCGGACTATGAACATTCTCAATATGAACTGCAAAAAATTAATGAAAATATGGGGTTTGAAACTGTCACAAAGGAGGAATGGGAGCATTTTATCCATCGCAGCTATGGATTTATAGGGCAGACAAGAACGCTCATAGATGCAATCAGTGGATCCAGCGCCCCCCACCAAAATGAGTTAAAAATTTTGGAAGACATACAACATGTATGGACGCCGATTGCCGGTCAATTATATGAATATGGAGCGAAGAAAAATTGGTTGCTGCGTAGCGATGATGAAACACCGGAAGAGGAAGTTGATGTGGTGGCGAAAGTGGAAGCAATGGAAAAAGAGTTCCTCGCGACACATGATGCAAGGCCTTCAGAAGAATGGCTGCAAAAGCAGGTTAGCAATGCATCATTAACAGAGGATAATTTGGATGCAATAGTGGCAATATTCGCTTCCCAAAATTTTTCCAAAGACGATCCGATTGCGTTGACTGCTCGAAAAGTCGCATTTTATTGCGAGCTCATCAGCAACTTCAGGATATTTGGTCCAATTCTATCAGATGCTAATTTGAAGGAAGTTCGCCAAACTCTTGCAAGCATTTATGTGGATTATATTAAATCAGAGGAAGAATTCCGATCGCTAAAAAACTCTTCGCTTTTGGCTTTTGCAGGAGATATTGTTGATAGTTTTGAGACTACTTATGAAGAATTGCAGCGCATTGCGAGTGGATCAGAAGAGTCAGGTGATTCTGAAGTCGAAGATGATCTCGATGAAGATGACGATTCATTTGAATCCGAGCTTGATCTTGGTTTTATCTACTTTGAAGGCGTGACAGAGCCCGACAAAATCAAAGCACATATCAAAGAATTTGCAGAGCGGTATAAAGATGCTTCCATCAAGCCTGATGATTTCATGAAAATTGTCGGAACAGGAGATGATGATTTTGTGCAATATCTTCAAACGCCCGAGGGAAGGGGGCTTGCCATTGAGACGCTAGCTGAACTTGAAGATGACGTAGAAACAATGAGCTTTCAAGAATTGTATTATAGAATTGAATTCTATAAAAATTTCTTAGTAGCGGGGACGGATTTGTTCCAAGCGTACGCGGATACATTGCAAGGATTGCGCCTCGCTTTGGCGAGAAAAATCACGGCGCCCGAGTATAAAACGATTGAAAAATTCAAACAAGAATTACTGAAAAAACCGGGGCGGAGCTTGTCTTTTGACGATTTTGATCTTCGCATTCATGTTTCCAGTACTATTGGGGCCTACGACTGTAAAGATTTTTGGCCGGACAATAAAAAGAAATATCAGGGACATGACGCGCAGCGCATCGCTGTGCATACGCGCTTGCTTGCGCTTGTGCAGGAAGCAGATCCTCCTGAGGATGAAGAAGAGAAGAGTGCCCCATCACTTGAAGAACAATGTGAGGCAGCTGCTAAGCGCGTGCATGATTTATTAATTGCCTGTGAAGGATATGACAAAGGGAATAACAATCTAACGGAGGTTGCACAAAAAATCTGTCTCAATAGAAAAAACAGTACGGCAATTCGCGATATCGTGATCCAATATGGATTCTTAGTAGAAAATCGTAAGAGAAAATCAATGAGTTCAGAAAGGTCCCGCTATCTAGCCGAATTAATCACAATCATTGCTGTCGTCCCTGGTCAGGAGGATTATAAAGCAGAATTTTTACAGATGAGCATAAATCAGGCAAATAGGATGTTTATCCTCTGGGGTTGGAAGGACGATGGCCGAGAAGATCTTACAGAGGAGATTCTGGAAAAATACTTCAAGAGATTTACGGATGATCAACTGCCTGAGCAAAAGAAAATTTTGCAGGTGCTCAGTGCCAAGCTAAAACTAATTTTGTCGATCATTGCAGATAAAGATCATCCTGCTCTACAGAGGAAGATTGAGGCGGTTCGCGCTGCATTTGATTTTGTAAAAAAGCGAGAAGCGATTGCTGTAGTAGAACCTGAGGCAGAGGAAGAAGCGGATGATGCCCCAAAACCTGAGCCGGCTAAGGCACCCGATAAAACGCCACCCCCAAAAAAAGA
>CAYRWT010000089.1:0-3563 GCA_964428105.1 uncultured Candidatus Peribacteria bacterium
CGGTGTGTACTTTACGGCGTTGGTCATAAGGTTCTCGATGGTCATGCGCGTATAACGCTTGTCCAAGAGCACCGTGGGCAGGTTCTTGGGCATATCTTTAACAAAGTTGAGCTTCTTCTGCTTCACTGAAGGTTCAATGACATCCAGGATATCCTTGAAGAACTCATTCATATCCAAGGGCTGCGGCTCCAGCTTGATTTTACCGAGCTGAATGCGTGACACGTCCAAGATCATGCTGACAAGGTCCGCAAGGTTCACAGCCTGTGAGCGCATGGTCTTGGCCTCTTCCTGCTGCTTCTCGTTCAGCTTGCCCAGGTCACCATCCAGCAAGGATTCCAAGTCCCAGCGAATGGCGGTAATCGGTTTGGCGAGCTGATGAGCAACGATACCAAGAAGTTCGTCTTTTTGACGATCAAGTTCTTGAAGCAAGGAAACTCTGCTTTTCCAAATGCGGACCAAAAATAATGTCAGGAAAGAGATGAGTAATAAAAGAGCAATGATGAAAAGCAAAAACGGTATAAATGTAGTATCTACCAAAGCCTGAAAATCGCTGACCTCTACGTCTATTGTGAGTGCGCCTACTACATTGTGAGCCGAGTCATAAATTGGTGCATAGGCTGATAGAAAGGTGCCCCAAGTATCAATGGATAGATCTTGATCGACCGTGGGCCTTTCAAATGCCTCTCCCTGCATTGCGGGAACTTCTGATGCATCATATTCGTCCCCGGGCTTACTCACATCTTCAGAATCAATAAGACCATCTTCGTTAAAATCAATAGTAGGCTCAATGACCATCGCATCTGCATCTACGACATATTCAACAATATATTTGTCACTCGTAGGTGCAATCACATAGGCATATCTAATATTCTTATTTGCGCTCCTAATTTGCTGAAGCTTCAGCACATTCTTTCTATAAAAATCCTGCTTTACTGCATCAATACCTATTTCATGGATTTTTTCGATTTCATTCCCATCGAATTGGAGTGATGCCGTCGATACAATAGCAGTCAAACGTTCATTTAACCTGTCCCGAAGCAACTGACGAGTATAGTCCTGCAAAAAGTATGTGGAACCCATAGCGACGCCTGCACAGAGCAAGAAAACAGCCACTGAACCATGTTTGGCTATTTTTTTTGGAATACTCTCCCCTTTGAGGCTTTTTTCGGCGATCATCAGACAATTATATCATATTTCTTTATAACTTGGAATATTATTTTGAGTGAGCTAGAGTCCAAGATAACCCTGCTTCTACCGCATATGACCAAGTACTCGTTCCTATCGGATAAATGCAAAAAGAGGGGCTCTGGCATAAGCGGAGTTGGCGTATTCGCTATTAAAGAAATACCGAAAGGAGAGCTTATTGCTGCTTGGGGAGGTATTATTTGTGACGAGAAGGAAATGGTTCGACGAACAAAAAAAGATCCGAATTTTACTGCGCATCCCATTTCAATTTTCGACAATCTCTTTTTAATACCAATAAAAAGTGACTTGCTGGAATCGTCGGACAGATTCAATCATTCTTGTAATCCGAACTCAGGTGTTAAGGGCCAAATTTTATTAGTTGCAAGACATAAAATTCACGCGGGCGAAGAAATTTGCTTTGATTATGAGACGACTCAAATTGGACGGATGGATGGCCTACCCTTCGACTGCAACTGCGGAAGCAAGAATTGCAGAGGGAAAATTACAGGTCGTGCTTGGAAAGATCCAAAGTTCAGAAAAGCAAATAAGGGATTTTTCTCGTGGTATATAGAGAAAAAAATCGCAAATTATATGCGACGAAAATAAGGTAGCGGAGGGTGCAATTGCCTTCCGTTAGATGTATATTACTAAATATGCTCTGGATTCTATTAGCTCTGCTGGCATCTGTTTTATGGGGCCTAACCTATGTTATTCAGGAAGCGCTTTTTAGCCATATCACTGTTACTACTTACTTAACTATTGTTTCTTTTTTTACTTTTATAATTCTGGGTATTATCGGACTAATGCAAAACACACTGATATCAAATATTAAAACCATTTTTGCCTCCCGAGAAGTATCGACATGGACTCTTCTTGCGATAGTAATTTATATCTCTGCCGAGCTTTGCATCGGATTCTCTATCGAGAGTAAGAACGCTACCTTGGCGGGGCTTATCGAAGTATCTTATCCGTTGTTCATCGCACTTTTTGCGCTTTTGATTTTTAAGCAGAATCATCTTTCAGTAAGCACAATTATCGGAGGTACAATTATTATGTCCGGCGTGGCAATAATTTCTTTTGCAAACAAATAGATTGGGAATCAGCTAGCCAAAAAGCTGATATCTCTGAATTGAAACCCTCATTGCAGCTGCACATCGTTACATAATATTGCGATTGTTTTTCCATTTAGCACTATGGGGGCCATGCCAGTAATAGCGGTGCCCCATTGATCATGGGGGGTGTATCCAAAGCCAGGATTTCTTAAGGCAGATGTAAAAATCTTATCGACAGAATCATCGTAAACGACTCCTGGCCAAATATTTTCCATTGCTTCGTTATCTAGTGTTTGATTAAAAATCGAATACTGGGTGTGCAATGGCAGGCTATAATTTGAATCAGAATCAGCAATAAACTCAAAGAGATATGGGGTCTGTGTAGGTCTAACTAAATAGGAAAATGAAATTTCCGGATTCTTATTCCGAATCTCATTCAATCTTTTAAAAACCCTCTGATACGCCTCCGTTTTCATGTCTCTCGCAAAATGCAGTTGATTCAAGTCATTAGGATCAAAATCATCTGCAGCAGTCACTGCTATTGCCTGTAGTTTCTGACCCATGGCCTCAACTGCAAGATGATATTGATATCTTTGAAAACCATAGAGAATGACTACCAATGACAGCAGGATAAAGGTGGTCCATAAGACGATTGGGCGCCATTTTGCCTGCACCACGATGAAAAGCTCTGCGATCAGCGAGCGATTGATCGAGACAAATCGGAGGAGGAGGAAGACAACGAAGAGGAGGACGAATGCCGCAAGTGGTGAGAATGTTTGCGCCGAAAGCTCATCGAGCTTGCTCGCAAAAACGTCGATACCCAGAATCGCCACCGTGTCGCCTGACTGATTTTTAATAGGAGAAAATCCGGAAAAGAACGTGCCCCACTGATCCGTACCGAAGTCCGCGACCACCTGTCTGGAGGCATCCTTCATGATCGGAAATCTCGATCCGTCGTAGAGTTCTCCGGGCGTATTGAGCGCATCTTGTTCATCGATTTTTCCATCCTGATTCAAGTCTTTTTTAAGTCCTGGATTGATGGAATCGGCATCGGCTACAAATGTGAATTTCAGCGGTTCGTGCGTGGTACGCATGACATATGCGTACTGAATATTTTCATTGCTCCTTCTGATCAAATTCAGAGTCGCAACAATTTTTGCGTACTCGGGCTTGGAAACATCGTCCGGAGTATGGATGGCATCGATGTCCTTGGGATCGAGCTGCAAGGCGCCGGTAGCCGCAATTGCCATGATTCTGTCTTGTATGCGCCGCAAATTCAGCTCCCTGTTGCTCTTGTACAACCCAAACGTGAGAGTCGCGGCGATG
>CAYRWT010000090.1:0-3551 GCA_964428105.1 uncultured Candidatus Peribacteria bacterium
AAGAAATTTTTTATCGATGCGCAGGAACTGAATTTGTCTACGAAAGATGGGCGGATACTTTCTACAGGAACCTTTGCACGTTGCGCGTTACTTGGGTAGTAAGTAACTTTTTGTCACTACCACAAAAAACTAGAACGAGGTGGCTGTCTTCCTCCGAATCGCGCAGCTCGTTCAGTTGCTTCTTGTAGATTGCGTGGACGCCCAGCTTTTCCATCGACAAATGCCCAATACTTAATGTCAGTTTGCTCATATGGGTTAAATCTAAACCCTCCTCTTTCTTCTTCACCCTCAAGATATGCCTCGTCATACGCCTGTTGCTGAGGATTCTGCCTTGGTCTTTCAGTAACTGAAGGCTGCTGTGGCCTTTGTTTATTTGCAAGTTTTGCAAATTCTGCGTCATTTTCTTTTCTCGCTAATACAAATTGCATTCTCCTTCGGCATGTTCTTTCTCCATTGGAAAGTCGGCCTTCCATCGCTTTCATTCCCAAACGCTCGGACCCCCCCCCTCAAATGTTCGATAGGCATTTTTTTCAATTCTTTGTACGCTTTTGCTTCTGAGTTGTTACCTTTCGTATTCATAATAAATTTGGGAAAAAGGAGATAATCATCCTACGCAAGTATGCACCTGTCAAGGGTGCGATTACAATTCCTTACTTGTAATGATCTTTCTTATGCACGTGTATTTTTTGCTTGTGCATCGACATTTCCTGATTGCATTACTGTGATAATCGTATCCAGATTATCATCTGGAGCGACTTTGTTCGAGCGTGTATGTCCACATGAACATTCATGCAAAATATATTGCAAACCTTTACGTGTTTCTATCGCAATAGGGTGCATAATTCCATGACAGGATTCTGATCTATCTCCAGGCTCTTTCCCATCTACATGTGCAGAACAAAGACAGTCTGTACAGTGGTTTCTCGTGCCAGAATGTAGTGGTAGAACATGTGTACCGCAATTTCCACAATCAAATGCTTCATGTACTGCTTTCATATTTATATTATAAAATAATATATAAATAAGTCAATATTCAAAGAAGACTCTTACAATAAAGAAAGGAATTAATCTGTTCGCAGCGGAGAACGCAGTACATACCACCACGACATGCCGGAATAGACCAATCGGAAAACGCCTCGAGCGATCATAGCTCCCAGTAGTCCATAGAAAGGGATGAGGAAGCTCATGGAAAGTGCGAAGGCGATAGCAGCAGTAAGATTCGAATACCAAATTGCTTTTACCATGCCCTGCGCTTCGAGGTATTGCGAGAGAAGAGACATTGGTTGAGTGATGAGTGTTATGGCGCTAATAGATGTAAGAAAAATAACCTCCGAAGCGTCGTACTTGGGAAAGAGCCATGGTATGATGAGAGGGCAGAGAGCGATGTAAATCCCGATGCCGATGGTAAAAATCACCACACCGCATAACACTGCTTTGATAAGTTTTGCTCTTCGTTCTCGGCTATCCTCTTTCCCTGCCTGCTTCGCAAATGTGATTGGAATAAATTGCTTTAAAAGAAATTTGACTTGCTCTGGTATCAGTAATGCAACTGAAAATACTGCCAGTTGTCCGATTCCTAGAAAATGAGCAATAAAAATCTTATCTAGATACCATACAAGCTCCGTGGGGAGTGTTGATAGAGTCATTTGCCACCCATAGCGGATAATTGCGTTTGTATTTGTATTTCCATCTTCCTTTGGAGGAATCATTTTTCTGCTGTACCACAGATACACAATTGGAGTAATAGCAGTTCCAGCAACGAGCATGAGGAGTGCTGATTGATGAAATGCAATAATCGCAAGCGATGCGATGATGGTATAGAGGCTCCAAATCAATGAAACTTTTAATGACAGATCAAATCTTGCTTTTCCAATGGTGTATCCTCCGAAACGCACCATAGCGACAGAGGGGAGAGGGAAAATCAATGCAGCAGCAACAAATAGTGGCCAGAACTCTTGTCGTCCGTAGTACTCTAAGAATGGAATGCATCCCAAAAGAATCAAGGAGCCCAGGAGACAAAACTTTATTTGATAGACAGTGATTCGATGTAAGGAAAATGCATCTCCACGAGACCATGCTCTAGCAACTGATGTCGTAAGTCCTCCGAGTCCAAAGATCGATAGCATCCCCATCACACTTAAAATAAACTGATACTGCCCATACATCTCTTGCTCAAAAAAACGTGCGACTAAGTATCCGCTAATAATTCCTCGTAGAATCGAAAGCACATGTCCAAGGAGTACAAAGAAAGAATTTTTTGCAAAATAATGTGCATCGATTCCAAATCTCTGGCCGATTGCCGTGATCGTCGGTGATAACCACGCAAACGAGATGTATCTCATACGAAGAGTATAGCGAATCTTTTTATTTCACTTCTCCAGCGTTAATTATAGAAGAGAATTAGCGGCGAGATTATGCAGGATTACGAGAATGAAGGTAGCGTGATGCTAATGCAGCAAGTGCGGCTCCGAGTACAGGTCCAATGAGATATATCCAGAATGTTCCAAAATTCCCCGAGAGAAGTGCAGGTGCAAATGAACGAGCAGGATTCATAGAAGCTCCAGAGATCGGACCACCGAAGAGTGCGTCGAGGGCTATCGCTGCACCGATTGCGATACCAGCAACGATGCCTTTTTCTTTTGTGCCCGACGTCACTCCCAGGATGACGATCATCAGGAAAAAGGTCATCACAATTTCGAAAATCAAGGATTGTAGAGCGGAGCCGCTCGGCAAAGTACTACCGAGAGTTGCGTGATCTGGGAACATTCCAAGGAGCAATGCACTTGCGAGAAGCGCACCGACGACTTGGCTGAGGATATAACGCAGAGCTTCTGATCGTGGGAATCCTCGAGCGATAGTAAATCCTACTGTGACTGCAGGATTGAAGTGCGCACCAGACACTTCTCCGTATGCATAAATCATCGTCATGATGACGAGTCCAAAGCTCAGTGCGATACCGACGTGGGTGATTGATCCATTCGTAACATCATTCACGATAATTGCTCCGGTTCCAACGAATACGAGAGCGAAAGTTCCGAGAGCTTCTGCGAGGTATTTTTTCATAGTGTGCTCATTGTAGATCTGGCATCGAATATGAACAACTCGCAGTAAAAAACACCTTCCCCAATTTTACATTGTGTGTTTTGGAGTTGTGAGAGAGAAACGCCAGTACGCAAATGCCCAAATGGCGATGAATCCGAACATCGGCCATGGCACTCCTGGCATCGTCATCCATACTGCTTGAGTCGCCATAAGTAAGATATACAAGTAGCCCGCGTACGCCCATTCCTTTAGCACTCGTGGCACAGCAGGAACGATAATTGCGATACTGCCAAGGATCTTTGCAATGGCATTGAAGTAGACCGTGTAGGCAGGGAATCCAAGATCACCAAAAGCTTTGACTGCTGATGGCAAATCGATGAAGTAATACACTGAGGATCCCACCATGAAGAACAAAAGTAGAACATGTGGAACCCAATAGAGGAGTGCTGTTTTCATATGCGTCTTAGGATATGCGAGTGTGATGGAGTGAGTAAATTGGCTCCCCCGAC
>CAYRWT010000091.1:0-3511 GCA_964428105.1 uncultured Candidatus Peribacteria bacterium
GCGCGACGAACTTTCGCGACTTTGTTCACCTCGATCTTCTCGATTGCTGGAGCATGGAGTGGGAAGACTTTCTCTACTCCGATACCAGAAGCGATGCGGCGAACAGTAAAACTACGATCAGATGGCACATGACCATTGTGAACACTGATCACCATCCCTTCAAAAATCTGTATACGTTCCTTATCGCCTTCCTGCACCTTCTGATGCACGCGGACAGTCTGACCCGGCTGAATCGTTGGGCGATCTGCTTTTACAGTCTTTTTTGCCTGAGTTGAGAGTATTTGTTGCGACATGCCGGGGAAATGTACAGATATGAAGGGAGTTTGTCAAAAGGAGAATCTTTAATGGGAAAATATTCGTCGTCCTGTCGCCTTGAAAAATTTCGTCTCGGTTCTCTGCGAGAGAAGCGTGAAAACGTGCACTGTTTGAGCCCTCGGGGCGAGTTTGCACGTTTTAGCGTATCGAGCAGAATAGAACCGAAGAAATTTTTCACCAGCGACGCTTTTTGCTCCACTTTTATAAAAAAGTGGAAAAGAAACATATCCGGGACGCGGCGTCCCGGCTGCGGCAAATTACACAATCAATAAGCTACTTTCTCGCTTCCTCCACCTCCTGTTGCATAGTATTGCTCACCACAAGATGCCGTGGATCATCCACGATTTCTAGGATGAATCGGTCGCGTAGACTTAATCGATAGAGGAAATCTGCCTTCGAGAAGAGTGAGTACTTCACGTTCTTCATCGTAGGATCTTGTGTAAGGAGAAGTTCTACGACTTCCTTGCGAGCATCACCAACGATGAGGAGATCCACCTTGCTCTGTGTACCGACGAAACTCCCAGCAAGAAGCAGGAAATTTACTCCTGGAAGATTCTTGAGAGCTGTAACGGTAGGTCCCTCCCCTCCCTTTACCTCCTTCCCAAACATATTTTTGAGTTCTGGATAAAACACAAATGTTGTGTCCGTCTTGTAGTACTTCTTACGATTCTTGTGCCTGGACTTCACGAGACCGATCTTGTGAAGGTTTTCTAGCTCTCTACGAATAGAGTTGATCTGCTCTTTGAGTAACCTGGTGAGCTGACGAATGAAGTATTCTTCTTCTGGATGAAGGAGAAATACCTCCAGGAGCTTCAAACGTGTCTGCGAACTAAAGAGGGCTTTTAGAGCTGGATGAGCCATAGAAAACGAACGAGGAAAGAAGAAATACGTCCATTACCTTGTGCACAAATATTACTCACATAGGTGGTGGAGAGCAAGAAAATTGATCAAAAATAAGTATACATTATTTATTCATCTAATTTTGTTTATAAATAAAGGAAAAATTGAAATGTATGTATATCTAATATTCTATTATTGTATACATTATTTGTTCATAATTCTCTTTCGTAGAGTACTTTTCGTACTCTTCAGTATCTGCCGGTTCAAGCTACTTACGTGTAACTGATTGAGAAAATACCGAAAAGTATGCTATAATGGTGGGAATGTTCAAAAATAAACAAAAGTTCACCTTCTGCTTTCTGGTTTTCCTCGCATGTATCGCATGGGGGAAGTTCGATATACCGATGGTTTTTGCTCAATCAGGGGCACCTGCTCCAGATAGTAATCTAGGCAACCCTGTGAATGGTGTTCTGTCTGTCTTGAGCCAAATGACTGTCGCGATGAAGGCGATGATCCTCTTCGTCTTGCAGTTTCTAGAGTATTTCATGAATACAGACTTCTACTCTGCTCCTGGGATGAGCTCTGCTCTTAAAAATATCTGGAAAGTATCAAGAGACATCATGAATTATATCTTCCTCTTCCTTCTACTTGGAGCTGCACTCTATACGGTGATAAAGGCAAACAAGGACTTCATAAAGGAAAAACTTGGAAGCTTCATCATCGCAGTGATCTGCGTAAACTTCTCATGGTTCTTTCCACGTGTTGTCATCGATATCGCGAGCGTCCTTACGAACACTGTTTTTTCTCTCCCAAGTTTCGTCCAAGGAAATAACTGGACATGCATTAATGGTGCAAAGACAAATGGAGCTGTAACAAGCGGAAACTGCAGAGTTATGGTTTTCGATGAGAATTCATTCGAGCCAAAAAAACATGGTTGTGGAACTGCTGGTAATGGAAACTATTTTAATGGTGTCACGGGAAAGGATTGCGATTGCTCAGGTGAAATGGCCTGCTGGGACTATATGCCCTACGGAGAAGCGCGAGGGAAAAAGGGCTATGGTTACGCGACATTTAACACCTTTGCGACAAGTATCATAAACATACCAAATCTCGATAAGGTATTTCTAAATACACCTGCTGGCGCACAGCCAAGTGTGGGATGGCAATCAACGATCAAGCTTGGTATCGGCATCTTCATCAATTCATTTATCCTCCTCGCCACTCTCTTCCCGCTCATCGCTCTCTGTATCGCACTGATGCTCAGAATCGTGATCATCTGGGTTTGTACAGCATTTATGCCATTTTCGTTCCTTGGCTACGCCGTAAAGGGAGAATTTGGTAGTTTCCTCGTAGGTGACTATAACATCTGGAAAGAATTTACTGGTGCAGTCTTCATACCGGTGTATTTCGGTATCCCTATGAGCATCGGCATCATCATGCTCTCGGCGACAGCTTCTATCGCAGCACCTGGAGGCAATATAAAAGTACCATTTCTCGCAGGAGTAAATGGTATCTGGGGATTTACATGGATGATCGCCGCGCTTGCAATCATGTGGATCGGAACATTTGCCTCATTTAGAGGAAGTAAAATTATCGGTGCAGTAACAGATAAAGTGAAGGGTATCGGTGAACAAATGGGTGGCGGCCTCGCAAATATCGCTGCTGCAGAAATCGCTATACCACTCCCAGGAAAGGGTGGCTCTATCAGTGGATTCGATGCATTGAAGATTGTGAAGAATCCAGGTGCTATGCTCAATCAGGTAGCAGAAGACAAATCTAAGTTAAGAAAACTTAAAACAGATGGAGGAGACCTTACAGATACCGAGACAAAGGATTTGATTATAAAACAGGCTCGAAAAGATGACCATTCTCTCGCTACTGATAAAGCGGCAGAGGATGCAATGAAAAAAGATCCAAAAATTGAGGAAAAGGCAAGAAAAAATCTCCAATCAGAAATATTAAGAAGGAGAGAGAAAATTAATAACGACCATCCAAATTGGAGCAGAGAAGAAGTAAATAAGAAAGTTCGAGAAGGACTCCAGAGGGATTATGGCGTAACTCTACCAGAGCGTGCACAACCAGTAGCGCCTCGTATGGCAGTTGTAACACCAACAGTTACTCCTAGTGCTATTTCGCCTACATCTGGACCAGTGATAGTTTCAAATGCTGGCTTACCAGCTGCAATGAGTTCAGCACTAGGAAATGTCCAAGTTACTGCAGTACTTTCACCTGAGTCGCTCCAAACTGTAGAACACAAACTTGATATTGTAGGAAATAAAGTTGGAGATGTAGTAAGTGGAATAGAAAAGAGCTCTGTAGGAACATTGGCTGGAATTAATACATTAGGAAAAGATAT
>CAYRWT010000092.1:0-3437 GCA_964428105.1 uncultured Candidatus Peribacteria bacterium
TCCATGCCTCGTGTGCCTACTCGCTCACTTCCTGCATGGTTCCAGCCAGTCATGTATGGATGTATCGTCCTTCTACTCGCGTTTTTTACGTATGCGTTTCGTTACTCATATCCTCCACACACGTTCTGGGATGAACCGTACCACATCGCCAGTGCACAGAAATATTTGAACGGCGTGCAATTCATGGAGCAACACCCACCACTTGGGAAGCTCCTCATCGCACTCGGAGAGAAGATTGTGAATGCAAATGCAAAGGACAATATCTTCCTTAATACAGATTATGGACGAGAGTTTCCAGAAGGATTCTCATTTGCAGGGTATCGACTGTTTCCAGCGCTTCTCGCATTCTTAAGCGCAGGACTTCTCTATGCAATCTTCTATCTCCTAAGTCGCAATGCACAGATTTCTGGGCTTCTGACATTCCCATATGTCTTCGACAATGCCCTCATCGTTCACTCACGAGGAGCGATGCTCGAACCCACACTCATCTTCTTCTCACTTCTCACCCTTCTCGCAACGACAATCTTGCTACTACGAGGAAAAACCCTCTCTCCGCGACAATTTATTCTCGTCAGCATTCTGCTTGGAGGTGCCTTTGGACTTGCTCTCACGACGAAGGTTGTCGCGCTTGTCTTGATCCTTGCCTTTCCAGTCGTCGCATTTTCGCTTCGTAAGGATTATAGAAAACTCTTTAGTTTCATTCTCTATGCACTCTACGGATTCCTAATCGCCTACTGCGCTGTGTGGTATACACATTTTTCT
Organism: uncultured Candidatus Peribacteria bacterium; assembly: GCA_964428105.1. Taxonomy (GTDB): domain Bacteria; phylum Patescibacteriota; class Gracilibacteria; order Peribacterales; family Peribacteraceae; genus CAYRWT01. Next base: position 763 of record CAYRWT010000092.1, read on the forward strand.
CTTGGGAAAACAATCAATCCCTCCCTCCCAAACAATGGTTACTACCAGACATCCAAGCAGTATAAAGAAATTCTAAAAAATGGTGAAACTTCTGCGTTGAAACATTTTCCGATCATGCTCAGAGATTCTCTTAAATTTGTTCGACACTACAACAAAGGAGTGCCTCGCCTTGATCTTTGTAAAGCCGATGAAAATGGTAGTCCTGCATTCTTCTGGCCTTTTGGTGCTCGCGCTATCAACTACCGTTGGCAGCAAGTAAATGATACGACATTCATGTATCTCTACTTACAAAGCAATCCAGTTGCATGGACTGTTGGCCTTCTGGGAGTTCTTGGATGTCTTGTTTTACTTCTCTCCGCTGCACTCAATAATTCTCTGAAAAAACTCGAACATCCCCAGGTGATGGCTACGCTTCTTTTACTCTATGTTGGCTATATGGTCGCCATCATGCAGATTGATCGCGTGATGTACCTGTATCACTATTTCCTTCCTCTTGTTCTTTCGTTCATGCTTTTTGGACTCTTTGCTTTGAATATCCACCAATTCCTCCGATGGAAAATCTCTGAGGATCACAAGACTATTGGACTCATTATCGTAAGTTTATGTGTCTTCGTCGGCTTTCAACTGTATCGACCTCTTTCCTATTACCAGCCAATTACGAATGCTGCAGTCGAGCGACGATCGCTTCTTGATATTTGGAATCTTCACTGCGTGCATTGCAGCCCGAAGAGCGGTATCGTTTCACCACAGAAAAGTAGTTAATCCCCTTCTCTTCTCGCATGCGCACAACAAAGATTATTGCAACAATTGGTCCTGCCTGCTCTGATAGTAAGACACTTGCTGCTTTACTCAAGGCTGGTGTGAATGTTTTCCGACTGAATTTTTCTCATGGTTCCCATGATTCACATAAAAAAACTATTGATCTCATTCGTGTGTTACAAAAGGAACATCCATCACTCAGTATCATCCTTGATACAAAAGGCCCCGAAGTTCGCACAATCGACGTCAGTTCTCCTCTTCAAATACGACGAGGAGAGCTTGTTGCTTTCACTGCAAAGAAACATCTCAAGACTCCGCATACCACAGTCATTGTCGATCATTCGAAATTTGCTCATGATTGCAAGAGTGCACAGTGCATCTTGGTCGATAATGGTGAGATGCGCTTTACGATCAAGAATATCGAAAAAGATTACGTTCTCGCTCAAGCAGAAGAAGATGGAAGTATCGGATCTCGACGACATGTGAATCTCCCTGGTGCTCACCTAAGTTTGCCATCGTTTACAGAGAAAGATCTCGCTGACATCGCTTTCGGCTGCAAGAACAATGTAGATTTTTTCGCACTCTCCTTTGTACGCAGTGCTGCCGATATCCGATCTATTCGAACGTATATGGAGAAACATGGAAGTTCCGCTGAGATCATCGCAAAGATCGAGACAGCACAGGCTGTAGAGAATCTCGAGGAAATCGTCCAAGCTGCAGATGCCATGATGGTAGCAAGAGGTGACCTAGGTAGTGAGATACCGTATGAACTTGTCCCGAGTATCCAGGACCGCATGGTCGAGCTTGGAAGGATATGGAGCAAACCTATCATCGTCGCAACACACATGCTCGAGAGCATGACGAAAAACCCCACTCCTACGCGCGCGGAAGTGACAGACGTTGCTCATGCAGCGATGTCTCAGACTGACTGTACAATGCTCTCTGGAGAAACTGCTTCTGGGAAATTCCCACGAGAGTCAGTCGCTGCGATGGTGCGTATTTTAGAACTCAATGAAAAATTTATTACTCCAAAGGAATATTCGCTCTGTGACTGTTCTTCGAATTGCGAAGATGAAAATCTTTTCTTCCGAAGAGAGCAAGCAAGAGCAGCGAGTACACTCGCACAGGATATCTCTGCAGATGCTCTCGTCGTCTTTAGTCGCCATGGCATCACAGCTAAAGCTGTAAGCAATTGCAGACCAACACTTCCTATCCTCGCATTTGTTCCTTCCGAAGAAGTCGCACGCAAACTTTCATTGGTCTGGGGCATCGTACCCTACGTTGTTTCGTTTTCAGAAAACCCAGAAGTTACTGTACAACGAGCAATCGCTATCATCGAAAAGCAGAAGTTACTGAAGAAAAAGAGCCGCATTGTCATCGTTTCAGATATCCGGGCAAGTAATGAGCCTGCGATGACAGTGCAGATACGGCATATATAGGCCCTCACCTCCTAACCTCCTCTCCAATCGCGATTGGAGAGGAGGAATGTTTCAAAGTTTTTTACCTGAAAAATAGAAAGTCCTCCCCTTCCCCCGTCGAAATGGGGGAAGGGGTTGGGGGATGAGGGCACGCTTTATAAACAGGAGCGCGCCCTTCCATGGGCGCAGTTCTTTGTCGTGGCACGGTCTGCACCCGTGGAAGGGTGCAGCTCCTTATAACAAAACCAGCTACCAGCGAGTTCCTACAAGCTAACTCAGTAGTTCCTCTGGCACCTCAAACTCCGTCTTTTCATCGATGAACCCATAGTAGGCAGCGCCTCCAGCGATGAGTGTCAGTCCTGCTTTTGTCATCCCCTTCTCAGCGGCTTGAAGAGTTTTCGCTGTCACGGTCTTCCCTTCGTTGATTTCAGTACGAACACGTGCAGCAAGCGCAGACCAGCCACCTACTTCTTTTGCTAGTTTCTCGATCCTTGGCAT
>CAYRWT010000093.1:0-1628 GCA_964428105.1 uncultured Candidatus Peribacteria bacterium
TGGTGCCCCCGGCAGGATTTGAACCCACGACCTCCTGGTTCGAAGCCAGGCGCTCTATCCAGCTGAGCTACAAGGGCACAGTGTCTATCATAATTGATCTTGAGCGAAAAAAGGAGTACAATATTACGATAATTTATCATCAACAATGATAGAAAATACACAAACAGCACTTCGTCGATCTCTTGGCTACATTGGGCGCTTGTGCCTCTATGAATTTTTACCTGCACAGAGAAAAATGCAGTTATTCCAGGAATCTGATTTGCAAATTATGTTCCAATCTCTACAGAAACATTGCTTGGCATTTTTTAACATTCGATCGTCATTCATTGTAAAAAAAGCACTTGGTATCGATGTAGAATCTTTTTCGATTCCAAATTTCTTCCAAATTTTTACACAACGTCCAGCATTACGAGGATTCTTCATCGGAGTCACTTCTGTCGGGTTAGGAATGTTAATCGTAAAAATTGTGTAAATCTCCGTACATTCCAATGTTGTAGGTTTTTCATCTATTCATTGTGCTCCCATTCTGTGTGATAGGTGCCTTCACGATCAGTTCTCTTATAGGTGTGTGCACCAAAGAAATCACGTTGTGCTTGTGTAAGGTTCTGCGGAAGCCAGCTACTTCTCATGCTATCGAGCCATGCCAGTGAAGCGCTCATGGCAGGGAGAGGTATACCAGCGGCAGCACCTTTTGCTATGCACTGACGAAGTTTACTATGTTTTTTGAGGATAATTTCTTTCAGTGTCGGAGCAAGGAGGAGGTTTGACAAATCAGGAGTTTCGCGGAACGCTTGTTCAAAATCTTTGAGTAGCTTCGAGCGGATGATGCAACCTCCTCTCCAAATTCTGCAGATCTCAGGAAGTTGGATATTCCAGTGATAGTGATTACTGCCCTTGGAAATCAATTGAAAGCCCTGGGCATAGGAAATAATTTTACTGAGGATGAGTGCATCGCGCACAGTGCCTGTATTGATACTTGGTGTCTTCGTCTCGAGTGCAAGGACTTCTGAAGCATTCTTCCGCGCTCCTCGGTCAGAAGACATCGCTCGAGCATCGACTGCTGCGGTGATTGTAGGGATCGCTACTCCGAGATCGAGAGCGAATTGTGTCGTCCACTTCCCTGTACCTTTTTGCTGCGCCGCATCTTCGATCACATCGATAAGATCACTATTTCCTTCCGTATCCTTCTTCGCAAAAATATTTGCAGTGATTTCGATCAAATATGACGAAAGGAGTCGTGAGCTATTCCACGCAGAAAATGTTGCACTGAGATCTGCATTGGAAATTTTGGCAAGCGTTTTAAGTAAGTGGTAGCTCTCCGCGATGAGTTGCATGTCTCCGTATTCGATACCATTGTGGACCATCTTTACGAAGTGGCCAGCTCCACCCTGTCCCACATGTGTAATGCACGCTCCACGACTTCCATCGCGCGCTGCCATTTTTGAAAAGAGTGCTTCGAGATTTGCGTATGCATCTTTGTCTCCGCCTGGCATCATGCTGGGTCCTTCGAGTGCTCCACGTTCTCCTCCGCTCACGCCCATGCCGATAAAGTGAATAGACGTTTCCTTGAGTTCTTTTACACGTCGCTCAGTGTCCAGAAAATGACTATTACCAGCATCGATAATTGT
>CAYRWT010000093.1:1728-3315 GCA_964428105.1 uncultured Candidatus Peribacteria bacterium
AGGCCGATGAGTCCGATCTGTGGCATAACGAGGGGAGAGCTTCTTAGCTTCTACATTTTTTCCAATCATCCTGAAATTTCTTTATACCTGCATCAGTGAGACTGTGATGTGGGAGTTTCTGAAAGACGTCGAATGGGATCGTGCAGATGTGTGCACCCATTTTTGCAGCTTCGACGATGTGGCGTGGGTGACGAGTGGAAGCAACCAGAACTTCTGTTTCAAAATCGTTTTGATGCCAGACATCCATAATCTCTGCGATGAGCCCCAGGCCGTCTTCTCCTTCATCATCGAGTCTGCCGATGAATGGACTGATGATGCTCGCTCCTGCCTTCGCAGCGAGGATTGCTTGTGGAACAGAGAAGATGAGTGTGGTATTTGTGCGAATGCCTTTCGATTTGAAGTGCTTGAGTGCCTTCAATCCTTCGGTTGTCATCGGAACTTTCACGACGATGTGCTTATGCCACGAAGCGTATTCCTCTCCTTGAGTAATCATCCCCGCAGTATCTTCCGCTGTAACTTGTGCGGAGACATTTGGCACGAGTTTGCACATCGCAAGTACCGTTGTCTTGAAGTCCTTCCCTTCCTTCGCAATCAAGCTTGGGTTTGTGGTCACACCATCGAGCACGCCCCACGAGGCGACTGTCTGTACGGCATCCAGATTTGCAGTATCGAGGAAGAGTTTCATAGTGAAGAGGGGAATTATCTGCAGTATAGCGAAATTCTTGTGAAACATCCTGCTCTGGCATACTTTCAGTGCTATGAAAACATTGATCGTGGGCATTGATGAAGCTGGTCGCGGAGCACTGGCAGGCCCGGTCGTCGCTGCTGCGTGTAGTATTCCTGTGAATCTTAAGAAGTTCCCGGTGCGGATTGCTGACAGTAAAAAGATGACGCCTCTTGAAAGGGAGGAGAGTTTTCTTTGGCTTACGAAGCATTGTCTCTTCGGTATCGGTATCGTGAGCCACAACGTTATCGATGAAGAAGGTATCCTTGCTGCAAATGAGCGTGCCATGCAGCAGGCTGTGAAATCCTTGGAATCGAAATTGAAAAAGAAACAGCCGCTGTATTTACTCGTCGATGGCAGAGACAAATTTTGGTTCGATCATCCGCATAGTTCGATTATTCGAGGGGATGATTCAGAGAAATGCATATCAGCGGCTTCGATTATTGCGAAGGTCACGCGCGATCATTTGATCATCGATCTTGATTCAAAGTATCCAGGATATGGATTTGTTCAGCATAAAGGGTATGGAACTGTGTTACATACAAAAGCGATAAAGAAACTTGGTATTTCCAAGATTCATAGGAAGACGTTTGTGCATGTTGGATCATAAAATTCTGTATGGAATTTATATTGCTATAACAAAAGGCTTATTGCCGAAAGCGCGACTACGATGATGAAGAGCTTTCGTACCCACACATCTCCCTTCTTGATGGCATATATGGTTCCAAAATGTGAGCCGATGGCGGTTCCAACGAGTAGTGTAAAGGCGTACTGCCAGTCTACGATGCCGCTCGATATGTACACAATGACCGATGTAATGCCGATAGCTGCACTTTGCAATTTTCTTGTTCCGGCACTTTCTA
>CAYRWT010000094.1:0-3151 GCA_964428105.1 uncultured Candidatus Peribacteria bacterium
TGGCGTGCCACGTCGCTCGTGAGCGACGTGGTGGGCAATAGTGGACTCGAACCACCGACCTCCACAATGTCAATGTGGCGCTCTAACCAGCTGAGCTAATTGCCCATTTTCAGCAGACAAAGCCTACGGAGATCAGGGGAAATGGTCAACTGCTAGAATAGAGCCATGCTACGACGACTCCTAGCACCAATCATTGACCTTGTTTTCCCTGAGCGTTCTGTCGGAGGGAAGCTCGGCATGGTGCTGAGTGAAAGTGAAGCGATTGCCATGAAAATGTATCCAGTGAGTCTCCAAAAAATCCTTTTACGCCAGCGAGGACTTCGCTCACTTGATCACGTCGTCGCTGCAGGAAGCTATCACTCAACGCCGTTTCTCAAAGAAATCATCAAAGCATTGAAATACGGAGGAAGAAAAGGCTTTATTCCTATTCTCGCATCGAAACTCGATGCAATACTTCCAGGACTCCTTCCAGAACTACAAGGAATCGAGACCATTTGCCCTGTACCTCTTCACTGGACACGGAAATTTTCCCGCGGATTTAATCAAGCTGAACTCATAGCCCGAGAGCTCTGTGCTAAACACCCATGGCACATAGAGCACTTTCTCAAGCGCACACGACCTACAGGTCACCAAGCACATCGAGCGCGTGAAGAACGACTTCGCGCAATCACAAATGCATTTGCGTACATTGGTCCAAGGAAGCCACCCAAGCGCATAGTGCTTCTCGATGATATCTTCACAACAGGAGCAACACTGGATGCATGTGCAGCCGCGCTAAAAGCTGCTGGAGTAAAACGTGTGGATGCAATAGTTGTGGCTCATGGGTAGAAAAAACAGCATGTCAGCACTTATAGCACCAGGAGCGCGGCCTTCCATGGCCGCATGATTCGAGATTCTAAAAGGCATGGTCTGCACCCATGGAAGGGTGCAGCTCCTATAGTTTTTATTGGATTTTCCAAAATACATCCAAATAACAATATATAAATTCCGCAACACCTCCCTCCCCCAAACATCACGTTTTTGAGGTATACTAATAAGATTTCACATACACACCTACACTCAAAATGAATACTGAAATCCTTCTATCGTGGCAAGCACCATCGAACATCGATCACGATCGTTCGCATCATTGGCATATTATCGCTGGCACAGTAGCAATCAGTTTGATCGTCTATGGAATCCTCTCTGGAAGCTGGACATTTAGCTTCTGCATAGGACTTCTCGCTGGTCTTTTCGTACTGACACGCGACCATGCGCATCCAACACACGAAATTGGTATCACGACTGCTGGCATTCTTTTTGATGGAAAACTTCATCCATGGACTGCACTCAGCAAGTTCTGGATCCTTACAACTTCCAATCACGCAGTACTGCACATTTCCTCGAAGAAGCGCCTACAACCCAATATCAAAATTCTCATCAATGATGATATGGATCCTACGGTAATTCTCGAGGTTCTCAGCCAATTTCTGCCACATGATGCGGTGGCACGCGAAAGTGTATTTGACTTTATTTCCCGTATTTGTAAACTATAGATGCTTCAGAGGTTCACCCTTCACCTCGCTTTCTCGAAGCACTCCCCTTACCGGGAGCAGCGTGAGGTGTGCTTTGCAAATACTCCAAAGCCAAGCGAGGCAGCTGGAACTACAGCAGAAGTTGCGAGTACTCCTAATGCATCGAGTGCAGTCTCTGCAGTGCAAGCTACAACGAGAGAACTTATTTTTAATGAAGCTCTCATCGCATTAGAATTGCAAGACACACAAGCAGTTGAAACATTCGTGCGTGAACATGAAAAAATATTACTTGCAAAACTTGTTAGGGAAAAACTCCCAGATAACCCTGCAGAGTTACAAGAAGTACTCAGCAGACTACGACGCCAAGCACAAGAAGTCCTATCGGAACGCACACACGATAGTGGCGTTCTAGCATCATTCGAGAATACAGATTATTTTCAGCAAAAGTACGATGAGCACGCTGGAAAACCAGCAGATGGAGTCTATCCAAATGCATTCCAGATTGGCGGGAAAATTTATTTTAACCGCCAGCATCCTGATTTCCAGATTTCTAATGATCCAGTAGAGAACGAAAAAAATGCAGCAAAACGAGAGCGAGCTGTGCGACATGAGCTTGCGCATGCTGGCTTAGTGCAAACAAGCTTTCAGGAATTCATGAAAGATGCACAGGGCGCCTTCGTCGCAAGTCAGACATGGGAACCACTACAAACAGAACTTTCTGGTATTTTTGGCGCAAATAGCCCAAGTATCGCAAAGCCAGATGATATAATCCATGAAGCAATCGCTATCTACATGGCGGAATCAAATCTAGGAGTAAGTGAACAGCCACACCGTGCAGTCGTAGAGCTCGTAGAGCGTACGATGGGCTCTCAGCCAGTATTTGCTGCGGAAGTACGAAGACTCGGTGAAGGAGTAAACAAAGAATTCAAATGGGTATCCAGTGGACTTCATTTGGCAGCTGAAGAATTGAAAACTGCAGCAAACTGGAAAGTGAGCGTAGAAGATGAACAAGCGCATCCGAAACGTCTTTCGAAGCTTCACAGCAATGCACCAGAAGTAAAAAAGGAACTCGAGGAGCATGCGCTGCATGACATCCAGGCAACACTCAAAGAAATAAAAACACCAGAAGACCTTCTCCATAATATTCAAGAGCTCGATGGACGCATCGAGAAAGCTATCAAGAGCAAAGATGAGATTATCAAACTCTTCCATGGTGAGAGAAAGAAGCAAACTGAAAGTGCCTATAATGGCTATATCGAGACACTCAAAAAGCATCGCAGTGATTTTGCAGATGCACGCAGACTCGCAGAGACACTTCGTGATTGGAATAAGTTCAGCATCGAGAAGAAAGCAAAATTTGCTCAGCAATATCGCTTTGCAAATGCAGCGGAGTACCAGATGCTTGCACGCGGTGGAGCAAATACATCGAGCATCGTCGCTGCTGATGAGGCATCCAAGGCAGACCGAAAAAAAGTTCTCGACGCCGAAGCCGTACAGATTACTGGCATCAATGAATGTTTAGGGGCACTTGAGAAATTCATCGATGAAGTGCAAAAAGAACAAAAGGAGAAAAAGGGTGCTGAACATGCTGAAGATGATCACAACCACGGAGGATTCTTCGGCTGGATCAAACACAA
>CAYRWT010000095.1:0-3143 GCA_964428105.1 uncultured Candidatus Peribacteria bacterium
ATCATGTTCATTTCTGGATTTGAGGCGCTGTAAGCAGTTCTCCACTCCAGGAAGGAGGAGAATAGACACATCTGGTTTTGGAAATGCAGCATTTACATTTTCGAGCCACTTCGTATCGAGCCCGGATGCTTTGCCATAGATAATTGTCGAGAGTGCGTAGCGATCGCTGATAACGATCATATTGTTTGCGAGTTCTTTCCTGAGTAAGTGATCACAGTGATGAGCTCGGTCAGCACAGAAAAGTAATTGGAGCGCAGTAGGGGAGTGGAGAGTGGACCTCTTGAGTTCTGTTCGAATAAATTTTCCTACTGGTCCATTAGTAGGCTCATTGGTGAGGGTAATTCTCTGAGCAAATTCTTTATTCAATGTTTCACTGAGCAGCGCAGCGTGTGTCGTAGTTCCAGCTCCATCTGGTCCTTCGATGACGATGAATGTTCCGGGCATCGGGAGGAAGTGTAGCATATGCCCTCACTCCATAACTCTTAACAATTTTCTCTGAAATGCGCCCATGGAAGGGCGCGCTCCTAGTTCTTTAGTAATAGGAGCTGCAGCCTTCCATGGCTGCAGACCAAAATTTTTACTTTCCCTTTCTCTGTCAACGATGAAGAAGGGACGGGGATGAGGGCATCGAAAAAACCGTAGGAGAGACATTCTCCCCTACGGTCATAGTTTCTTTGTAACGATTTAGAAATCTCCCATTCCGCCCATACCACCTTCGGCTGGAGCAGCTGGAGCGTCCTTCTTCGGAGCATCCACGATTGCAACTTCCACTGTGAGGAACATCGCAGCGACAGATGCAGCGTTCTGGAGAGCTGAGCGCGTGACCTTCTTTGGGTCGATCACACCAGCGAGGACTAAGTCTTCGACTGTGTTCGTGACGACGTTGTACCCCATCTTCGTCTCCTTTTGTTGCTTTACTTGCTCGACGATGACAGAACCCTCGAGCCCTGCATTGGAAGCGATGTTGCGAAGTGGGTAGGAGAGGGAGAGCTTTACGATATCGACACCGATCTGCTCATCTCCATTTGCACCCTTGAGTTTCTCGAGAGAGCGAAGACTGTGGATGAGAGCTGCTCCACCTCCTGCGACGATGCCTTCTTCTGCTGCAGCGCGAGTAGCTGAGAGTGCATCTTCTACACGGTGCTGAAGTTCCTTCTGCTCGACTTCTGTTGCTGCACCAACTTTGATGACAGCGACTCCACCAGAGAGCTTTGCCATACGTTCCTGGAGCTTCTCGCGGTCGAAATCACTCTTCGTATTGTCGATGTTTACTTTGATCTCACTGATACGAGCCTCGATATCCTTCTTGCTTCCTGCACCATCCACGATGAGGGTGTTATCCTTTGTGATGACCACTTTTCCAGCGCGGCCGAGGTCCTCGAGCTTCGTATTCTCGATCTTTAAGCCCACTTCCTCAGAGATTACACGACCACCCGTGAGGGTTGCGATATCCTTGAGGATGTCCTTGCGTCTGTCTCCAAATGCTGGAGCCTTCACTGCAACAGCAGAGAACGTTCCGCGGAGCTTGTTTACGACGAGGGTAGCGAGTGCTTCACCTTCGATATTCTCTGCGATGATCACGATTTCCTTGCGACCTGCCTGAGCAAGAGCCTCGAGGATTGGGAGGATCTCCTGGATAGAACTGATTTTTTTATCTGTGATGAGGATGTACGCATTTTTGTAGATCGCCTCCATGCGAGAGGAATCTGTGACGAAGTATGGAGAGATGTAACCAGAATCAAACTGCATACCTTCCACATACTCTTTCTCGAGTCCCATCGTCTGGCCTGCTTCGACAGTGACAACTCCATCGGTGCCGACTTCGTCCATCACGTCTGCGATGATCTTTCCTACTTGTGTGTCTTGAGCGGAGATCGTCGCAACTGCGGCATACTCTTCTTTTGTGGAGATCGTCTTCTTCTGCTTATCGAGATCAGCGACCACTGCTTCGACTGCCTTCATGATTCCATTCTTCATAGAGATAGCATTTGCACCAGCTGTGAGGAATTTGAGACCCTCAGAGATCATACCTTCAGCGAGGACAGTTGCCGTCGTCGTACCATCACCTGCAGCGTCATTGGTCTTCGTTGCAGCCTCTTTTACAAGCTGTGCTCCCATATTTTCCCATGGATCTTGGAGCTCGATTTCCTTTGCGACAGTCACACCATCTTTTGTGACAGTTGGTCCACCATAGGACTTTGAGATGAGCGCATTGCGACCATTTGGGCCCATCGTTACACGCACGGCGTTCGCGAGTTTGCGAATACCTGCAACGATCTTGTGACGAGAGTCGTCACCGAAGGAAAGAAGTTTTGCGGACATAAAAAGAAAAGGGAAAGGCGAATAAGAGGGGAAATTACTTCACGATACCGAGGACAGAGTCGAGGTGGAGGATCTTTACTTCTACTTCCTTGCCTTCCTTTGTCTTTAGTTTCACATCATCACCAGCGTACTTACCGAAGAGGACGATATCCCCGACTTTCAGGAACTCGGATGGATTGATGGAATCTTTTCCAACACCACCTTTTCCGAGAGCGATGACAACTCCTTCTTGAGGTTTTTCCTTGGAAGATGTCTCTGGAATAACGATGCCAGAAGCAGAAACCTGCTCTTTTTCGAGTGGCTGAACTACCACTCTGTCGCCGATAGGCTGTATGCTCACAGCGAGCTGATCAACGTGTGTATCCTTCGCCATAATGTAAAGGGAGAAGAAGAGAAATAAGATTGAGTCGTCGAACACCGTTAGGCATTTTGTACTCAGATGTTCCGAACGACCTTTAGCAGTCGAAAGTATAGAGTGCTAATTTTCTATGGTCAAGAGGTTGTGTGAGCTTCTTAGGTTGTAGGTTCTTAGCTTCTTAGAATATTTGTTATGCGATATTGTTATATTGCCATATTGATGAAGTTGCTTCTCGCAAAGATAAAATTGGGTATGGGTTTTTATGCGTATATCTCTGATACAGAAGGGAACGTTATTGGGCTCTGGGAGGATGTGAAGAAGTAGAATAGGAAGTCACATTCCTCGAAGCAAACGAAAGCTGCTACCATTGCTTACGTGCCGACGTGGCGGAATGGTAGACGCGCACGCTTCAGGAGCGTGTATCCGTAAGGATGTGAGAGTTCGAGTCTCTCCGTCGGCACCA
>CAYRWT010000096.1:0-3137 GCA_964428105.1 uncultured Candidatus Peribacteria bacterium
CTCACTTCTTTCCAGACTGAAGGATCGAGGCCTGGGAAGAATGCATCTCCGATGAACTCACCGTGAACACGCGTAAGGTAAATACGATCTGCTTTCTCGAGTGCTTGGAAGTATATCTCGCTGCCACCAATAACAAAGGCTTCCTTTTCGCTTGTGACAAGGTCGAGTGCAGCACTCAATGACTGCACTACTTCGCAGCCAGGGATTTGTAATCCTTTCTGGCGCGTGATGACGATGTTCCGACGATTTGGAAGTGGTCGACCGATCGAATCATATGTCTTGCGCCCCATGATCACTGTGTGACCCTCTGTGAGCTTGCGAAAATGCTTGAGATCATCAGGAAGTTTCCAGATGAGTGAGTTCCCATGCCCGATCACATTATTCTCATCCGCCGCTACGATGATCGAAAGAATCATGAACGTAGACTACAAGCTTGCTGAACTTCTTCAAAGAGAGACTCCCAATTCTCCAGGAGCGCGCCCTTCCATGGGCGCAGTTCAGAGAAAGTTATTCTCTCTTCCACTTTTTTACAAAAAGTGGAGCAAAAAGAGTCGCTGGTGAAAAATTTCTTCGGTTCTACGCTGCTCGATACGCTAAAACGTGCAAACTCGGCTCGAAGCCTCAAACAGTGCACGTTTTCACGCTCCTCTCGCAGAGAACCGAGACGAAATTTTTCAAGGCGACAATGACGATGAGTATTTTTACAAGCTAGACCGCAATCGGCGCCTTGATTCCCGGATGCGGGTCATACCCCACGATCTCGATGTCCTCGAAACGGAAACTGAAGAGATCTGTTACATTTGGATTGAGCTTGAGCTGAGGAAGAGCTTTCGGCTCTCTGGAGAGCTGCAACTTCGTTTGCTCAAGATGATTGAGGTACAAGTGAGCATCCCCAAGCGTATGAACAAACTCCCCAACTTGTAAGCCCACCACCTGCGCAATCATATGTGTAAGGAGTGCATACGAAGCGATGTTGAATGGCACGCCGAGGAAAATATCTGCACTGCGCTGATAGAGCTGACATGAGAGTTTTCCATCTGCGACGTAAAATTGAAAAAGACAATGACATGGAGGTAACGCCATCTTCGAAATTTCCCCTACATTCCACGCACACACAATGTGCCGACGAGAGTCTGGAGCTTTACGAAGCCCATCAATTAATGAAGTAATCTGATCATGCACCTTGCCATCCGCACTCTGCCACGATCTCCACTGCTTGCCATACACCGGCCCAAGCTCACCGTCTGCATTTGCCCATTCATCCCAAATCGTCACGTTGTTCTCCTGGAGCCACTTCACATTCGTAGAGCCCTGTAGAAACCAGAGAAGCTCGTACACAATCGAGCGAATATGGAGCTTCTTTGTCGTAAGCAATGGAAATCCCTGAGCGAGATCGAAGCGCATCTGGTAGCCGAAGACACTCTTGGTCCCCGTACCAGTACGATCGGATTTTTCTGCTCCGTGAGTAAGGACATGCTCTAAAAGGTCGAGATACTGACGCATACAAAGGAATTGTAGCCGAAGAGACTCAAGAAGAAATATTGATTCACAAAAAAACCAAAGACGTTCTTCCTAGATGTATCTCATCAATTGCGATTACTACGTACACGATTCTGTTGCTGAAGCAGAAGACTTGAGCACCTCATAGAAGAGACTATACGCATTATCTGCATTCCAGACTGTGTACCCGCAAGCTCCTGCATCGAAAACTGCTTGCATCTGATCTTTCATATTTTTGCGAGTAACCCCGTATCCCTGTATCCACGGTCGTAGTTTCTTCGCGTGATCTGGCCCCAGCTTCTCTGCGTATCCTTGAATCGTGCGATACACCAAGTAATACATGCGACTTCCGGGATGTACCCCCGGAGTGTAATACGCATTTGGAGAGAATGTCGCAGGGTATGCCATAGGGGAAATGATGTCGACGAGAGGAGCGAAGCGCACGACGTCCTGGCCAATCGCTGTGACATTCTTCTCATAGTCCCAACCAATGATGGCGTAGGTACTAAGCCCAAGTTTTGTAGTAGGACGAATGGCATTGATTACTTCACGCGTCATCCTGATAAACGCTTCGAGGTGATCTGCTTTCTCTTGCATATTCAAACCAATCCCCGCTTGCGATACATCGGTAGGATAACGAATATAATCGAGATTTACTTCATCCACTCCTGCACGCACGACGTCTTCTAAGATCTGACGATTGTACTCAATCGTCATCGCATTACCTGCATCCACCCACTGATCACCAGTACTGCGCTTGGAGCGAGGATGCCGAATCTGCGTCTCTGGCTTGGCCTGAGCAAGCACATTGTCTTTCACAGCAACATAGCGAGCTATGACATACAGGTTTTGTTTATGGAGTTCTTCTACAATCTTCTTAAGATCATAGCGTGGTCGTACTGCGCCAATCTCGGTCGCTAACTTCGCAGAAGAAGGGAAAAATACTTCCCCACCTTTCACAGCGATGACGATACTTGAGCCACTTGCAGCCTGGAGCTTCTCAATTGTATGTGTAAGGAAATCAGTATTCGCAACACTCGATTCCGTAAGGTATACACCAATCGCATTTCGCGATGCAGCTGATAAAGGTGGAATCGATGAACCAGATGCAGCAGACGGAAGAACTTCTGGTTGAGCTATAGCACCAGTGCCCGTACCAGTATCAGGGATTTTTGCTGCACCAGAACCTTCAAGAAGAACACCGGAGCCACTCACAAGAGTAGACCCAGAAGCATTCAACACAGCGCCTGAAGCACCTTGATTATCCGAAATGACAGAGCCTGTCTCTGCTGCGGCGTGAAATATTTCTGTGGTAGCTGGTTGCTGCTGAGCAATAGACATAGCGCGAATACCAAATCCTATGAGCACGCCCAGAGCAAATGTAAGAGGTAAAGAGAATGACCAAGACTGATGAACAAAAACATCTGGCACAACAATTGTTCGTGTTTGAATTTCTAAATTTTTAGAACTCTGTTCGATAGCTGGAAGTAGAGCCGGTAAGGCCCCAGAAAGAATATCTTCTGGGAGAAGATTTTTTACAGCTCCACGCGTACTAAATACCAGTACATCGATGAACGCTTCTGTATTGGTGTTTGTGTAGTGAAACAATCTTCTCATTATACATTATTTTTGGCTTC
>CAYRWT010000097.1:0-3115 GCA_964428105.1 uncultured Candidatus Peribacteria bacterium
AGGAATACTGAATGTTTTCTGCTGCGCCAAAATTGCAGAAGGACAACCAAGCTGTGTAAGCATGGAGACAGAGCTCTGTGGAAGGAATGGTAAGAGTAGTAATGCCGTATGACGTAAAAGCTCCGCAAGGCATGTGAGCTGCACGCGCTGTACCTCCTTTGGTTGTGACCACGGTTTTTGCTGATCGATGATGACATTGCCTCGACGAGCAACATCAATTGCCAAACCTATTGCTTGAGAAAATTCAAAGACTTCCATGTGCTCTGTATATTTCTTCCAGGTATCTGCAAGAAAATTTTTCAGTTCATTCGCAGATGGATCATCGAACGCTGCAGTTTCGAGCGCACCTCCGTCTTTCGAGAGAAGAACAAGCACTCTATTGAGAAGATTCCCAAGAGTGCCACGCAGGACACTGTCATAGAGCTTGCCAAAACGCTCCCACGAGAAATCTCCATCATTTCCTACAGGAATCTCAGCACTCAGATAAAAACGCAAAGGATCGATACCGTACTTCGCGATCACGTCCTGTGGCACGACGACGTTCCCAAGCGATTTACTCATCTTCTGCCCTTCACTTGTGAGGAAACCGTGCATGAGTAAGCGATCTGGCATCTTCTGCACTCCAGCGTGCTTGAGCATCGCCGGCCAGATGAGTGCATGAAAACGCGCGATGTCCTTCCCGATCACGTGTGTTACTTCTGCATCATCCCACCATTGACGTTCTTCGTGATCAGTAAAAAAACCAAGACCCGAAATATAATTTGTGAGTGCATCGCACCACACGTACATCGTTTGCCCTGCATCATCTGGAACAGGGATGCCCCATGAGAGTGTCGTCTTCGGACGAGAGAACGAAACATCTTCGAGTCCTTGTTCGAGGATCGAGAGCGTCTCTTGCGCACGATGTGTGGGAATGATGGCATAGTTGCCATCCTTACCAAGTAGCTGAAGAAGCCACTCTCGCTCACGAGAGAGAAGAAAAAACCAGTTCTCTTCCTTCACTTCCTCTGGTGCACGCTGGTGCGTCGGGCACAGACCATCCACTAAATCTTTTTTCGTAACAAAACGCTCACACCCAGAACAATACAGTCCAACGTACGTTCTTTGTTCTAGCATCTTCGCAGCTTTCAGTCTCTTCCAAAGCTCCTGAACTGTCGGCCAATGCACCTTTTGATCAGATGTACGAAGAAACACATCCGCGGAGATACCAAGTGTTTGGTAGAGCGACTCAAACACAGGCACATTGCGATCGACAAGTGCACGAGGTGTCATCCCCTCTTTCTCTGCAGTTTGCTGAATCTTTATGCCGTGCTCATCGGTACCGATCTGGAGTCGCACATCATCTCCTCGCAAGCGACACCAGCGTGCAAAAACATCTGCGAGCACCTTCTCCAACACATGCCCCATGTGCGGAGCAGCATTTGGGTAATCGATGGCGGTCGTGATGTACCGTCGCTTCGGCATGCTCCTACGCTAACACAAAACTGACAGACCAACACCTTTTGTCATGAAACTCGTCCAACAAATGCTTCTACTGATTTTACGACAGCATAACTAAGTGTTGCGAGCATGTAGCCCAAAGCTCCGTAGATAAGAGCCTTTTTCCCTTCTTCTTTCCCCTCTTCGCCCTGTGACATCGCCATGCGAAGACCACCATAGAGAAAAGCAATCGAGGCAACATCAAGAGTATTGCGTGCAAGGTTTTGTATAAACGTTGCATTGAGAATAGAAACAATATCATTCTGACCACAATACAAGAATCCCGTACAATCAAATGCGCTTGTTAAACTAAATGCAAAAACAGTAGAAGGAAGGAGTGTTCCGATGATGATCGCAAGAATACGCATAGTTTTTCTAAGTAATAATAGCAATAACAATAAGATCCACGAGATTGATGATCACTGCTCCAACAGCAGCATAAAAGAGTCCTTTCTTCGCATCCTCATAGGCAGAATCCTCTCCGCGTGTTGCTACCATCTTCATTCCACAGTACAAACAGTACCCCAGGAGTGCGATGTCCATAAGACCAATGATTGGGTTTATAGCACTTGAGGGATTTGCAAGATACCCATTTAGTACTGCTGAAATAACATCAGATGATGTACCAGCACCACCGCTATAGAGACCATCGGCCTCTTGGTCCAAATAACCCGAGAGAGTAAAGGCACTATTTGCAACAAAAATACCAATAATAGTCCAAAGGAGTGTCTCTTTTCCTTTGCTAATTTTATCCTCAGCACCTCCACTGATGATCAGATACCCACCTGCGATGAGAGTGAAAAGAACACCAATTCCATAAATATATGAAGAGAGAGAAGACTGCAATACTACTACAAGACTTGGAATATAGTTGTCTGGACTAGTAGAACATCCAGCAAGTCCAGCGCAAGGAATATTCACAGCGCTCAGAGTCTCTGGAAGTACAAGGAAGAGAAGAAGTGCGCCGATACGAGAAAGGAGGGAAAACATTTGTTATATCGTGAAACCCTGAGGGTTGATGTAATTGAGAATCGTCCCTGCAAGCAAGAAGATAATCAGTCCAACAAGTGACCAAATGAGCTTCGACTTACCCTCTTCTGTACCACTACCATCCAGGCCACTCATCACAATTTTCATACCTCCGATAGCACCATTCAGGACACAAACTCCGATACCGATACGAAGAAGCCAATTGAAAGCGCCACCTTGAAGATATTGGAACGCCGCAGAAGTAAGGAAACTTGTTGTCGAACTTCCATCAATATAATAGTTGTTGGTTCCAGGAATTCCTTCAAGTAAGCAGATATTATTTACATTTACTAACTGCGTACCGCAGCACTTTTTTAACTGCCCATCTCCAGGAGCCACGCTAAATAAGCTGCCACCACAATTAATGATATCAGGTCCTGGTGGAGATGATGCAGGTGCACTTTGTGCAAAAACTCGCTCTTCACTGATTACTACATGGAAAATGTAACTCATTGGCAGTACACCAAGAAAACTGCCTAGGAGTATGCCAGCGAAGAATCTTCGAAAAACCATCTCATCATTATAGCACAAAAATGGCTTCAGAGAAAGCCCTCATCCCCCAACCCCTTCTCCATTGCGATGGAGAAGGGGTGTCGATGTACAATCA
>CAYRWT010000098.1:0-3083 GCA_964428105.1 uncultured Candidatus Peribacteria bacterium
CTTTGTTTATAAGCATTCCTCTGCTATTCTTTCTTCAGCAGTTTTTCTTATGCGTCTTATTCAGGTAGCGAAAATTCTCGGCATCTCTGGTCAGGAGCTCAGAAAAGAACTCATGACGGTGGATTTTGGTGTACGCCCTACCGATAGAGAAGTTCCACAGAATCTCGCATTTGGTATCATCCGCTTTGTTGCAAATCGCAAAAAAATTGAGATCGATTGGGAGGCGATTACCAATATGAAGGATGATGACGATACGGATCTCGCTCCAGCGCGTCTTGCTTCTGGTGCACAAAAAGCTGTAGGAGACACAGTATCGACACCTACTCCTTCTGAGCAGGCGAAGCCGGCAGCACCGAAATCAGAGGGACTCAATGTTCTACGAAAGCTTACACTCGAAGATGTGTCTGCAGAGGCTATTGCTAAACAGCGCCAGGTGCTCGCTCAGGTGCAGCCGAGACTTACACGAAAAGATGCAGATGATCGTCGTAAGGGGAGTGCAAGGGTTTCTCAGGAGAAGCGCGATACGGTGATACTGGAGCAGCAGCAGATCAAAGCAAAGCAGGGCACCATTCTTCTTCCATCACAGATTTCCGTGAAAGAGTTCGCAGAGAAAACGGGTATCCAGGTTCCAAAAGTCATTCAGGCACTGATGAAGAATGGAGTTCTCGCAAATATCAACCAGCAGATTGATTTCGATACAGCATCGATCATCGCAATCGAGCTCGGGCTGGATGTAAAGAAAGAGGCAGAATCTGTCGCGGTAGAAGCTCTTGTTCGCAAGGATCTTGCGGCACTCATCAAAGATGATCCTGCACATCTTCTTCCTCGCGCTCCAATTGTGACAGTCATGGGGCACGTCGACCATGGTAAGACGTCGATTCTCGATGCAGTGCGATCAGCAAACGTCGTCGCAGGAGAATCTGGTGGTATCACGCAGCACATCGGTGCATATCAAGTTGTGCACGATGGTAAAAGCATTACCTTTCTCGATACGCCTGGTCACGAGGCATTTACAGCGATGCGTGCACGTGGAGCGCAGGTAACAGATATCGCGATCCTCGTTGTATCGGCAGAAGAAGGAGTGAAGCCTACGACGATCGAAGCAATCAATCATGCGAAGGAAGCAGGAGTACCGATCATTGTCGCTATCAACAAGATTGATCGACCAAATGCTGATCCAGAACGCGTAAAAGGTGAACTCGCTGGCTACGGCCTACAGGCAGAAGGTTGGGGAGGAGATACGCCGATGGTACCGTGTTCTGCTCACACGAAAGAGGGGATCGATACACTGCTCAAGACAGTATTGCTCGTCGCTGAAATGGAGGAACTGAAAGCAAATCCTGCTCGACCAGCAATTGCAACAATCATCGAGAGTCACTTAGACCGCGCCCTTGGTCCTCTCGCAACAGTGATCGTCAATACGGGGACACTGCGAGTAGGGGACATCGTTGGCTGTGGTCCTGCAACAGGGAAAGTAAAAGCTCTTATCGGTAGTCACGCGGAGAGACTGAAGGAAGTCCTTCCGTCTGGCCCTGCTATTCTTGCTGGGTTCGATGAAGTTCCGCAGGTTGGAGATATCGTACAAGTATTTTCTTCCGAGAAGGCACTCTCTACATACCGTGAGGCATACTCATTATCAAAACAAGGAGAGCAGAAGAAGGGTTTTATGGATCTCGTGAGCCGTCTTACCGAAGGCAAACTGATGCAGCTGAAGATTGTTTTGAAAGCCGATGCTCAGGGTTCTCTTGAATCTCTGCAACTCGCACTCAGCAAACTTACAACAACAAAAGTACAGCCAAAGGTGATTCACGCTGCTGTGGGAGATATCTCTGAGAGTGATGTGATGATGGCAGCCGCCGCACATGGTATGGTGCTCGGTTTTCATGTGGATACTCCGGTTGCTGTCATGAAAACCGCTGATCGCGAAGGAGTTGCTGTGAAGCTCTATGACATCATCTATAAGCTCCTTGATGATACAGAACTGCTTCTTCAGGGTCTTATCGAGCCTACCGAAGAAGAGAAGGTTACAGGACACCTAGAGATTCGTGGTGTGTTCCTTACAAAGAAGAGTGAGCAGATTATCGGTGGAAAGGTCACAGATGGATACCTCAAGCGTATGCCATTCCGTTTGCTGCGAGCTGGGCAAGTGGTCGGAACAGGGCGCATTATGTCACTCAAAAATATCGAGAAGGATATAAAAGAAGCGAAAGAGGGGATGGAGTGTGGCTGCAGAGTGGAGACGACAACCCCAATCGAGATGGGGGATATTCTCGAAGCATTTACGAAGGAGTTTGTGAAGGCAGCGGTGTAGCTTGTAGGAAGTAGCTGGTAGCTTGTAGGTTTCTTTGGTGAGTAGATACGAGAAGCTTCTTAGCTTCTTAAGTCTTGGATTATTGTCGCAGCTTTTTCTGCCGCGGTTGCTTTCATCTTCCGCAGCCGGGACAGAGCGTCCCGGTATGCCCTCAACCTCTGACCCCTTCTCCATCGCAATGGAGAAGGGGAATGCCTATATAACAAATGTAGGAGCTGCAGCCTTCCATGGCTGCAGATGGTGCGTTATATTTTCGATAATGCGCCCGTGGAAGGGCGCGCTCCTAGTGCTAAGTTTTTATCAGGACAACAGAGCTCCCCTCTCCGGCCGCACTTGCCCACCGTAGCTCGAAGTATTTTCATGCTGATCACTGAGAATAGCGAAGGTGGGGCAGGAGAGGGGCTGGGGGTGAGGGCATCATCAAAACAATTGCTGATGCGAAGAAATGCCATCATTCTACTTACTGATTTCCTCCCTGCGCCCCCGATTCTTGTGCAGCATTTCCCTGCGCTGTTCTCATTGTATCTTTTGCCTTTTCCTCAAGTTCTTTTTGATTTTTCCTTTCACCAACATACGTCTTTGCAGCTTCTTCTTGATTTTTTGGAATTTTGGTAAGGGTCTTTACGAGCTTGCAGCGATCTTCTGGAGTCATTCCTTTTAGGGGAAGATACAGCTTGCTGGTTGTTGGAACAGCAGAAGCTAACTCTACATCGGTTATTGCATCTTTCTTCTCAACTTCATCGAGAAGTTTACGGAAATTTTTATTATCAGC
>CAYRWT010000099.1:0-2983 GCA_964428105.1 uncultured Candidatus Peribacteria bacterium
CTTTCCTTGAAGACATGCCCCAAAATCTCGATAGCGAGTACTGGATTCGCTGCCTCCTACAAACGAATTGGTATTATGTACGACGTTCTCTTGGCGCTTTCCGCGTGCATAGCGCTGGTACAAGTGCTGTCAATCAAAGGGATGGAAAAGGTCTGTTCGATCGATTTCGATGCTTCGAAAATCTCATCGCACTGCTTCCGCCAGGAGGAGTAAAAGTAATCGCCCTACGAGCACAACGAAAAGCTCTCGATGGAATGATAGAAAAATTCTTCATGCGGCTACAGTCACAAGCGTCCGTAAAAGTTGGCGGGAATGGCAGCCGTCTGATCGCATTTGCATGCAAGCATCCATTGCTGATAATTCAAAGTTTATTGCGTTGTGGATACAGGAAATGGATAAAGAAGAATATATAAGAGTTGCAATATTTCATCTTAAATTAAGGAAATACTGATAATCAAAACATTCACCAAGGAGGGGCATGCGCCACCGGTGGGGGTCGGCTGGCGGGAATTGGCGCATACGCGTTTTCTTTCGTCCTTTCTTTGTCGCTTCGGACAAAGAAAGGACAGAAGATGCTTCCAGTGATAAGGAAAGAAAGATTGATGAAGAAAGAATTCACATGTACTCTCCGCTCACTATGAAGCTCAAAACCCTCTTTCAGCGCGCAGTACAAATTGGTATAGACTCTGACCCACGCAGCCGCAAGGAAATTGAAAAAATCTTGAAGAAAGTAAAAACAAAATATGAAAAACTTTCTGATGAAGAGAAGCAATTTGCAGATATCGAACGAACATGGAATCCCTTCAGTGACTGCAGAATCATCAATGGAACTGGTGAGGAAAACTTACAGAGAATCATGGTAGGTATCGATATCGAGACGCCAGAAATGCTCCTCATCGACCGTCTTCGTGAGCGTGGAGAGAAAATTGATTGTGCCTTTATCCACCACCCAGAAGGTAGAGCGCTTGGGGATCTCGATAAAGTCATGACACTGCAAATCGATCTCCTCGCTCTCTCAGGAGTACCGGTGAATCACTCAGAAGGACTCCTACGTCCTCGTATGGATCGTATCTCTCGATCTATCCACGCAGATAACCTTTTCCGCACTGAACGTGCTGCTGCCCTTCTCGGAATACCTGCTTTTTGCTGCCACACAGTGACTGATAACTTAGTTTGGAGATTTATGGAGAAGGAAATTTGCAGCAAAGAGTACGACACTGTCGATGAAATCTGCAAAGCAATTACAAAGATTCCCGAGTACACGTACTACGCGAAGCGCGGTAATCCACCAATCGTTGTCAGTGGAAGCAAGAGCAGTCGCCCAGGGAAAATCATCGCAAGTGAGTTTACTGGTGGAACCAATGGTCCAGAAGAATTTGTGGAAGCTCAAGCGCGCGCAGGAGTAGGAACAATACTTTCAATGCACGCGACAGAGAAAACAATTGAGGAAGCGAAGAAGCATCACATTACGATTGTTCAATGCAGCCATATGGCGAGCGATAGCCTAGGCATCAACTTACTTCTCGATATTCTGAAGTCAGAGGACCCAAAACTCTCCTTCGTCGAAGCTTCTGGCTTCGTGCGAGTAGAGAGAAAGGTGAAAAAGTAGCATCAAAAATCTCCTAACTTCGCGGGTGCATCACAAATTGCTTTCCGGGAAAACCGTAGAAATTGTTTTTCCTGTCGACAACTCGACGAACACCCATCGTCATTCACAGTATTTCCATCATCACATGTTTCTTTTCCTTCAAGAACACCATTTCCACACTGCCCCGCCGGACAATTGTATGTACATTGTACAGAATTAAGTGATAACCCTTCTTGTTGTTGAACGGCAGATCTGCCAGTCTCTAATTCGCGTTTTTTACTGATAATAATTCTACAGATGTTCGCTTTTTCTGAATTTAATTGCTTCGTAAGTTTCTTTTCAAAATCTACAATTTTCTTTTGTAACCCCGCGATCTTTCTTTGAAGATTTTTAGGATTTTGCAGAGTAAGCTCATCAATTTTTTGCTGATATTCTACTTTAAAATTATCAAGCTGCTGCTCTAATGAACGATCAAAACCACTCAATAAAGTAAACTGTCCATCTGTAAATGCATCAAAATCTGCCTGACGTACTTGCAGTGTAGGATGAACCCAAGGATTCACTCGAATTGCAACAACAGACGTAGGGAACAACACGACAACACTCAATATAAGAAAGAGAAATCGATGTTTATAAGAAAAAATCATAAGAAATTCTGTTACTTATACTACAATTTCTCGACGTTCGATTGAATATCACGTAAAAGCTCCATTATAGAATTTTTTACTGTTATAAAAAATCCAGAATTGTCTGCGGCTGCGCCTTTCAATGCACTACTTGCGATATCCGTCGCCAATGGAAGAGTGGCATTCCCAATGTCTCCAATTTTCTTACTAGCCATATCAGAGAGATCCTGTTTCACTTTCATTGTAAGATCATTGCTTCCAGATCCTTGTAATGTTTTCTGTAATTCACTGGAAGAAGTATCGAACCACTTCTTTTTGAGGGCCATGATTTCAGTCGGAATATCGATCGATCGATGGACGATGTACGTTTCAGTAAACCTATAGAGACCAAAACCAAGCGCGAGAAGAAATACAACATATGCAATGCCCTTTGCAATTTTTAAGAGATACAAACCCAAAATACCAAGAACAAAGAGTGTGAGGATGGTGAGGAAAAGTGACATAGAAGAAATGATAGCAGCAAGAAGTACATTCATCAAAAAATGGCCTCTATGGCACATCTATCAACTTCGCTCCTCTTATTTCTTCAGTCCTGCAACTTCGAGGACTTTATCCAATACAGCAGGATGATGGATAGCAAGTTCACTGAGGACCTTGTGATTCAAGATGATTTTCTTGTCTTTAAAGACCTTTGAAACACGAGAGTACATAAGGCCATTTGCGCGGAGATATGCACTGTAACGTGTAATCCACAAACTGCGGAATGTGC
>CAYRWT010000100.1:0-1370 GCA_964428105.1 uncultured Candidatus Peribacteria bacterium
ACGTGGCATGGTCTGCACCCATGGAAGGGTGCAGCTCCTCTAACAACAAACAATATCGCCCAACCTCCTTGGTCTTCTATATTCGTATGTTTTTCTGGTGCCTCGGGCAGGAGTCGAACCTGCGACCTCGACCTTAGAAGGGTCTTGCTCTATCCACCTGAGCTACCGAGGCACACTTACTCCATTCTACCATAGGCGAAGAGCGAAGTTTCTGCTATAATGACGTGATGGACTCAGTACAAACACCTAGAGAGCCGATACTCGATCCACAGGCAGATATTGCTCAAAACAAAGATATGGCTGCATTTAGCTATATCTGGATCATGTCGATCGCGATCTTTGCTCTCAAGAGAAATTCTCCTTTTGTACGCCGCCATAGTCGGCAGGGGATCGCACTATTTCTCCTGAGTATTCCACTGTGGTTTGTACCATTTATTGGAAATTTTCTTGTTCTTATGATTGTCGTTCCGATGATGGTGTTTGGCTTCCTAAAAGCACTAGAAGGAGAAGAGGTACGCTTGCCAGTGATTGCACGCCTTATCGAAGGAACATTTACTTGGAAGGAATGTAAGGAGGGCTTACAAAAAGTTTTTGTGGCACTCAAAGCACTTGCTTGTGAGATTCTTTCTCGCGTGAGAAAAGAAAAGCCTGCGGAAACAACGCTCGACAATGATCCATCTCACCTTTAAGATTCCTCCGATGCCAATCAAGAAGAAGGTCTACCAAAGGGTGCTCCTCAAAATCTCAGGAGAAGCGCTCTCCAATGGATCCTTTGGTTTTGATTACAATCGTCTTCACGATATCGCTTCCCAAGTAAAGCAGGTAGCAAAGGAAGGAATACAGGTGATTATCGTCATAGGTGCAGGGAATATCTGGAGATACAGAGATACGACAGAGAGTGGCATCGAGCGCACAGCGAGTGATGCGATGGGCATGCTTGCAACCATCATGAATGCTGTTGCTCTTCAATCTGCCTTGGAAAGACAGGGTGCACATACTCGTGTGTGTTCTGCAATCAATGTGCCACAGCTTGCAGAGCCGTACCTTCGTCGCCGCGCTGAGAGGCACTTAGAGAAGGGGAGAATCATCATCTGTGCAGGAGGAACTGGCAACCCATACTTTACAACCGATTCTGCAGCCGCACTTCGAGCACTTGAGCTTCGTTGCGATGTCATCCTGAAGGCATCGAATGTGGATGGCATCTACGATAGTGATCCGAAGAAGAATCCAAAGGCAAAGAAATACACAAAAGTATCGTTCCAGGAGGTGATTGAAAAGAATCTCAAAGTCTTTGATCAGGCAGCATTTAGTCTCTGTCGAGAGCAGAACTTACCCATCATCGTCTTCGATTTCCACGTAAAAGGAGCATT
>CAYRWT010000100.1:1470-2905 GCA_964428105.1 uncultured Candidatus Peribacteria bacterium
GTGCGCATCAACTTTCCTTCGATGACAGAGGAGCGACGTAAGCAGATAGTAAAAGTCGTCCATGAACTTGCAGAAAAGATGAAGATCAAAGTTCGCCAGGATCGTCACACAGCACTCGATGCACTGAAGACCATTGCCGATGAAGATGAGAAAGAGCGATCACAGAAGGAGATGCAGAAAATGGTGGATGATACCAATGTGAAGATTGAAGCAACAGCGAAGCAGAAGGAGCAGGAAGTGATGACAATTTAATCTCCATCTTCAGTGTGCATGGCTCCAAAGATTGCTATCCCCAGTTTCCCCGGCTGCAATGGTGAAGTAGACAACATGAAGACACTGCGTCGCTGTGGCTTTGATTGTTTTGTGTTTCGTTGGAATGATTCCTTAGAAAAACTGAACGACATCGATGGGTATTTCTTTGGTGCGGGATTTAGTTACGAAGATCGTGGAAGGTCTGGCATGGTAGCCGCACGCGATCCACTCTTTCGCTTTATGCACGAAGAAGCGAAGAGGGGAAAAGTGATTATTGGAAACTGTAATGGAGCACAAGTGTTAATCGAGAGTGGCCTCGTTCCACTTGGGGATCGGCTTCGCATGTGTCTTGCACACAACGCTATTCAGGAAGGCGACAACTGGAAATCTCCAGGATTTTTGAATCAATGGGTGTGGGTGAAGAGAACGTGTGATCGTTTGCGCTGTGCAACCGCAGATTGGGATGGCGCTCTTCACATGCCAATTGCACACGGAGAAGGGAGATTTACAACGAAAGATCCAGAGCTCATCGCTGAACTAGAAGCAAACGGTCAGCTTGCGTTTAAGTATTGTGATGCACATGGAAATGTTTCTGGCTCTACTCCAGTGACACCAAATGGCTCGATGCTGGGAGTTGCTGGCATCTGTAGTCCAGATGGCAATGTCGTTGCGCTTATGCCACATCCTGAGCGAACAGCATCGTGTGATCCATACTTCCTTTCTCTGCGTCATTGGATCGAAGAGAAGAGGATATGGAACCAGTCTCGTGCAGTGCAGATGAAAGAACCACAGAAGTTTTCCATAGGAACGCGACATGCAAACGGAACAGAAGTTTTCATCGATACGATTATTACAAACAATGAAGAGCGTACCGTAGAGCAAGCACTTCGAAGAGTAAGGAAAGATGTGCATCTCAAGCAGTATCGCTACGTCGCATTCCCTGGAGATACATGGAAAGATGCACTACGCTCATTGATATTCTTTAATCCAAATAAAGAAAGGGCATACATTCGGAAATCCGGTGTTTTCGAACGCTGGAATGATGCAAAAAAAACTCTTGAAACGGCGAAAGATCCAGTACTGCAGGGTATAGCGCTCCTCCGTCGCAATGAGCCAGATACTGGTGCAAATGCATTTGGAGATGGTACGCAGACGGGTGTTGTCTATGATTGTCGTGGGGTGA
>CAYRWT010000101.1:0-2898 GCA_964428105.1 uncultured Candidatus Peribacteria bacterium
GAGGCATAACTTAAGCCAAGAGGTCATCGTGGAATCCAACGATGTACAGAACGTGACGAAAGCAGCACAGGGAGTAAGCAGTCTTCTTAGTGCAGGCGCTCTCCTCTCGACAACGTCGCTTGAGTATTACTACAGTAAGCTCTCGGATGTGAAGATTGAGATGCTTGCCGAGGCGACGAAAAATGCACGAGAACGCGCACGAAGAATTGCGGAGAGTGCAGATGCTGATCTTGGTTCACTTAATGGCGCTTCTATGGGTGTGATGCAGATTACAGCTGTAAATTCCGTCGAAGTTTCCGATTACGGTACCTATGACACTGCGTCACTAGAAAAACAAGTAACAGCAGTTGTTAGAGCATCGTTTCGAGTCGAGTAGCTTCTCTATTGGCAGAATTTAGTATTTCAGCGCACGATGTTCTATACTCGTTCCCTTTATGCTCGACTGGAAGGATGTAACAGGCAGTAACGAAAAGTTTACAGAAGCAGAAGTGGAATCGTATCTACAGCGTGTTCGTGATGAATGTGTTCATTCGAATGTTGCCCATCTTGTGCGCTACGTTGTTCGTGGCTGTAGGCAGCTTGGGTTTGATCTAGAGGCTGATCTCGGTACAACAGAGGGAAATCTTCGTGATATGGAACGTGAAGGGTGGAAAGCTCATGCCAGATTTTTTCTGGAATACCTTCGTAAGTGGCCGATGACTCCAGGCGTAAAGGCAGAAGATATTGTGCGTCATATCTGCGATGCTGCTGAGCAGGCAGAATGCCTATTAGAGGTTGTAGATACGAATGATGCCGAGCTTCGTATGTTTGAAGAGCGAGGCAAAGCTCTCACTGAAGCTAGTAAACGTATTATCGATGTTCGTATGAAGCCAAGTCCAGATGCAGTTCAACGCATACGGGAGTTACTCCAAGCAGCTCAATGCCCCTTTTCGCATATTGATACAACGGAAGAAGAGCTAGCGCAGTTATCGGTTCCCGCTACTTCCAGACAACTACGAGCATACTAATCGTTCATATACAATAGAGCGTACACTCTTAATCTCTTCTTAACGTTTGTTCCTATTTCTCACCCTTATCTCTATGACGCTCTCACGCGTTCTCTCCATCGGCACGATGAGTGTTCTTTCTCTCGGCATCTTTACAAACGTTGCACTTGCAGCAAGTGATACAAGCGACACTGTAGCTGTACTCGATCCAGTAAAGTGCTCCGCAGCTCTCGATACACACACTACTGCTGCACTTACAAAGATAGATACGATGACTGCAGCTCATAAGACTGCTATTACGCAGCGTACAGCTGATGTAAAAGCAGCTCTCAAGCTTACAGATGCAGATGCACGCAAGACTGCGATCAAAGATGCAGAGAAAAAATTTCGTGAAACGATGAAGACTTCTATGGAGAAGGATAAGACATCCATGCAAGCAGATAAAGATGCTATGAAAACTGCATGCCCTGGTCTTGGAAAAATGCTTGCTCCGATGATGGGTGGTGAACACATGATGATGAAGAAAGGAGGACACAAGGGTGAAGAAAAGGAAGGAAAGCGCAGCGGTTTTAAAAAGTTCTTCGATCGCATGCGTGGAAATGACAAAGAGAGTAACTAAGTAACTAAATGAAGAAAGAGGGAAGAAATACTAAAAGAGGCTGCGGGAAGCAGCCTCTTTTGCTGTCCATTTGATGTTAGGTAAAAAGAGCACCTTCTGCGCTCTGGAAAGAAGCTAGAGACTTCCTGTACACTCTCACGGCTAACAATTCTGTTGGGGAGTCGCCAAGTGGTAAGGCACTTGCCTCTGGAGCAAGCATTCGGGGGTTCGAATCCCTCCTCCCCAGCCATTCTGCTTCGCAAGCTTCGCAGAATTGGCTAGCCTACAACTATGTATAACGTTTATCTACTTCGGAGTAGTAAAAATCCACAGATGACGTATGTTGGCTTTACAACGAAAGACATTCGCGAACGCATAGATGAACATAATCGTGGGCTTACTAGAACGACTGCTCCTCATGTTCCGTGGAATATTGAAGTTATTGTATCCTTTACTGATAAGCAAAAAGCGCAGTCGTTCGAAGTCTATCTAAAGCAAGGATCGGGTTATGCGTTTGCGAAACGTCACTTTTGGTCAGCCAATTCTGCGAATCTAGAGAAACAGACTGATTTGGAGGAGAATAGGTCTGCGTAGCTTGCGAAGCAGGCCCTCCTCCCCAGCCAATTAGTTCTAGTTTTAATAAATGTACGTACGTAATATGAAGCCGGAAGAAAAAATTCTCCGCACGATTGAAGACCTTCTTAGCAAGACTAAGGTCAGTTATGACTTGGCAGTCTCAAAATATCCACCAAACGATCTTCGTGTGTCAACAATCGCTGCTGCCGGAAATACATTGCGATCATATCAAATATTTATGTGCATGGTTTTGGATACTGTCACAGAGAAGAAATGGTGGAAGACAAGCTTTGGTCAGGGAAAACCAGACTCAAATGATATTCATGCTATTAAGAATATGGATGTCATGATAAGACATGCATTCTTTATCTTCTTCCTTTCAAGAATTGAGTGGTCGATGCGCAAATTTGTTGCGCACGTATTTCCAAACTTTAAGGCTCGCGGTCGAAGATCTTTGTCATTTAAGAAAATTTATGATTATCTTTTCTCTCAAACTGACTTGAAGCAATATGTAGAACTCTACGATCTTTGTGGATTTGTTCGTAACTCTATCCATTCAAATGGACATTTTATTTCTTTATCCAAATCAAGTCGCATGATTGAATGGAAAGGTAGAGTATTCCAGTTGGTTCACATGCATCCTATTGATTTTTTTGATTATGAGCTTGTACTTGAGTTGTACCAAGATTTATTGGAATCAATAAATGACATGCTAAAAAGCGATATGATAGCAAGCTA
>CAYRWT010000102.1:0-2839 GCA_964428105.1 uncultured Candidatus Peribacteria bacterium
CATTCCTTCTTGGAATCCCTTGTTGCACGGTTCGATGTATTCGCGGGGAATCTTGCCCCCCACGACGCTGTTGACGAATTCGTAGCCTTTACCCGGCTCTTGCGGCATGACGCGGAAGACGACGTGACCGTACTGACCACGACCACCCGTCTGCTTGATGTACTTCTCTTCGTGCTCGACAGCCTTTTGAATTGTTTCGCGGTACGCGACTTGTGGTGCACCTGCGTTACTCTCGACTTTGAATTCACGACGCATACGATCCATGATGATATCGAGGTGAAGTTCACCCATTCCTGCGATGATTGTCTGACCTGTTTCCTCATCGGAACGGATACGCAGTGTTGGATCTTCTTCACAAAGCTTCTGGAGCGCGATACCCATCTTCTCTTGGTCTGCCTTTGTCTTTGGCTCAATCGCCATAGAGATGACCGGCTCAGCGAACGTAATGCTCTCCAAACGAATAGGCTTGTCTTCATCGCAGAGCGTATCTCCTGTGCGAGTGTCTTTTAAGCCAATTGCAGCACCGATGTCTCCTGCCTCAATCTTATCGATTTCTGTTCTCTGGTTTGCATGCATGCGTACGATACGACCGATACGCTCTTTCTGGCCTGTACGAGCATTCAGCACATAACTTCCAGCTTTCAAAACACCAGAGTATACACGGATGAATGTGAGTTTCCCGACGAACGGATCTGTTGCGATTTTGAATGCCAAACATGAAAGCGGTTCGTTGTTTTCTGGCTTACGAACTTCCTCTGCATCTGTCTCGAGGTTGTGCCCTTTGTTTGCAGGACGATCGAGAGGAGAAGGGAGGAATTTTACGACACCATTGAGCACAAGCTGTACACCCTTATTCTGAAGTGAAGAACCACAGAAGACTGGGAAGACTTTGCTTGTGACAACTCCCTGGCGTAGCGCCTGCTCAATCTCAGAATTCTCGAGCTTGCCCTCAGTGAGGTACTTATCCATCAGCGCATCGGAGCCACACTCAGCAGCTTTTTCCATGAGGATTTTCCTATACTCCTCTGCCTTTTCCTTCATATCGTCTGGGATCTCGCTCTCGATAATCTCTTCTCCATGCTCACCCTTGAAGGTGATGAGTTTCATCTTGATGAGATCGATGATGCCAGCGAATTCACTCTCCTGACCCAGTGGAAGCTGGACCGCGACAGCATCTTTCGAGAGACGCTCGTGGATGCTCTTGAGTGACATATAGAAATCCCCTCCAACCTTGTCCATTTTGTTGATGAATGCGAGACGAGGAACGTTGTACTTATCTGCTTGTCTCCAGACAGTCTCACTCTGTGGCTCTACACCCTGGGAGCCATCGAACACTGCGACACCTCCGTCAAGCACACGGAGTGAACGCTCGACTTCTGCCGTGAAATCCACGTGACCTGGAGTATCGATCAAGTTGATCGTGATGAGCGTATCTACCCCCTGAAATGGTGCCTTCCACTGACACTGTGTAGCAGCGGAAGTAATTGTGATACCGCGCTCTCGCTCCTGCTCCATCCAGTCCATCGTCGCTTCACCTTCGTGCACTTCACCAATTTTATAGTTACGTCCGGTATAGAAAAGCACACGCTCGGATGTCGTCGTCTTTCCAGCATCGATATGCGCGATGATACCGATATTGCGTACGTTCTTTAAGTCCATAAGAAGGGAAGAAAAGGAAGCGAGGTTTATAAAACTCTCAGCACACGAAAACGTGCGAGCAGCAGTATAGGGAAAGAGTTTTACGATGGAAAGAGAGAAATTCAGCTTCCTTTTTTCTTTCATCTAATCAAGAACCACTTCCTCATCATGCGCCGGCAAATGATCTCTCCTCTTGTGAGCTCCTCCTGTTTCGATTGCTTCACCGGCAAGACCTCTCCCTTGCAAAACTCTTGATGCAATACCTGTATCTGAAATCTCTTGCATTGAATCATGAAAAAACTTTGCAAGTGCTGGAATTCTAGAATTTACCCCTGCCTGTAGTTTTTCAGCAGTAACCATTATAAATTCATGTGCCTGCAGAACTCCCTGCAGACCAAATTGCTGTACTTGCTCCCACGTGAGAGCTTCACCTTTCAGCAATTCCTGCGCTGCTTCATATGCAGGAAGATCATTACAATGAAGGCCGGAAACATCGGCTTTCCTTAACTCTTGAAGTAAAAAAT
Source organism: uncultured Candidatus Peribacteria bacterium (assembly GCA_964428105.1). Classification (GTDB taxonomy): domain Bacteria; phylum Patescibacteriota; class Gracilibacteria; order Peribacterales; family Peribacteraceae; genus CAYRWT01. The sequence goes on from CAYRWT010000102.1 coordinate 2,163, forward strand.
CAAAATCTTCTCTGCTTTCTGGAAAATTTCCTTTCTGCGTCCTCTCTGCAATTTCTGCAATTCGACCAAACTCAACCTCAATTAAGGCTAGTTCAGGGGGGGGTATTTCTGTCGCAGTTTCTGGCATAGATGTGTGGGAAGAAATTAGTAAGCGATGCTAGAATACCTTTTCCTTCATGTCAAAATATCTGGATTTGAAGATGTATCCATGAGTTCCTGAAGAAGAAAAACTATGCTGCAAATTCTTTCGTCGTTGGAGCTCCTTCAACAGCTTTTAATAATTCAAGTACATCTGCGCGAAGAGTCCCAGAAATATAATCAAGTTCTGGTCTCAGATTCTCATTAGGACCATAGAGTGCAGCACGGAGTTGCTTTCTTACTTGGAATGCTGCGCTTAATCGAATGACATCTGTGACTGAATATGTCCGCAAATCATCCAAAGAAAAACCATCTTGCTCTAGAAGAGTGCCGGCAGCTGTAAGAAATGTTCTTTCACAATGCAATACAGGTTCCATTGGAGCAAGTGGCAGAAGTATTTCTTCAATTTCCAGCATTCGTTCCTCTATCTCTTGGGGTGTTTTAGGAAGTTTTAAATCAAACCTTTCAAAATCTGGAAATGTATCGAAGAATTGCTGCATATTCGCATTATAAAATAATATTTTTATAAGTCAATTACT
>CAYRWT010000103.1:0-2798 GCA_964428105.1 uncultured Candidatus Peribacteria bacterium
CGCCTCGCAGAGCTAAAAGTCCAAACTCGGCTCGAAGCCTCGAACAGTGGACTTTTTTCACGCTCTGCTTCGTGCGGAAGGGAAGCGGCATTTTTTCAAGGCGACGGGACGATACTGAAAAGAGAAATAAGGATCTCTGTGTACAAATTCCATAATTCTCTTCATCATATTCCGGTCACTCTATGTCTCTCACTTCCCCACTTACGCTCGAAGTTCTCCAGCAGAAACTGAAAGAATGGAAAGGCTGTGACCTCGCAAAGAATGCGAAGCCTGTACTCGGCGAAGGAAATCCACATGCAGCAGTGATGTTCATCGGAGAAGCACCCGGGCAGAAAGAAGATGAACTTGGGAGACCTTTCGTAGGAGCGGCAGGACAGTTTCTCAATACCCTCCTTACAAGCATCGGACTGAAACGAGAGGATGTGTATATCAGTAATGTTGTGAAGTACCGACCACCAGAAAATCGCGAACCGGAGCCGATAGAAAAAGAGCAGTGCATGCCATGGTTGATGCTCGAAATCGCTCTCATCAAACCAAAGGTTATCGTACCACTGGGGCGACATTCACTCGGACACTTCATCCTCGATAAGACCATTACAGAAGCTCATGGCAAAGCGTTCCAAATCTCCGAAGAATGCACCATCTTTCCTATTTATCACCCTGCCGCTGCACTGCACAATGGAAACCTTAGGCAAACTCTCGAGCAAGATTTCCAGGCACTTGGAGCATTCCTAAAAACAAAAGGTTGTCTTTCTTCTGCACTATGACATCGATATTTTTGCGTCTCGGAACAACGGCTCTTCTCTCTATTTCATCCTTCATCGTCGTACTCTTTCGCTTAAGTCCTCTGTCTTCTCCTGGGCTTGCACTTCCACTCTTTTTCATCACACTCTTTTTTGCTATTACTTCCACAGTGAGTTTGGCTTCCTACTTTTCTTGGAGTCACTGGAGTGAGTTTGACGCTGGAAAATGCCTTTCTATCGCTCTACGAGAAGGCGTCTTTCTAGCGATAGCAACATGTGTAATTATCATCCTCCATATCCTCGGAGTCTTGAGCTGGTGGATCGGGATTTTGCTCTATCTCACGTTTATTTTTATAGAACTAGCACTACTATCATAAGAAAAAGTGACTATGCAGCTGCAATGTCTCCTGGAGCATCTTCTTGTGGTTGTGGATTTCTGGAAAATAAATGCCGTAATGATCCTCCAATATCATTCAATGCTGCGCGAAGTGTAGCAGTACCTTTTAACTCATGATGAGGAAATGTAAGACTCGTTTTTCGCAATGAATCTTGCAGTATTTCTGCAAACGTAGGGCATTTCTTTGTTCCTGCGAGCATAGCAAAAACATCGGATGTAGTGAGACCATAATGCTGAAGATACGCTCGTACATGGGCAAGTTGCGGGTTTACAGGGAATGATCTATTTTCACTATCTCGTAGAAGAAAATCCCCCCTCTGTTGAAAGATTACTTCATCCACTACTGCCTTATAACCTTGCGCTGCTAAGGCTAAATACTCTGCAAGAAGAAGATCTGATACCTGCCTCTCTCTTTCATCTCGTGCCAATGAAATATGAATCTCTGAAGGCATAAAGTCGCAGAAGGGTAGCAAGATTCTATATATATTACAACCCTAAATCTCCTCTTTGTATACTGCCATGAGGAGGATGCGACGAGTGGACCACGTCGTTCGAGAACGACGTGGTGGAGCTAAGGGGACTCGAACCCCTGACCTCTTCCATGCCATGGAAGCGCTCTAGCCAGCTGAGCTACAGCCCCACGTGAGCGGGAATTGTACTGAGGAACAAGAAAAATTTGAAGAGAACATATTTTTCCGTGTACTATCCAGTCATGCCATCCGTCACATTTCTCTTAGGGTCCAAGGTCGATACAGAATTTGCAGAAAAAATTGGAAGCATGCTTACGGAATACGGTGTCTCCTACGAGATCATCGTTGCTTCTGCACACAAAGTGCCAGAGAAGGTGGTAAAGGTAATCGAGAAGCTGAATGCAAATACGCACCCAACAGTTGTGATTACATGTGTAGGGATGAGCAATGGACTCTCTGGTGTCACTGCAGGGAGCTGTGTGCATCCTGTAATCGCCTGTCCACCGATCAAGGATCATGATGATTACATGGTGAATATTCACTCCACACTCCAGATGCCTTCTGATGTTCCAGTCCTTACAGTCATCAATCCGAAGAATGCAGCTCTGAGCGCGCTTCGGATACTTGCCCAAAGTGATCCTGCACTCAAAAAGAAACTTCTTGAGCGTATCGCGAAGGTGAAGAGTGAGTATTAAAGTTGTCCTGCTAAAAATTTAGCAAAATCGTCACGATCACATGGTGTCTCAGTGTCAACTACTCCGGGAATTTCTCCGAGAGTTGATCGGCATTCTCTATTCATGAGCACTGCCATTACCCTTTCTTTTCCTGCTCTTTGAAGAAATTTTGCAAACGACAGTATTCCTGCAGGACAATGTTCTTGCTCTGTAGTAAATGGAGTTACTGCATTGGACAAAGCTACTCTAAGAGCTCGATCATCAGCAAAATTTGGTAAATCTTGCTCACAAAGCAACCTTGCTGCTCCAAGTGACATTGCTGGGCCTAATGTTGTTTCTGCTGACGCTGACATGTAAATATAATAAACTAAAATATGTAAATGTCAATCTTCCTTCTAGCATCTTCTCTTCGCTTACGGTAACCTTTGCCAGCCTTGAATCAGAAGGTACGTATTCCAATCGTGCGCCCGTAGCTCAGCTGGATAGAGCATCAGCTTGCGGAGCTGGGGGTCGT
>CAYRWT010000104.1:0-2759 GCA_964428105.1 uncultured Candidatus Peribacteria bacterium
TGGTACCCGCAAGGGTGTGGAGGTTCGAGTCCTCTCCTCGGCACCACGTCGCTCGTGAGTGACGTGGTGTACCATTATTACTTCTTCGATGAATTGCCAAGAAGATGGAAGAGCGTATCAAATGCTAGCTTGGATTGATGTGCTTCGATGTACACGATGAACTCTGTATACGTGGAAGCGATTTCTACAACACTAATACCCTGCATACGCACATGTTCTAGGATTGTCGCAAGAAACCCCGGAGTCTGAGCAAACTTTGGATCAAACTGGATACCAATCGCCGCAAGTTTTTCTTGGTGCACAGTGATCCATGGCCGCAATGCAGAGAGAATTGCTGGGGTATGCTGCTCTTCTACGATCACCGTCACTTCCCTCAGCCCCTCATTGATCGTTATATAGCCTTTACGCTGTACAAGTGCTGTATGAATCTTGTGAATCGCCTTGTGCACTTCTTTACATTTTATAAACGTACATGCTGCGAGGTTTGGATATACACTCAGTTGTTCAATTGTGAATTCTGGGAGGTGGGTATCCACTCTCTTCATTGTTCGCTGTAAACGAGAGAGCGCCATAAGAACGCTACTCACGGAGACATCGCGCTTCGCACGAACCTCAAGATGTTTCCTTAGGAGCTTCGCGACTTGTGTGAGATTGAGCAAATGGTGTTTGAGCCCATAGGAAAGAGCGGGATTTGTCTCTATGAGTTCCGAGAGTAGGAGTGAGATGGTTTGCATGATTGTTATAAATATAACAAATATAGATAGAAAAACATAGAAAATATCCTAAAAATTCACGAGCTCATCCCTCTCTGTAAACATGCGTTGTGCTTCCTTCCCCCACCTCGTATGCGATCACGCTACTCATCCATCGATTGCTGTCCGAATGTTATTCCGCATCACGAAGACTCGCCTCATTGCTTGCATGAAACGAGGGTGGTGCGTAGAAGGCTTGCGATGCTTTCATTAGAGCCAATTCCCTCAATTGGCTATACACAACCTATGGAGTGCTGTCCTCATTCTCGGCATCAGATAGAGGAAAATATTGCTTTGCACTCATAAATCTTGGCATTTTTCGTACAAATTCATTACCATTCCTCCCTTCTGTATGTCACTTACACCATCTCAGCACAGTTCTGCAGCTCAAGTTCTCAATGATCGGAATATTCATGTCGTAAAAATTGGTGGTGATAATGCAGCACAACTAAAGGAGAACGCTGATAATATTCAAGGAAGAGCTGAAATTGTAAAGAAGCAAGTTCTTGTTCTTTCAGCAATTCGAAGCTCTAATTCTACATACAATCAATTTGCAGAACCTACAGTCGTAGATCGTTCTGCGGATGGAAGTGTAAAAAATGGTTTCAATACAACGTCACATCTTATTGCACTTGCGAAGGCTTTACAGCGCGGTGATAAGGAACATGCACGAGGTCTTCTTCGACGAATTGTAGAATTTACGAAGACCATTCTTACGGAGAATCTGAAGGGTACTGATGATAGTCATATTCTTATGGGTCTCTATTATGCTATTGATGAAAATTTCTCTCAGAAAGTAGAGAAAATTATTCAAACTGCAACAAATCATACAATTGAAAATCATGGTGAAGATTGGCAGATGTGCACAGCAACTTCAGTACAGACGATTACTGGTCTTGGTGAAGAATTGGCGAGAGATATTTATACTTTGTATCTTCGTAATAAAAATATACAGGTGGGAAAGTTTGAACAAGAATCACAATTAGGAGTTGAGCAATTGAAGAACCAGGGAGTGATGGAATCTCTTCGGGAAACTATGCGAGGGAAAATGGCGGCACTTCTCGAAGAGCATTCTATTATTGTTGCCGGTGGATATCTTCCGCACACAGGAAGCAAGCGTGGATACAGTGATCATACAGCAGCAGAATTGGCAGTGGTTGCGGATACATCAGGCAATACAGTGCTAGTAGTTGAGAAACAAGATGCTATACGTAGCGGAGATCCTCGCAAATTTCCTTCTACAAAACTCATACGTGCAATGACATATTTCTTAGCGCAGGAGCTCTTTGGGAGTACGCGTGGAGCCAATGCAGCAGCTCTACACCCTGAAGCCGTTGGATTACTACAACATCATCATATTCCGATCATTGTTTGTAATCCTAAGAAACCAGATGATGCAACACTCATTGGTGATACACATCCAAAACCCAATGGTATCGAAATTGTTTCCGTAAGAGATGTGCCTCTTGCTATAGAAATACGGGATCCAACAATGATCTCAGAGACTGGTTTTATTGAAAGAATTGGTGAATTTTTCAGAGAGCAAGGTATTTCTATCGATCAAATGGCTACCAGTGAAGGTTCTGTGACAATTACATTTACGAAAGATGTTGATGATAAAATTTTGGCAGAATTTGGAGGAAATTTGGAAGGAGAAATTCCATCAAATATCATCGTACGCCGTAAACTTGCTGCGATTTTCTGTCTTGGAAATAATATGAAGAGACCAGGAGTTATGGCGGAAGTTGCACTTGCTCTTCGCGCTGCAAATGTAGATATTCACATTGCAACACAAGGTCAAAATGAATCCGTAATGACGTTTATTGTGGACTCAGCAAGTGCCGATATCGCTGCAAAAAGTATTCATGATTTTTGTGTCTTGCTGTCGAAAGAACAACGAGATGAAATTATGGGTGCCGCAACAACGCTAATGCAAAAAGTGTCTGGGATGCATAGGTGATACTTTTTGTCGTACAATCTCCGCATGTCCAAGATTCAAAAAACGAA
>CAYRWT010000105.1:0-2703 GCA_964428105.1 uncultured Candidatus Peribacteria bacterium
CTTCTGGTGATATTCATCGTGCTATGGCGATGGATATTGATACATATCTTGCAGATGATTTATTGCCAAAGGTGGATCTTGGAACGATGGCACATGGTCTCGAAGTTCGTTCTCCATTCTTAGATCCTGCACTTCTTGCATTGACTGCACGTATGCCGCTTGAGTATAAATTACGAGGTTTCCAAAGGAAGTGGATTTTACGAGAACTCCTGAAGGATGTTTTGCCGAAAGAAATTCTCTCGAAGCCAAAAACAGGCTTCCGCTTACCGCTTGATGTCTGGTTCCGAGGATCACTTAAATCGTTTGTTCGTGATCGGTTACTAGCAAATAGTTCTCCTCTTTTGCAGATATGTGATCGTCATGGAATAGAAAATTTTTTGCATGAATATTCTACAAGTTCCATCGATTATAGTGATCATATTTGGTCACTACTCTGGCTTGATGAGTGGCTGAAGCAGTACAATTAACTCTCTATGCATAAGCGAACATTTTCTATCATTACACTGCTCTACATCGCGCTTTGGGTGATTGTGTTTTTTAGTCGAAGTAACATCCCAGTAGCAGAAGTTTTTTCCAGTGATGCTTCGGAGTACAGCCGTGCTGCAATACATCTTTTGCAATCAGGCTTCTATTCACTTGATGGTGTTCATGCATTCTTTGCTCGTGAACCTGGTTATAGCTTATTTCTTGCTGTTCTCTACTTCCTTTTTGGCATCGAGAATAGTTTTGCACTCTTTGTGGTACAAGGATTGCTGTATTACTTTGCCTGCCTCTTTTTTGTTCGCTCATTACCTTCGAGTGTAAGTCAGCGCGCAGCAACAATTTGCTTTGCACTTCTACTGACACACATTTCCGTATTCCATACAATTTTCTCTGCGTATAGAGAGTGTTTTGCACTCATTCTTCTTCTAGTATTTAGCGCAACCTTGCTGTTATTTTTGTGTTGCCCAACATTTCTGAAAGCTTGTATCTCTGGTGTGTTACTTGGATATGCAATTCTTACATACTACTCTTTTCTCCTCTTCCCATTCTTTCTTCTCTTAGTCTTGTGGATTCATAGAGTGCGCCTACGTTATGCACTTCCTCTTTTCTTTATTCCATTTTTGGTTATTTCTCCGTGGCTTGTTCGTAATTCACAATATTCTTCTAATGAACGATCTGAAGCCATGCAACGTATGACGTATGTTTGGTATGTGCGCGCTGAGCAAGCAGAAAAGGTTCGTGGGCTTGAGCCACTACGATGTTTATGGTCAGAGTATGTTTCGCGTGATTGGTCCAATAGGTCTCATGCTTGCAGCTTCAATGGAGTAAAAAATACGAAATGGCCAAATGGGATATTGCATGGTGATGAAGACCAACTTGCCGTCGAAAGTCGTCATCGTATTCTCCAGTCATTTCCTTCGTATCTCTGGTTTTCGATTATAGAAATTCTTGAGTTACATCTGCCGTACCTTGGTGGAGGGTGGAGTTTTACATATAACCTATCTGCTTCTCTAGCATCACTCTTGTTATACATTGGATTTTTGTTTGGTATTTCTTCCATGAGAGATAAGAATTGTACCCTCTTTGTTGCCCTTATTTTCTATAATACTTTGGTGTTTATCCTTACTGATGCAACACCACGCTATCTTCTACCAATTATTTTTTGCTATACTTTCTTTTCTGCGCTTGGCTACGAGCGTATGTTACGTTGGCATAAACGTCTATGAGTATGTTATCTATCGTCATACCGGCATTCAATGAAGCGCAAGCTCTGGGGCCAGTTCTTGTTGATCTACAAAAAAAGTTTCCTCAAGCCGAGGTGATTGTTGTCGATGATGGATCGACGGATGGTACGGGCGAAGTAGCACGAGAGGCTGGCGCTACTCTGGTGCGGCATCCTGTGAATGGTGGTTACGGTAAGAGCTTGAAAGACGGTATTCTCCAGGCAAAGAATGATGTGATCGTTATCACAGATGCAGATGGCAGCTATCCACTTGATGGTATTTCAGATCTGCTTCGTTTGTTTGAGCAGGGATTTGACATGGTTGTTGGTGCTCGCTCGGGGAGAGAATATCGCGGATCATTTTTGAAAATGCCTGCAAGAATCCTTTTGAAATGGCTTACCGAATTTACCACTGGAAGAAAAATTCCAGATATCAATTCAGGTCTTCGTGTCTTTCGTAAGTCTGAGGCTATCAAGTATTTTCCTGATCTCTGTAATGGGTTTAGTTTTACCACAACCATTACACTTATCTACATGCTTACAGGGAAATATGTTGCTTATACTCCCATTGAATATTTCAAGCGAGTTGGTACGTCGAAAGTACGAATTATTCGCGACTCCCTTCGTACATTGCAATACATCACTGAAACGGTTGTTCGTTATAATCCTTTGAAATTTTTTCTCTTACTGAGCATGCCAGTATTTGTTCTTAGTATGACTGCAGGGATTCTTTTCTGGCCGAAAAATGAAGCGCTGAGCATATTGGTGGTACTCATCGGTGTCATTGGATCGATTATTATTTTTGGTACAGGTCTTACCATTCATTCATTGCGTCGAGCGAATAATTCCTAGCTTCCTTTAGAAAGAAAAAATCGTAGTTGTAACATTGTCAGTAGTCCTTTTACGGCATCTTTCCAATTAATCTTCTTTCCCTCTTGGATTGTTCGTGGTGTATATCGAATAGGTACTTCCTTGATAGGAATCTTTTTTAGGAGACA
>CAYRWT010000106.1:0-2451 GCA_964428105.1 uncultured Candidatus Peribacteria bacterium
GGAGGGATTCGAACCCTCGAGGCCTTTCGGCCTGCCACGTTAGCAGTGTGGTGCTTTCGACCGCTCAGCCACCTCTCCGTGCGCATGCAGTATAGGGAAGAGATGCCAAAGAACTCAATTGAAGTTTTTCATCAGGAATTTCTATCTCCTGGTATGCTTATTCTCGTGCAAATTGGCATACTCTCCTATGACTATGTTCCTGCAATCGGTGGCTTGGGTGCTACCGTAGGGAGATTAGTGTGCGAAATGCGCAGTGAAAACTATGATATCAGCGTCATCAGTCCATCATCTTCCGATGTTCGTCTACCGTGGTTTTCGAGATTTCGTTTTCAGAAAGCTGGTGGTTGTCCTCTTTTCTCGCTCGGCCTTCTCTTCGCGCTTCCTCAGATTCTCAAGAATGAAGGTATCGGCGTTCTGCATATACATACTGGTTCTGGCGGGGCATTTATTCTTCGCAGTCCTTCTGTGCCTCTCCTCGCTACAGCACATCACACATATCGACAGGAAGTGACGATGTTTCGTTGTTTAGGGCAGCCACTACGTGCTTATAAGAAATACATCATGAGTTTTCTCGAAGCTCGTACGTACCAGCTTGCAACTGCAATTACGTGTGTATCGGAGGATACGAAGCAAAGCTTGATAGAGGATTATGGCATTGCAGCGGAGAAAATTACGGTCATCGAAAATCCTATCGAGAACGTAGAGCTTCCAATGGCAATAGAAAAAAGGGATGAACGTACGCTGCTCTTCGTTGGGAGACTAGAAGAGCGCAAAGGGATTTTTGTTCTTTTACGGGCATTGAAGATCCTGCAACAACTCCCAAATCCTCCTCGTTTACTGTGTCTCGGTGCGGATATGCTCTGCGGTAAAGTAAAACGATGGATAGAAGAGCATGGGATGGATGGACTCATCGAACTCAAAGGGCACGTATCAGATAGCCAGTATCATTCTTTGCTTCAGAAGTGTCCCATCGTCGTCGTTCCTTCGTACCTCGAGGGCTTTGGGCTCGTTGCCGCAGAAGCGATGATGCGAGGAGCATGTGTCATCGCGAGTCGTTGCCCTGGTCTTCGCTCCATCATTCGAGACCGAGAAACAGGAGTACTGTTTCAGGCAGGAGATGAGAAAGATTGTGCACGTGTAATTACAGAACTTATGGAAGACACAATATTACGAGGAAAAATAAGTGACGCAGCGAGGCAGGAGGCTGCAAACAGATTTGATCCTCAGGTGATTGCTCGTCAGTATCTATCACAGTACCAGAAACTCTCTTCATGACATCACTTCGTCATATCCCCGTTTTGCTCCAGAAAACACTGGATATTCTGTGTCCGAAAACAGGGGATCGTATACTGGATGCAACGCTTGGTTTAGGTGGGCATAGTGCGGCGATACTCGAAAAAATTGGAAACACAGGATCACTCATCGGGCTCGATGCAGATAGTGATAATTTGGCGTTAGCGAAACAAAACTTGAGCATATTCAGCAGCAAAATAACGCTCATTCATACAAACTTCTCTGCTCTTCCAGAGTGTTTACCAGAAGATACTCGTTCTTTCGATGTGATTCTCGCAGACATTGGCCTGAGCTCTCCACATCTCGATGATCCAGCTCGAGGATTTTCCTTTCGGCACGCAGGCCCACTGGATCTTCGCTTCGATCGTTCTCAGGGAATCACTGCTGCAGAAATTTTGATGGAAACTTCAGAGGAAGAATTGGTCAATATATTTTCTCTCTACGGGGAACTCACTCGCACGAAGTCATTTGTACATTTTCTTTTGAAGGAACGAGAAGCACATACATTTGAAACAACGCAGGATCTTCTGGAGGCTACAAAACAATTCTATGGTTTCCGTGCACCAAAAGTTCTTCCACAGATTTTCCAAGCACTCAGAATTGCTGTGAATGATGAGCTTGGAGCACTCAAGAAATTTTTACACACAGCCCCACTTCTCCTTGCTCCTGGCGGAAGACTTGCTGTCATCAGTTTTCATTCATTAGAAGATCGAATCGTAAAACATGCGCTACGGGACTTGGTGCAGCCAGAGATCGATGACCTCACTGGAGCGACAAAAAAAGAGTCGCAGTACGAGCTTCTTACGAAGCATCCAGTGACTCCAAGTGAGAAAGAAGTTGCAGAAAATCCGCGAAGTCGATCATCGAAACTTCGTGCATTGCAAAGGAAATTGATGTAAAATCCCGCTCCGGTATGCAGGAGCGTCCGATCACCGCATCTTCCACTCTTCCACGAAGAAGTTCGCTTGGGCGTCAGGTCGTGGGTTCTACGACACTTCTTCTTGGTATGGTCGGCACACTTATTGTCGTTCTCGCTCTTCTGATTCTTTTTCATAACAACGCAAATGCGACGAAAGGGTATCAGCTTCGTAAGCTCGAGGATGTTCGACGTCAGTCTCTCTTAGAACAAGAAGTACTCAATATGGAAATCGCAAAAGC
>CAYRWT010000107.1:0-2414 GCA_964428105.1 uncultured Candidatus Peribacteria bacterium
CGTGAGCCACTCCAGGCGTACTTCCGCATGAATGCGAAGAACATGGGTCAATTCGAACACACCCTTATCATCGTCGAAGAAGGAGCGGACGTACATTACATCGAGGGCTGTAGTGCGCCGAAATATGGAAGCCAAGCACTCCACGCAGGTCTCGTAGAAATCTTCGTAAAACCAGGAGCGAAGATGCGTTACTCGTCGGTAGAGAACTGGAGTCGTGATACGTATAACCTGAATACGAAGCGCGCAATTGTAGAAAAAGATGGCACGATGGAGTGGATTGGAGGGAATATGGGCAGTGGTGTAACGATGCTTTATCCCTGCAGTATGTTGATTGGAGAAGGAGCGAGATGCGATCATATGGCGCTAGCATTTGCGAATACTAATCAATGGCAAGACACAGGTGCAAAGGTCTACCACCTAGCACCACACACAACGAGCAAAGTGATCAGTAAATCGGTGAGTAAAGATGGTGGAGTTGCTGTGTACCGTGGTGCACTTCATATCGCTCCACATGCTCATGACTGCACAGCGAATGTCGAGTGTGATGCCTTACTGCTTGATGAGCGCAGTCGCACCGATACTATTCCAGATATACAGGTTCGAAATAACGATGTCACAATTGCTCATGAAGCAACTGTTGGAAAACTTTCCGAAGAAGATCTCTTTTACCTCACATCTCGCGGTATTCCACTGGATGATGCGCGTGCAATGATTGTGAATGGATTCATCGAGCCAATCGTACGTCTTCTCCCGCTCGAATATGCAGTGGAGATGAACAGGCTCATCGAAATGGAGATGGAGGGAAGTGTGGGGTAGATTTATTTTCTCAACATCCGCAGCTGCGACGCTGCGTCGCAGACGGACCAACATAGGTGGGACGAAAATAATATTCTTTCGTGATAGAACTTGAATTATGCGGCCATGGAAGGCCGCGCTCCTATTACATTTCTCACAATCTCCGCGGCCAGGATGGCCGCTGCTGGTATTTATTGTTGAAAGGTTCTCTAGGATCGTTTCTTAAAGATCGATATCATAGATGGTGATGATAAAGAACAATGTTTCATCGAATTGGAACAGGAAAAATTGGCTTCAGAAAATGCAAAGTCAATCTTTCTCCAAAGATACTTGCTTCGAGATTTCTTCTTCGAAGGGTATAGAAATTTTTCGTTGGGGTTCAAAACAACAGAAAGTTTCTGCTTCACATTGGGATGCATTTGGTTCATTACTTTCACCGCAAGAATTTTTAGAACATTACACATCTCTTACGAATATTTCTTTCATCGATGTACCAAGTAAGAAGAAATTTACGAAATCACTGCACGTCAAATTACCATCAGTAGATACTGTTGGCGGAAGTCACATCGTGTATCGGGTAGGGGATGATACGACACTCACGATTCTCGAAGAATTAGCTCCAGAGAAATCTGCTAAGCAATGGTCGCATGGAGTGGAGCTCATCATTGGCAAGAATGCACATGTGACATATATTTCTTTGAGTGCATTGAATAGCACTGAGCCACAGAAGATCTTCCATTGCTCGAGTATTGAACAAGGAGGGTCTGTGCATTGGTGTAATCTCACCGTAGGAACAGCGCCAATCACACATAGTCTTTCTTCTTCACTCATTGGTGACAATGCTCGAAGTAGTGTGGACTGGGCTGCATATGCACGCAGAGAAGAACATTTTCATCTTTCCACTCATAACTCCTTTTTCGCGAAGAATGGCGGAGGAGAGATTACGATGAGGGCAGTTGCGGAGGAAAAAGCGAAGGTGAAGTGCCTGGGGATGATCGAGATAGGGGAGCAGGGTCAAGGGACAGATACGTACCTTACGGAAGACGTGCTGATGCTCGATGCCACTGCAAAAATTGATGCCATTCCAGCACTTGAGATCCGTACTAATGATGTGAAAGCGAGCCATAGCGCGACGATCGCTCGACTCACAGAAGAAGAACTCTTCTATATCGCCTCACGTGGGATTTCACCAACGAGTGCTCGTAAAATGTATCTACTTGGATATCTCGAATCTGTTCTTGAGCACTGTGAAAAAGATGTGCAGGAGCGAGCATTACTTCTTTTAGATGAGAAGTACGCCCGGTAAAACACATCAAAAAGAACGGAGTCACAGCATCGTGTAGTGGAGAAGATATTTGGTAGCCTCGTAATACGAGACTCCTCGTCCTTACAGAATCCATAACCCTTTTTTAGGAGGATTGTGAATTCTGGAAGGGACGAGAGAGTGGTACTCTCGTTCAAAAAATTGACATGATGGCCAGAGCAATAAAGCTCATGGTACCTCCAGAGCATGTCCTCACCCTTTGCAGACATCAGTGAAGATGCTGACAAAAGGGATCAGGGAAACTCCCTGGTAAGGAGATGTTCCATCCGCAGGTTCTCCTACGGATACCTTGTTA
>CAYRWT010000108.1:0-2390 GCA_964428105.1 uncultured Candidatus Peribacteria bacterium
CAGGCGGGCACACGCGTTTCTTTCGTCCTTTCTTTTCGCTCGGAAAAGAAAGGACAACCAGAAGATCACCTCGGCTTGAAAAGCCGCTGCTGATGAGTTCTCTGTAATGGTACGGCCTGCACCCGTGGAAGGGTGCAGCTCCTATGTTTTTCTAAGAAGCAAAGAAACCTCCTCAATAGCGATTTCAGATTGACGCTAAGAAAAATCCTCCCTACATTGTGCCGGCTATGGCAAAGAAGATTATCAAGCTCATCAAGGTACAAGCAAAAGGTGGACAAGCAAATCCTGCTCCGCCACTCGGTCCTGTGCTCGGACAAGCTGGTATCAATATCCAGGCCTTCTGTACACAGTTCAATGACAAGACAAAAGGAAAGATGGGGCAGCTCATCCCAGTCGAGATCACTCTCTACGAAGACAAGTCGTTTACGTTCGTCCTCAAGCAGCCACCTGCTTCGTTCCTGATTCTCCAAGCAAAGAAGAAGGAGAAAGGAAGTGGTACACCAAATAAGGATAAAATTGGAAATATCTCCATGAAGGAGATCGAGGAGATCGCAAAAACAAAGATGCCGGATCTCAATACTACGAATCTCGAGGCAGCAAAGCGCACAATTGCAGGAACTGCAAAGAGTATGGGATTCATCGTTGTTGAATAAGGTTGAGTTCTTTCCTGAAAAATAGGGAAAGGATTATTCGAACACATTTTTTGTGCACACTTCAAGTCGAAGTGAGTATGCTTTGAAGAATTCCGCGCTAGTGTAGGGAGCATCGCCTTTTCCCCCTTCTTTGTATGATGATGCAATCCCTCTCCCAGTCACTGATGCCACTTGGCAACACGGTGATGATGCTTGCTCTTATTATTGTTTCGATCCTCGTGATCGTTTCGATACCAAGTCTTTTAGTGGAAGGTGCGAAAGCTGACCGTGTTGGAAAGGCAATTATCTGCGAACTTTTGAGGGCAATTGGTATACTTATGGCAACGATTGCTGCAACTCCTGTGCTCTTTCATGTGATATCAAATCAAGCTATTCCATCACAAAGTATCTCTTCATTTATCTTTGTCTTCTCTCTCGGAGTCCTCATACTACTCGTCGCTAGTAATAGTCTTACAAGTGTGGATGGACCATCAAAAGCAGTTCCAGTTGCCGTTTTTGGTTTTACATTTGAGCTCCTCGGTATTGTCGTCACGCTCGCTTCTTCTCTCCTCCTTGGTCTCTCTGTCCTCTCAAGTAAGAGTGTCCCAAGTGGATGGGAAGTCCCAGCAACAGCGCTCATCATTGGATTGATCTTCACTACTACTTTCTCTCTCCACACGAGTAATCACAAAAGCAGCGGTGCAGATTCTTTAGTCTCATCACTGAAGAAGGCTGTACGGAAAGTGACAAGGAAATAGAAAAACAGACTTCAACATCTGAAAATCTACAAGGGGGGAGTGAGTTCCTCCCTTGTTTTCTTTGATTCTTTTTCCGGGATACTTGTCCTAAGCTGCGGTTGTTGTTCTACTCACTACCAAACTACAAACTACTCACTAAAAAATCCCCTTGCCCATCCCTATCCCCTTCCCTCATACTCTCCCTACATTTCGTGGGAGCCATTTGGCGCCCTCTCGGAGAAGCTCCGAGCTACCACGTTCCCCCAACTCCTTATGGTAAGAATTAGTTCCAAAGAACCCGTACGCGGCGGGAAGAAATACCGTGCGAAGAAATTACTTCTTACGAAGCCTTCGTACACTATCGCTGAGGCAGCAGAGCTTCTTACAAAGGTAAGCTCTACTTCCTTCGATGCAGCAGCAGAGATCCATATCCGCATCGGTGCAGATATGACACAAGCAGACCAGCTCGTTCGCGGTACTGTTTCTCTCCCTCACGGCACAGGGAAGAAAGTCCGCATCGCAGCGTTCGTTACTGCAGATCTAGAGTCTGAGGCAAAGAAAGCAGGAGCTGACTACATCGGAGCAGCCGACCTCATCAAGCAGATTGAAGGCGGAATGATGGACTTCGATATCGCAGTTGCGATGCCACAGCTCATGAAGGATCTCGGTAAACTCGCGAAAGTCCTCGGACCAAAGGGTCTGATGCCAAGTCCGAAGTCCGGTACAGTCTCCGATAAGCCAGGAAAAGTCATCGAGGAACTCAAGAAAGGTCGTATCGAGTTCAAGATGGACAAGCAAGGCATCATCCACGGTGTCTTCGGAAAAGTTTCCTTTGGCGCAAAGAAGCTCGAGGAGAACCTTACTGCTCTGTTGCAAGCAATCAAGGATGCGCAGCCAGCAGCCATCAAAGTGACATATATCGTCTCTGTCTCAGTGAACCCAACGATGGGCCCAGGAATCAAAGTACAGATCTAATTGAAATTCTATGCCGTAGAGAAATTCTCTACGGCTTTTTTTGATA
>CAYRWT010000109.1:0-2380 GCA_964428105.1 uncultured Candidatus Peribacteria bacterium
ATCAACGTATTTCTGAGACTCTATTTCAGTTAACAAAAAATGTGCCAACAACGATATTTGTACAAGCATTTCGTCCTAAAGATGCAGCAATTGCATGTGCGATCACGGGAGACAGAGAGAAATTCGCACTCCATGAATTACGTTCCAGAAGTGATGCGCAGTACCCACCAATCACACAAGCAATGCGCTTAATTTTTCGTGGAACACAAGCAAAAGACCGTGCCGTATTTGCTTTCAAACAAGCGCAGTCTGCATCTCTGACTACGTGGATGAAACAAGAATTTTCAAAAGGGATGTGGTGTGTGACACTCATCGGAACACCTTCAGTATTACGCTCTATCATGCAGGAACTGAGACCAAAGTGCTCTGCAATCGATATCGATCCATTAGATCTCTAAATACTTCCTGTATCCATGCCAAGAAACTTCTGTGCAGCACGACGAGCGGCTACGACGAGCGCAGGATCGAGAAGCAAGCCTACCCGCACCTCCGGAAGTCCACTCTGACGAAGGCCGAAAAGTTCTCCTGGACCGCGAAGTTTCAAATCAATCTCTGCAAGCTGAAAACCAGAATTATATTGCTCCATCGCTTTTAAGCGATCTGTGACACTTGTATCGATCGTCGTAAAAAGAAAACAGTAACTCTGATAATCCCCTCTTCCAACTCTTCCACGAAGCTGATGAAGCTGCGCCAAGCCAAATCTCTCAGCTCCTTCGATGATAATAATCGTGCTATTTGGTACATCGATACCCACTTCGATCACAGATGTAGAAACTAAAATATCCGACTCACGTTCTTTGAACGCGCGCATAACATCTGCCTTCTCCTCACTACTCATACGACCATGCAGGAATGCAATTTTCCTTTGTGGGAACTCAAGAGTAAGGCGTTCGTATTCCGCTTCGACACTCTTGATATCCGTCATATCTTCCTCCTGTGACATCGTAATAAGAGGGCAAATCACATAGACCTGACGACCGGCTGCGATTTCCCGATCAATGAAGAGTTCAACAGTTTTCCGCTCCTTTGGTCGCACAACTTTTGTAATGATCGTTTTGCGATTCCCTGGTTTTTCTGTAAGAACCGATAGATCGTGATCACCAAATGCTGTAAGAGCAAGTGTGCGAGGGATAGGAGTCGCTGTCATCGCAAGAACATGCGGCAATCCCTTGGCAATCAATCGTTTTCGCTGCATCACGCCAAACCTGTGTTGTTCATCCACAATTGCCAGAATGAAGTTTTGAAAGACAACACTGTCTTCGATCAACGCATGTGTACCGATAACGATATCGATAAGCCCAGAAGCGATGCGCATACGAATATCATCCGCTTCGGATTTTGTAAGAGCACCAGTAAGAAGAGCAACTGTCGGCTGTCGGAAGTTTTTCAGCTCAGGAGTTATGCCCGATGTATTCTGTAGGTACAAGGAAAAATCAACGAGTAACTTCGTAATATTCTGTGCATGTTGGCGCGCAAGAACCTCTGTAGGAACCATCACAGCACACTGACCACCGGATTTGAGAGCATTCGCGATGACCGCAACAGCAACAAGTGTTTTTCCTGATCCTACGTCCCCTTCTAAGAGCCTCGACATAGGGACATCCCTTTCCATGTCTTTCAAAATTTCATAAATAGCGACCTTCTGGCTGCCCGTTGGAGTAAAGCGAAGCGACTGAAAAAATGCACGAATAAGCGCAACATTCATCGGCACCTTCAGACGTGCAAGGTGTTCACTCTGCCAAGATTTTTTGCATTCCAATGCTTCACGCTGAAGATGAAAAATTTCTTCGAAGGCTATTCTGTGTTTTGCGCGATCTAATGCCTCAATCGATGAAGGAAAGTGCATTTCCATCATTGTCTGTGACCGTGTCATAAGAGATTCATCTTTTATCACTTCTTCTGGAAGGGTTTCTGGAATCTCTGAAATGAAACTCTTGAGAAGCGGCATCTTTTCACGGATCCATCGACTCGTAATACGATCACTTTGTGCGTACACCGGAACAAGACCTTTATTTCCCTGCAGCAAAATCGTCCGCTGTATTTGTGGGCTTTGTAAAGATACTTTCCCATATCCAGCAGACTCGAGAATCTTCCCGGTGAAGGCATATTCTTCTCCTTCTTTGATGATGCGCTGTAAATGCGGTTGATTGAACCATACCACTTCACAGCTCTCCCCTTCGTGATCGCGAAATGTACCCTTGAGCAGAGATTTTCCTCCGCGTAAGCGAATGAATTTTAAATCTTCCACTGTGCCTCGTATCGTCAGTTTCTCCCCAAGCGGAGCGCTTTGAAGGGACACCGCCTGCTCGATGTCTTCGTGTGCACGAGGAAGATACAGAAGAAAGTCTTCGATGGTTTTAATATTCATCCCTACCAACGC
>CAYRWT010000110.1:0-2371 GCA_964428105.1 uncultured Candidatus Peribacteria bacterium
ACATTTGTATTCTCTACTGGAATATTGCGACCAGCGAACATGCCTTTGAGCTCTTCCATTGTGAGTGTCACAACCTGCTTTTTTGCGAAGCGACCGAGGAGTGTTGCCATCTCATGCGCGATACGAAATGTCGGCTCTGCGGCTTTTCCAAACGGCAAGCCCACCATGTACGGAGTAGTTGGTAGCTTGAATTTGAGCACGTCTTCTGTCGTTACCCAGAGATTTTCGTGCTTAGGAAAGAGCACATCTCGCTCTGTAAGGAAGGGTATCCCATACCAATCTTCTAATCTCTTACTAAATTCTTTCCTACGAGTTGGAGGGAGTGGATCACGCACGATAGAGACGTATTCATGCTCTCCTTTTTCGCGGGTTGGGGCAATTTTACGAAGCACAACGGCAAAGAATCCTTCTGTATCAAATCTCTGTGGCCAGAGGCGATACATAGGGTAGAGCTTCTTCGATCCTAAGTGCTCCTGTACGCGGTGTGAATCCTCTACTGCTTTTTCTAAATTAAATCCTAGTTCTTTTGCTGTATCTACTACTTCTAATTGATCACTAAATTTGTTCAATACTCCGAGAACGACTCCTTCATTCTCTTCTGGGGTGAGAGTACAAGTGGAGTAGACGATGCGCCCACCAACCTTCGCTGCGTGAATCGCTGATTCGAGTAAGTCTCGCTGGAGCTTGGACATCTTGAGCGTGTTCTCCTCGGAACAATATTCGAGTGCATCAGAGTCCTTGCGCACTGTTCCCTGCGCTGTACATGGAGCGTCGCAGAGCACTGCATCAAATCTCTCTGTCATGTGTTTACTAAACCACTGACCCACTTTCTGTGTGACAATGATATTTGTGAGCCCACATCGATGAATATTACTCAGAAGCGCCCAGAGCCTCTTCTCTTGGACATCATTGGCAACGAGCACACCTTCCCCCTGCAGCATCGCTCCAAGCTGTGTCGTCTTACTCCCAGGAGCTGCACTCATATCGAGTACTCTGTCTCCGGGTTTCACTCCAAGTAAAGCTGGAGGGAGCATGCTTGCAGCTTCCTGCATATAGGTGTGACCCAGAATATGGAGAAGGTCTTTACCAAGTGCGATGGATCGATCTTCGCGGTCCACGAAGAAGCCTTCCGGACACCAAGGAATAGGATCAATTTTCCAGTTTGCCGCTTTTGCCCATACTAAAAAATCTTCTGGAGTGCATTTGAGTGTATTGACGCGCATGGACTTGCGTAGAGGCTTATCACTTAAGCTCTTCAATTCCTCGATGTCAGTAAGCGAAGAATACCGATCAAAGGGATGTGCTTTCTTCATGCGACGACGAAGTTTACGAGCTTACCGGGAATAGCAATTTCTTTCTTGATGGTGCCAGTGAAATACTTCGAGATATTCTCCTGAGATTTTGCGAGAGTAATGAGTTCTGCGTTTGATGTTTTCGCAGGAACTTGCATGGTCCCCCTGAGCTTGCCATTCACTTGAATTGCTATCGTCACTTGGTCATCGACTGTGAGTGCTTCATCGAACTTCGGCCACGATTGTTCGATTGCAAATCCTGTCCCACCCAATTTCTCCCAGAGCTCTTCTGCCAAATGTGGGGCGAACGGAGCGAGTAAAAGCGTAATTGTTCTCGCAGTTTCCTTCGTACACTTTCTAGTATCTTCGAGTGTATTGATACACACCATGAGTGCACTGATTGCTGTATTGAAATGGAGCTCTGCGATGTCCTCCCCTACCTTCTTGATTGTGCGATGTAAGCAAGCTCGCATCTTCGGATCATCTTGTGAGAGATTTGCATCGACGTTTGACAGAAGAATATTCCAAAGACGATCAACGAAGCGCACGATGCCATTGATTCCTGTATCACTCCAATCCCCTCCATCGGTAAATGGACCCATGAACATCAAGTACATACGGAAGACATCTGAGCCGTATTTATCGATAAACGCATCTGGACTCACCACATTGCCTTTCGACTTGCTCATCTTCGCACCGTTATTGGTAATGAGTCCCTGATGAACTAATTTTTTGAACGGTTCATCGTGACTCACGATGCCAAAATCTTTGAGTGCCATCATTACAAATCGAGCGTAGATCAAGTGCATGCAAGCGTGCTCTGGTCCACCGATATAGACACTCACTGGCATCCATTTCTTCTCTCTCTTCGAATCGACGAAATTCTTTGGGTCTCCCTCCATCAGATAGCGAAGATAGTAGAAACTCGAGCAGACAAACGTATCCATCGTATCGAACTCCGGCCTCCAGCCCTTGCCAAAGATTTTCTCGGTGCGCGCGATGAACTCCTTCGAATCCGTAAGCGGAGATTTTCCAGTGGGCTTGAATTCGACGTCTGTAGGGAGTGTCCATGGAAGATG
>CAYRWT010000111.1:0-2319 GCA_964428105.1 uncultured Candidatus Peribacteria bacterium
GACGATTGTAAGGAAAATTCTTGCTAATTTTTCTAATTTTATATCAATTGGTCGGATCAGCTCCGAAATAGAGTTCCTTTAATTTTTTACTTGCACTTACTTCATCGGGTGTTCCTTGGAGTGCGATAGAGCCTATGTCCAAGACGATGACATGATCACAAATTTTGCGGATAAACGGGAGATCATGTTCGATGACAAGAACTGTCTTATGACTGCGTTTTAGCTCTTGGATAAGGGCTGCGATGTCTCCACGCATTTTTGGTGAAACTCCAGCAGTCGGCTCATCTAAGAGGAAAAGATCTTTGCCTGCAGCGAGTGTGCGAGAGATCTCGAGTAAGCGCATCTGCCCTCCAGACAGGCTCCCCGCAAGTTTACTACGATGCTCGAAGAGACCAACCATCTTCAGTGTCTCTGCAATTTTTTTATCAACATCTCCAAGTAACAGTCGATGCGTGGGACCCAGTGCTTCGAGTGCGACTCGCACATTCTCTTCGAGCGTCATCTCACGAAAGACACCGAAGTTTTGAAATACTCTCCCTATACCAATTCGCGCACGCTCGTAGGCTGGCAACTTCGTAATATCTGTATCTCGAAATTTGATAGCACCATGTGTAGGGGCAAGGAAACCAGAAAGGACATTGAAGAGTGTTGTTTTCCCGGAACCATTGGGGCCAATAATCCCGATAATACTTCCCTCTTCTACAGAAAAATCGACACCTCGAAGGATCTGCTGCTCGCCGAGAGTAAGGCTCAAGTGATGAACAGAGAGGAGGGACACAATGAAATTATAGCAGAATTACAAGAGCCTGTATGTGCCTCTATCTTGCGCAAAAATACAACAAGTATGACTTTATTTTTGACAATTTTATATCCAAGATTAAAATTCGCTCCCATGTCAAATATTCTAAAACTTCCATCAGCAAAAGAGATAGAAAGTGTTAGAAACAATCTCCCAGCAGCACTTGTGCGTACGACTCCACTCGAACTTAATCAGCGTCTTTCTACGGAATATGGAGCAGAGATTTGGATAAAAGATGAAAGTAAGCAAGGTGTTCGTTCCTACAAAGTTCGTGGAGCAACAAATGCTTTACAGGCATTGAGCCCAGAAGAAAGAGAGCGTGGCGTTGTGTGTGCAAGTGCTGGCAATCATGCACAAGGTTTTGCTGCAGCGTGTAATACATTTGGCATTCATGGATATATTTTCATGCCAAAAACAACTCCACCGCAGAAGATTGAAGCTACACAGAGATTTGGAGGAAATTTTATAACAATTAAACAAGTAGGAGACACATTTGATGAAGCATCAGCAGCTGCGCGTGCTTATGAGAAAATTTCTCAAGCAACATTTATTCACCCATTCGATGATCCAAATGTCATCGCAGGACAAGGAACAGTGGCTGTAGAAATCATATCTCAAATGGCACGAGGACAGATTGATCGCATTCTTGTACCAGTTGGAGGAGGAGGCCTCCTTGCTGGAACGGCTATTTATTGTGCGGAAGAAAGTCCAGAAACTATGGTTATAGGCATCGAGCCAAAAGAGGCAGCAGCAATGGATGCATCTATCAAGGCTGGAAGAATTGTATCACTGGAGAAAAATGCGATGAGTAGATTTGTAGATGGAGCAGCCGTACTCACTCCAGGAGAGCTAACCTTTGAGGCTGCACGCAGACATAAGAATGTCCGTATACAGACCGTACCCGAGAACAGAGTGTGTACAACGATGCTCGATATGTACAATCGGGAGGGCACTGTTGTCGAACCAGCGGGCGTTCTCTCCATCGATGCATTGAAGGACATGAGAAATGAGATACGCGGAAAAATTGTTGTTTGTATCCTCAGTGGAGGCAATTTCGACATGGCAAGAATGAGTGAAGTCATCGAACGATCACGTGTCTTTGAGGGACAACAAAGATATGTACGTGTTACACTCCCTGATCGTCCAGGTGCACTTAAGGAACTTCTGAGAGAATTACCACAAGAAATCAACATAACACGTATGCGCTATAACGAAGTACCTGGTGCAAATGCTTCACTAGAACTTGGACTGCGCTCCAATGATCCTAGTACGATTTCTCGATTTCTAGGAAAGATAAAGGATGACAGCCATGGAGTAGAAGAAGTTGGCAGCCCTCTACTTACTTCACTCTAAAGATGTACGATAGAAATAATGAAGTTTTGTACGAGCATAAAAACTCCCATCGGCACTCTCATCGTACATCAAGAAAAAGACAAAATTACCAAGGTATTTTTTGGTCTATTAAAAAATAAAAATATTATGAAAAAATCCTTGATGAAAGAATTTGATACCTACTTCTC
>CAYRWT010000112.1:0-2295 GCA_964428105.1 uncultured Candidatus Peribacteria bacterium
TAGTCACGCACGATCCTGCTGCGGCAGAACGCGTGCTTCGTACAGCGTTCAAGGCACTTGCCTCGGCAAAAGAAAGTGGAGACCCAGTTCGTATCGCACTGGAAGAATCGCGCTTTACGGTAGCGACAAGTAGCTATCAGGTGGCACTAGGCACACTGGATACTGCAGAGAAGATCGAAAATACGCGGTCTGTCGTGACGATCTTGGAGGAGGAGCGGGTACAAGAAGTCGCACTTTCCAAGACGCAAGGAGGGCGGCTGCATAGTGCTTCGACTGTGTTGGATATGCAGGTAGACAGTTTAGTGAGAGTGGCGAGTGGGATGTATGCGAAAGAAGCGAGAGACTTCCTACATCAGAATGATCACGATATTCGAACACAGCTCAGTGGATTTTTGGATCAAACAGAGATAGATGCAGGGCTTTTATTCCTTAGTGCAAGCCCCGATACATTGGTTTCGATGGATATCGAAGCATTCCAAAATATTCATCTCGCATCCACTGATTCTGGGTTGGATGCGGCAGCACAGGCGGTGGCACTGCACAATCGTAAAACAACAGCAGTTCTACGCTGGATCGATAGCAATGTGAATGGAAGTTCTTCATCTATTTTGCAGATAGTACACTCAAGCAATAATCCGTACACTTTCCCAGTTGTTGATCCGGAGGCTATGCCTCTGCAATATATTATCGGACAGCAAAAAATAAATGATCTTGCGTCTATTCAGTCTTTACTTACTGCAAATATAGATGTTACAGATATCGATGATACGATGACTGTGCTCCTCAATTATCTTCCGCAGAAAATAAAACAAATTGATACGCTCACAAAAAATCCTTCACTAGGTGCGATGGATTATGCTTCTCTACGAACAGCAAACCTTATGCTATACAACTTGTATGTTGGTGCAGGTCTCATCAAAGCACTTAATCCTAATTCTGCTGCTGAAGCAATAACGGAAGCCTTACTGTGGTATACAGGAGAAAAAGCATTTGCAATCAGTGGTGCGCTTATCAAGCGTGTCATTCCTATCGACACTATTACCAAAGCCTTATTTACAGCAGCAGCAAAAGGAAATACTCAAGTACTTACATTTATTGATGAACTCATCGAGAGTGTAGTACAGACTGCGAAACAAGATATAAGAAATCTTGCACCTACAATAGATAATTTAGCGAATGCAGGAATAGAAAAACTTTCACTACCTATTAAAAATCAAACGAAAGCAACGATTGATACTATGAAAAGGTGGCTTACGGAAACCAGTGATTTGGATCATATTTTCCTTGGAAAGGTCACTGAAAAATTGGGAGTTCTTCGTGCTGTAGGAGGACACTCCCTTCATTCTATTGAAGAAGGTTACCTTCGTTTTAAGCCTGGCACTACACAGAGAATCGATGCCAATGGAGTTGTAGAGGCTACGATAGAAATCTTTGACGACATTACTGGTGAATGGATTACTAAAAGAGCACCTACTACCTTCTTCCCACAATCATGGACGAATATAGAGATTCTAAATGCGTATACAGAAGCGCTGGGGAATATGAAATTCAACAAAGATGTGTGGGAAGGCACATCAAGAGGTTTAGATATTGTTATTCGCCAAAGTTACCAAAATGGTAAAAAAATCATTACTAGTTCTTATCCCAAATTTAAATGATAAAAATATTAGCTGCCTTTGGCTGGTCTACACGAATATTTCATGATGGACATACTTCTGATGAATGCGGAATATCTATAGAACCGTACAATGCTGCTCTGTCGGAATATTTTGATCCAAATCTCCGAGATGAAGAATGTATTAGACAAATAAACATAATTCAACAAGTAATGTCGGATACTCGTCCTCTACCTGCGCCAGGTTCACGATATAGCAATGAATACCAAAAAGATTGCATTTATTTATTCGCCATAGATGACCAATATACGGCGAAGATTCATCCTTCACAGATGATTCGATTACTTTCTGCTTTTTATATCACCTATACAACAAAAAAGTCCATATTGATGGAAGTGGAAATGATTGATTTTATTCCATATCCTGAGCAGTATCCTATCCCTGCTGAAGAGAAAAAACTTCCGCTTATTCGTTTGGAGGACGATATACCTCTTCCAGAAGGAGTAAAAGATGTAAAAAGTTTTTTTGATTATTAGCGTTCTCGGCTACCATACAGCAATGAGGAAAACTTCTACTTTTCCTCGGCTGTATTACATGCGGTCTACCCTTAGACCTGCACTCGACACTGCAGAGGCAGTAGAAAATACGCGGTCTGTCGTGACGATCTTGGAGGAAGAGC
>CAYRWT010000113.1:0-2295 GCA_964428105.1 uncultured Candidatus Peribacteria bacterium
AAGAAGGAAAAAGAAAACCTTGTATTAGGAAGAATTTCTTTAGAGAATAAACAACCTCATGAATTTCCATACTCACCCAGAGCCAGAACTAGAAATACTGACAGTGACAGTTTGCAGTCCACCAAATTCTAAGCCACTAAAGGTTGCAGAAGTTATTAGAAATATTTCAGAATTATCCGGAGTATCACAAAATAGAATTTCTGTAGCAATCGGTCGCAGTAATCTTTTGGATAGAATTGAAATTTCCGCACCAAGAAGAGATCATCCAAGAGTTCTTGCAAGTATCCTCAATAAAACAATGAATGGTCTCCATCGAATTGTCGCATATTACTAAAACACCAGCAGGGCGTACCTACTGGTGTTTATAAAGGGTTGAACAAAGTAGAAAACTACTTGCCGCAACCGCAACCGCCACCGAACATAAAAGAAAGAGGGAGGAAGTAAGGGGAACAATTCTCACTCGAAGTTTGAAGAGAGTCAATTACTTTCCTGTGCTTTCTTTTAGGATGAGCGAGGCGAAGTGAAGGAAACCTTCTGCCCGACTGCATTGCGATGATACTTGCCAAATTCAGCAATTTTTACACAAAGATCATTTCGTACAACAGGACCCTCACAACAGAGACGAATACCAAGTGGATCGACGGTACAGTTGCCACATAAGCCATAACCACACTTCATGTATCTCTCGAGTGAAAGCTGGCTTGGAACTTTACTGATATAGGATAGTTCTGAGACTCTCCTGAGCATCATTTCTGGGCCACAAGCAAAGATCTGATCGACTCTTTCGCTGGCAAGAATCTTCTCCAAAACTTGCGTGTTATATCCCTTGTGTCCAACTGATCCATCGTCGGTTGCGATATGCAGTGTCACACCAGGGAGATTTTGAAATTCTTCGATATACAGAAGATGCTCTTTTCCTCGTGCGCCAACAACCATATCAATCGTGCATTCATCTTTCAGCGCTTCATGCGCAACAAAGTACATTGGAGCAGCTCCATACCCTCCTGCAACGAGAACTAGGTGCTCTTTGGGCTTCCACTCATAGTGTGTACCAAAAGGTCCTCGTAACCCTACGAGATCGCCCTGCTTGCACTTCGCAAGAGCACTACTCATATCCCCTACAGCGAAGAATGTGATCTTTGTAGAATTTCCATCGTCATACGCAACACTCATCGGCACTTCATCTACTCCAGGGAGCCACACCATCACAAATTGTCCTGGCTTCGCGCCAAGAGACACTGGAAACGTAAATGTCTGCACCATCTCAGTCTCACGCTTGGTACTCGCGATACGATACGTGCGTGGAAGCCGATGTTGGAGTGCGATCGCCATACGTTATTTTTTA
Source organism: uncultured Candidatus Peribacteria bacterium (assembly GCA_964428105.1). GTDB lineage: Bacteria > Patescibacteriota > Gracilibacteria > Peribacterales > Peribacteraceae > CAYRWT01. Next base: position 1,346 of record CAYRWT010000113.1, read on the forward strand.
GAGTTTTTCACAACTGTATGCATACCGCCGATGATCTCTGAAAGTGACTTCACCCCTTCACTCTCGCACCACGCCTGCATCTCCTCCGCTACCTTCGCAAAGACATCCATCCCACGCTCCCAGACTGCAGTCCCGATGCCTACCAAGCTCGCACCAGCAAGCATCACTTCGATCGCATCTTCCCCTGTTGTGATGCCACCGGTGCCAATGATCGGTAACTTGCCAGAGGTAGCGGCAAAGACATCCGCAACAGCCTTTACTGCGAGTGGCTTGATCGCGCGACCAGAGAGACCTCCGACTCTATTTGCGAGAATTGGCATGCGGCTACGTAAGTCAATTGCCATACCAGGACCAACGGTATTGATCACCGTAAATCCATCTGCACCTTCCTTTGCACAAGCTGCAGCAATCACGCCAATATTTTCGACGTTTGGAGAGAGCTTGATGAACACGGGAATCTTCTTCGATACCTGCTTCACTGCTGCTGTGACACGAGCAGCATCTGGTGCACTACACGCAAAAGGGCGACCAAACTCATCTTCGATATTCGGGCAACTGATATTCACTTCCAGAAAATCTGGATGTAAAGCGCAGATCGGCTCAGCTGTAAGAGCGTAATTCTCGATACTCTCTGCGATGATATTTGCAATGAGTGGGATTGGTTTGTCTTTCAGATAATCATTGATCTCCTCCCTCGCTTTCTCTATCCCAGCATCTGGTACTCCTACAGCATTGAGTGTGTAGTAGGGAGTAGAGATAATTGTCGGATTGCGATGTCCCTGGTGTTCCTTGAGCCACAAAGACTTGGTCGTAATCGCTCCAGCTCCAGCTCTTGCAACTGCTCGCCAGCTACTCGCTGTGATACCGAGAATGCCAGAAGCGAGGACAGTAGGGTTAGAAAATTCTATGCCGAGAATCTTCTGAGCAAGGTTCATAATCCTAGGATAGCG
>CAYRWT010000114.1:0-2288 GCA_964428105.1 uncultured Candidatus Peribacteria bacterium
GCATCGATACTTGTACCGACTCCATCGAACTCTAGAAGTAGTACGTCGATATCCTCTCCCTCTGCAGCGAGTCGAAGTGAGAGGAGGGGATTCGTCGTGCTTCCTGCAAGTGCAAAGCTACTCATTGCTTTTGGAAGGTGCTCTGTTACGAAGAGACTTCCACGTTCACTGATAGCGATATTTGTTGCAGTTGTAAGTGTATGTACACGGATCCAGCAAAGAGAAGCAGTACAAATGTTATCTGTTTCGATGCCTGTAAGGAGTATGCCGTCGCTACTTCCTATTGCCTCGATGTACCCTGGATCATCCTTCGCAAATTCTATGCCAAGTTGGGAGGGGCCGAGTGTATCGATCAAATCCGCGCGCACTTCAAATGGGACAGTGATTTCAACTGGCAGAAGAACTCCTTTTGTACCAATTGCATCGAAGGAGAGAGAAGTACCACTCACTTTTGGCAGCACTTGAACAGTTGTTTCATACGAACCATCGCCGTCTCTATCCATTGCCAATGTGTAGTTCGAAGCAAAGGAGAGTGATCCAATTCTTGGCTTGAAATGTAGGTGTGTAAGCAAGGCATCTTGCCGTCCTACTGTTGCGGTAAATCGCAGCAACGGAACAGATTTTCTCCCGCGCGAGAGATTACTTACAGTGCCCGTCGATTGTTGTTCGATGAGCAAAATGGATCGTCGTACGGGTTCATCGACGAGGATGCAAATCGAGCTGCAGCCATCACTATCGTTTGTATTTCCATCATCACATTGTTCTGGGGCTTCCAGCTTTCCATTGCCACAAATTGATGAAAGATTACTACTCGATTGCTGTGAACTTGATTGTTCTTTTATGAGAGAAAGGCGATAGAGAAGTTCAGCAGCCTCTTCGCGTAGTAGGTGATGATGTGGAGTTTTAAGTAGAGGGAGCAGAAGATGAGTATTCCTCGCGATTTGTATGGATGGTTCGTACCACTGCTCATTCTTCTTTGGTGGTGTAAGTTCAAATTTTAAAGCTCGAAGTGCGATGGTCAGGCCTTCTGCGAGAGAGATGCTCTGATGTGGTCGAAACGTGCGGTCTGGATATCCTTTTATAATTCCAAGTGCTTGTGCTCTACAAACAGATGGCGCATACCACTGTGGTACTTTTACTTCGAGATCCTTAAAACATCGCAAATCAGAAGGAGTTTTGCTATCAGGGGAAGCTATTTTCAGTACAAGAAGAATAAATTCTGCGCGTGTGATCGTTGCTTGTGGTCGAAACGTACCATCGCCATAGCCTTTGAGGATATTTTTTCGCTGTAAATCGATGATTGCTTCGCTATAAGGAGAAGTTCCAATATCACGAAAAGCACTTCCTGTTGCACAGATCATGAGTACTGCGCAGAAGGTAAGGATGATGTGCCGAAGAGGGAAAGTTCTCCGCATGAGAAAGATATTCTACTGTAAAAACAGGAGTCAGAGGAAGCAAAAGAGTTATTATGAGCTTCTTAGCTTCTTAAAATTTCCCTCGAAACAGCAGCGGCTTTTCAAGCCGCGGCGTTCTATCCAATATTTCGTGGCACCGCAGCCTGAAAGGCTGCTTCTGGTTTTAATAATATTCACGGTATGGTGTTTTCTTCGTTTTCTTGGAAAAAGAAAAGAGGCGCCATCTCCTAGATAAATAGGGGGATGACGCCTCTGTCTCACTCAATTCCCGAAGAAGGGTAAACTGAGCGTTCAAAAGGCTTACGCCTTTTGGACTCCCTACACCTCTGCAACCACTTTGTGCGGGATTGCTGCGCTATTTGTGTTTGTAGTCCCTCATTTACGCAAGGGCTGCGACCTCTCTTAAGGTGGGGTGGACCGTATGTTTGTGTATAAGGGTAGGATCCCTCACATCTCTAATTTTGGAGAAGGAGGGGGCTCTTCGGTCAAAAGATCGAAGGGCAGGGAGGGAGGTCACGCGGCTTCCCGCGTGATTTCTCTCCCTGCAGGATCTTTTGTATGAGTGGTGTAAAAGAACAAATCTAAACATTATAGCAGATTTTTGCTGTTCTGAGTAGGGGTTTAGGAGAGGAGTCAGAAGAAACAGGGGAATCAAAGGAGTCAAAGGATGATGAGTGAGTAGAAACATTCGTCGTCATTGTCGCCTTGAAAAAATGCCGCTTCCCTTCCGCACGAAGCAGAGCGTTAAAAAAGTCCACTGTTTGAGGCTTCGAGCCGAGTTTGGACTTTTAGCTCTGCGAGGCGAGAAGGGTAGGCATTTTTTCACCAGCGACGCTTTTTGCTCCACTTTTATAAAAAAGTGGAAAAGAAAAG
>CAYRWT010000115.1:0-2075 GCA_964428105.1 uncultured Candidatus Peribacteria bacterium
ATGCGTTCTACAATCAGCGCGATGGACCTTTTTGCATCTTGTCGTTGCGCTGCATTTCTCATGGTTGTGCGGGCGACGATGCCTTCTTCTGTTAGGAAGAGCAGAATAAAGAGTGCGGGATCTTCTTCATACAATTCTCTGCATGCGAGAGCGTAGATAGAGAGCTGGAGATCCGCATCTACTGCATCTTGTGCTTTTGGCACACTGGATTTGTAATCGATCACGACGAGACCTTTTTCTGTACGTTCGATACGGTCGATCCGGCCATTCATTTCAAGTGGTCTACCAAGAGTATCTTGTAGTTGAAGTTTAAATGACTTCTCTATTGCGATGACTGAACGCTCCTCTTGTTGCCAGTACGCATAGTATTGTGTGAGCATTTCCTTCCCACGAAAGAGAGCTGCATCTTGTGCAGCGCGAGATTCATACCCTTCTGCGATAAAATTTTCTCTCCAGAGCTGGAGTAGTGTCGTAAGAGAGAGAGCAGCGTCAGATTGCGTTTCTTGTTCTCCAAAAAGCGCCAATTGTTTCCTACCATCCTTCTTCTCTCGTTTGAGTTCGAGCTCACCCCATTTTTTTAATGTGTTATGAATACTTGAACCAAAACTCTCTCCTTGCGAAATAGGTCGAGGGACTTTTAGCACTGTCGCATACTCGTATTGTTTCGGGCATCTTTTGTACGTACTGAGCTGTGAGTACGAAAGAGACATACATCCATTGTGGCAGGAAGTATGGTTTCTCGCACATCTTTTCTATATTCCTTACGATGCCTTGATTGGCAGTGCTCCAGGTTTTACCCATTTACCACCGACAAAAACTCGTCTTTCACCAATCTCTGCTACACTTACAAATTCACTGATAGCACTGTTCCATACCGTGGTAATACGCGTGAGTGTCTCTGGTAATGCATTCAGTGTGAGTGTTCCGGATGTGTATTGCACAGTAGGATATTGCATCGGTAATTCTTCGCTTCTTAGAAGAAGTTTTGATACACGTGGCAATTTATTGCACTTCATCATCTGAGTAAGTTCTTGTATTCGTGCATCAGTTACATCTGCAGGCAGTGTAATTGTTGCTTTTCCATTATCGCTCCACTCCATCTGTTCTGGAGTGCCGATTTTTACATCAATATTGACACCATTTGTCAGCGTAACAATACGTCCTTTTAGTTTCTGTACTTCTTGCTCTTGTTTTGAAACTTCAGCCTGTTTTGCCATCTCCTCTGCAGGAGTCAGGATATCTTTGAGAGCGAGCTCTGTGTTTTCACTTCTACCCTCTAAGAATTTTTGAGTACGAATCTTGAGCGCATCAGCTCCTTCTTTTTCTCGGATTTCCTTCGCTTGTTTGAGCTGCAAATCTGTACAACCTTCTTTTACTTTTACATTTGCCACACCACTTTCGCGAGCATATTTCTGTAAGTCCAGAGTGAGGATATTTTTCTCTGCGTCAGTGGAAATTTTTCCGATGAGCCCTCCAAATATAGGAGTATTTTGGTTCACACCAAGTAAGGAAGGGCTAGCGAGAAGTGCGTACCATGCTCGTTTTATTCCATCGGTAATATCATCTACTGAGAGTTTCTGTAGCCACTCGAGTGCAGCACCGATGACTGGTACGTCTTTCATCTTCTCGGCAAGTGGGCCGATGACTTTATCTTTGAAGAATCCTGCACCTTTGCCAAGCGCCTCATCTGTTTTTTCTTTTGCAGTCTTTGGAGCTTCAGGTTTTAATGGTGCAGGAGCTTCACCTGGTTTTGGAGTTTCAGTAGATTGTTTTGGTGCGGATATAGCTAAATCTTTGCCAAGCGCCTCAAGTTCCTTATGAGTTTCTGTTCTTACTATTTCTTTGTATTCTTTTAGCTTTTTTCCGAGTTCAGTTTCCTGAAGTTTTAGAAGAATCTCCTGGGCATTAAGATTTTGTATATTAACACCATTGGATGTTGCAATTTTTTCTTTAAAATCGATAAGGAGTTTATTTCCAATAGATGTAGAGAGCTCAGAAAGTTGATCCTTTGTGAATGATTGAATTTTCTTGCGAAAATTATCAGGACTTATGCCATCTACTATGGCAAGTCGCGT
>CAYRWT010000116.1:0-2029 GCA_964428105.1 uncultured Candidatus Peribacteria bacterium
TTGCCGTAGCAAGAACCATCACCGCGTACCCAACCTTCCTTTGCTGCCTCCTCGATGTACTTGTAATACCAAGCACTTGCGGAGACATCATCGAAACTTGGAACAGCTGGAGCCTCGGAGAGAGCACCACCGTTCAATTCAACTACGAGTTTGAAGAACTCGGCGCGAGTAGCATTTTCAGTACCGCGGAAGCGAGTCTGTGCAGAGTCGAGGATACCGCGCTCGACGAAGTCGGAAACAGCGGACTCGAACCATACACCAGCTGGAACGTCGGAGTATGCAGCGAATGCAGTCGTAACCTGAGAGAGCATGATTGCTGCTGCCGACATCCCTGCGAACATTTTCTTAAAGCGAATGTCCATAAAGGAATTGGAAGTAGAAGAGAAATAACGGACCGAAGTCCGGTTGAAGATAATGTGATTGAGATTGTTTTGTATCGCCGCAAGCGTAGCGAACGTCCCCAACTCAACGGGGACAGCTCCTTAGAATTAAAGAGTTAGTACGCGCAATATGCTGTTGCAGCGAAAAACAAAGACCATTGAGCACGACTCGGAAGAACCGAATGTGTGAGAGCTCCGACTGCAGAAATTCCGCAGGGAGATGCCGTTGTGTAAAGGAGCGTGCACGGACCGGTGACCTCACTTCGAGGCACGATATCCCTTTCGGGGATATACCGATCAGGGGGATTCTAGCGGTTCTTCAGCTACTGAAGCAAGGGCTATGGTCTACCTGTGCACAGAAGGAAACGCATGAAACCCCCAAGTGTTACACCCCTAGGGAGCAAGAATATCTTGGCTTCTATATGCGATAGAAAGTGTGAATATTGCGCAGTAGAAAGCTATAAAAACACCCTCAAAACCTCTTTATATACACTGAGAATAGTATTGATCACAGATATTGTTCATGATGTAATTATCTTTTGGAGGGTAAAATTCACATTTTGAAGGCAATATGCACTACGGTAAGAGGAATAGACGTTATGTCTAGTTTATTTTACCTACCCATAGTATTTACTACATATATAAAGGAAGGAGTAATCGAAGTATTGGTAAGTATGAGAAAGTTGGCAGGAGGGGAATAAAGATTTTTTCGGCCCTCATCCCTATCCCTTCTCCCGCCGATGGGGCGAGAGAAGGGTGCGTTTTGTTTTTCTTTATTCTGAGGAAATTACTAACGTTCCCCTTCTCCATCGCAATGGAGAAGGGGCTAGGGGATGAGGGCATTAGAAGGGCGCGCTCCTGGTGCTAAGTGAGAATGTCAGTGCTTTAGAACTATTTTATCCTTTGTTTCTTTTGACTCATTTGATTCCTCTGATTCCTTTTTACAACTTCTTCGCCCTCGGCCCTTTCGGCGTATCTTCGATGGTATATCCAAGTGCAGTGATTTTCGCGCGTGCTGTATCTGCTACTGCAAAATTTTTCGATTTCCTTGCTTGCTCTCGCTCTTCGATAAGCGCTAGAACTTGCGAAGGAATCACTTCTGAGACTTTGTTATCAAAACAACCAAAGGTATGAGAAATGATTGCGAAGAATTTTCGTAAGCTCGCCTGATCATCGTTTGAAAGCTTTGTCGTACGCGACCACGCCATACAATTGAATATCGAAGCTAGAGCATCCGATACATTGAGATCCGCATTCATCGCAGTAGAGAAAGCATCGATATAAATTTGTACATTAACACTCTGGGTATTCTGAAGAGCGAATGAAAAATCTTTACCACCAAACTCAGTAATCCAATCAAGAATCTTTGTGCGTGCTTTCTTCGCATCCTCCATACCTTTCCAACTAAATTTCAGTCTTGTTCGATAATGAACGGAAAGAAGAAGAAATCGTAAATCCATCGGATCGTACCCATGCTCTATGATGTCAGGAAGACTGAGCACATTGCCAAGACTTTTTGACATTTTTTCGGTGGCGACACCCGTTTTCTCCTCTTTAGCGACGATTTCGATCCTTCGACGATGTAACCAGTACCGAACGAATGCAACACTATTTGCAGCCTCACTCTGTGCGATTTCACATTCGTGATG
>CAYRWT010000117.1:0-1974 GCA_964428105.1 uncultured Candidatus Peribacteria bacterium
ACTGATGCTCGTCTCTGGAAAGAGGTGAATGTTTGGGATGACATCGGTTTTGGTTTGCGTTTCGATGCTGCGCAGAAGCTGAGTTTGAATAATATGTACGTGAAGACGATAAAGGATACTGAGTGTCTAAAGAAAACAATTGCAGCACAATGCTTCGATACAATAGATTTTTCAAAGCGCACGGAGAGCATTCGCAAGTCCTCCGTAGAGTGGAAGATGGATTCATCCGTAACAGTCTATGGGCTCGCAGTGTGGTGGGAAGCGGAGCTCGTACCGGGTGTGGTGATTTCTACAAGCCCACTTGCTGCCTCGACTCACTGGGAACAAATTTATTTTCCTGCACTCGAGCCAATCAGTTTGCAGTCAGGTGATACATTATCGGTTGCTCTCACTTCAGATTCCCGCTGGTCGGTAAAAATCAATGTGACATGGAGTTACAATGTACTGACAGTGAAAGGAAAATCTTCTCTTCAGCAGCTGGATATGAGGAAGGGATTTATTGGTTAAGAAAATTTTTAAGAACAACTACTTCATAATTATCCACACAGCAGCGCCCCTCCGGGGCGCGGTTGTTTTTTCTATTTGAAAAAATCTTGCACTACCGCAGCCCGGAGGGCTGCTGCTGTTTTGTTTTTGAGATTCTTTTAATTCCCAGGTTCATGAACGAAAAGATGAGAATTACGCCCAGGATGATCTTTGGGATATTCTCGAATTTTCCGAGGGAATTTTGTACCGTTTTTTAAACTAGAAATAAGGCCATAGTTTTCAAATCCATTCGTCGTAAAGAGCTTCATAGCATCTGGATTATTTGTGAGCGCAAGGACACGCTTAGCTTCTGCTTGTACCAGTAATCGCTGCAGAAGAATCGTTCCGAGACCATTTCCTAGTGGATGTGCCCAGAGCCCTTCGAGCATCAGAGAATGTTCGTCATCTTCGATTGGCAAGAGTGATCCGCCACCAAGTGGAGATTTTTTAATCCGCAAGACGTGTTGTGCGCTCATAAGTTGTATCAATTCTTCTCTCGACCTTCTTCGGAACATTCCAAGTTTTGTGTAATGATCATGCACTGTTGCTATGAGACTTCTCTCATTGTCGTGGATAGGGCCACATTCTGTTTGTGTTGGATCGATGAAGAGTGTTCCGCTGCCATTAATATTTTCAATTTCTTCTTGAATTTCATCATGCGGTATGAGTGCAATTTTACCGATACTTGGTAACAACCGGAGCATCATTTGTAGTTTTGTTCTCAATTCTTTACTCACTCGAGAAATCGTAGAATCATTTCCTTCGAGAAAATTTCGAAGAGTATCAAGAGTGATAAGTTGCGCATGTGCAGGACCTTCTGAGGTTGGTCGCTTCTTCTTCGGTAACTCTTGTTGTGGTGCGACGCAAAAAATTTGAGAATATTTCCATGTTTTCTGTCGTACGATTCTTCGCAAATGTGTTGCAACCTCTTGATGCCTCCTCCTTTGCTCCTGCTGAAATAGTTCAATCGTATGCATGCCAGGCTCTTTTGGTGATTGTAATGTTTTTCTCTTGAGAAGAGTGAAACGCGCTCCATGGTGTGTAAGGTTTCGTAATTGCTCTATGACAGCATCAAGATCAGCAGAAGTTTCTAGTGTGCTCGCATCGACGATACTTCGATTTGTAGCATACAATTCGTGATAGAAATCCTGTGGTTTTTTTCCGAGATGTGGCATAGATGGGGAAGGGAAGATTGCAAAAAAGACTCGCAAATGCGAGAGTGATGTGCGAGACGGCTGCTTTCTTCGAGTTCCACTACCTACGCCGCCTTCGCACAGAGCGTGCGACGACGAACGATGCGGGAGAGAGTGGACACGAGAGAAATCCTACTCGCAGAGGTTCTGCTGTCAACTTTTTCGATTCTATAAAATGTAGTCGTCCTGTCGCCTTGGAAAGATTTTAAAAAAGTTATTCTGTAGTTTTAGTATTCATAAGTGTCAAGAATTCCTC
>CAYRWT010000118.1:0-1912 GCA_964428105.1 uncultured Candidatus Peribacteria bacterium
CTCGGCTCGAAGCCTCGAACAGTGGACTTTTTTCACGCTCTGCTTCGTGCGGAAGTGTTACGGCATTTTTTCAAGGCGACAATAAATTTCAGTAATAGAATGCAAGATATTGCCAATTTAATGCAGTTTTTAATGAATAAATAATTTGTTCAATTGATTCATACTACACAATAAATAATATCATTTTATAACTTCCATAATTAATATAAATATGTTATAATAATATGATGTATTCAAAAATTGTCATTTCAGTCATTGTCTTCTCGCTCATTATGCCATCTTCTGTGGCTGCATTTAGCGATGAACAGACTTCTTCGATGGAGAGCATATATGCTGATAAGGCAACGAATGTTAGAAAAAAGCAAGAACGTGTGAATGAGCTCTCTGGTCGCTTGAGCGCGCTCGAGCAAAAAACGAATGCCGCGAAGACAGAATTGAGCTCCCTTACGAAGAAACAACAGGAGACATTGGACAGATTAGGTATCGTGCAGGAGCTCTCATCGTCACTGAGTTCTCAGCGGTCTGCTCTGACTTTGCAACAAACCGCTCTTGCACAAGCGAGCTCAAAGATTGTGGCAGAATTTTTGCCACTGATAAAAAATAATGATCTTGCACAGATAGATCCATCTCTTCGCCCAAAAATGATTGCTGGTTTACGACTTTCACTCATGAAGAAAGAAGCCGATCGCATCGATCTTCGTTTGTCGTCGATGGCAGTGGCGCTGGATACGGAACTCCACGCACTAGAGCTCTCTTCTGTAGAGCTTTCAGAGCGCAAGGAGGAAGTGACAACGGTTGTAGATACGAACTGGAAGAAAGCAGTACTTACCGAGGAACAACTCAAGGAAGTGAAGGAAGAAGACAGTGCAGTGTTAGGTGAACTTGCACAGATGCGTAGCCATCTTCTCGATATTAGTTCGAAGCTCAAGCGTGAGAAGGTAAAAGAGTTAACATCTGCTGTTCGGGAGAAAGAGGCAGTGGTCGAGGATTTGAAGTCGAAGCGTGAAGCAATTCTGGCACGTCGCGAGGCATCAGAAGCTGTGCGTGATGATCTTCTGCGCGCGGAGAATGCACTTGTGCAGGACAGGAATATTGATCAGAAACAATTCAAGCGTATCGAAGATGCGAAGGAAGAATTGCAGCTTCTCAAACGTGAGTATGAAAAGCTGGCGAATCTTTCCTCCTATGAACGCGAAGCTCTTGCAGCGATGAGTGACGCAGAGCAAGCAGAGCGCTTAGAGCGTGTACGAGAGATGCAGTTACGCATCGCGTATCTGGAAGAAAAACTTGTATTACTTGAACGTGGAGTTCCAGAGGATGTTGCTGAGGATTACTTTGCGAAGCGCAAAGCGCAGGCGTTAGTGACAAATGAAGACGCCACGTTCACTCTCGCTCTTGCTGATATCGAAACAGCCATGAAGGATGCGGGTAATGAACTCTTGCGTCTCTCTGATGAGCTCGAAAATGCGCGACACACTGAATTGATACTTGAAAAAATCGTTCCACAATTCCTGTGGCCAGTGATTGGTTACATTACTGCTGGATTTCATGATGAAGATTATCGTCATGTCTTCGGCGTCGCACACCAAGCAATCGATATCGCGACTCCACAGGGCACAGCTGTGAAAGCAGTTGCAGATGGCATCGTGTATAAAGTGAAAAATGGTGGTGCGAAGGGGTATTCGTATATCCTCATCGGTCATCGTGATGGTTATGCTTCTCTCTATGGTCACATGAATGTCATTGGTGTAAATGTAGGAGATACCATTCGCCAGGGTCAGACGATTGGTCGCTCTGGAGGGCAGCCAGGAACAGTTGGTGCTGGTCGTATGACGACAGGCTCACACTTGCATCTAGAAATCCTCAAGGATGGTGTGCATATCGATCCGAGAAGTATTTTGCCGAAACGGTA
>CAYRWT010000119.1:0-1889 GCA_964428105.1 uncultured Candidatus Peribacteria bacterium
CAACATTTAGATAAAGCAATTGTCATCGACCAATCCCCGATCGGCCGCACGCCGAGATCCAATCCAGCGACATACACTGGAATTTTCACCGAAATACGCGATGTATTTGCAGCAACTCCTGAGGCACAGCTTCGCGGATACAAGCCAGGTCGTTTCAGCTTCAACGTCAGTGGAGGCCGCTGCGAAGATTGTGAAGGTGATGGACTCAAACGCATCGAGATGCACTTCCTGCCAGACATCTATGTGATGTGTGAAACATGTCATGGAGAGCGCTACAATCGCGAAACGCTCGAAGTGACATACAAAGGCAAGACAATCGCGGAAGCTCTGAATATGACCATTGCAGATGGACTAGAGTTCTTCTCTGCCTTCCCAGCAATCAAAGGAAAGCTCCAAACTCTCGTGGATGTCGGGCTCGGCTATATCCACTTAGGCCAGAGTGCAACGACACTCTCTGGAGGTGAAGCACAGCGTATCAAGCTCGCAACAGAGCTCACGAAGCGTTCAACGGGACAAACGTTCTATATTCTCGATGAACCCACCACGGGTCTGCACTTCGATGACATCGATCGCTTGCTCTCAGTACTTCAGCGACTCGTAGAGAAAGGAAATACCGTCCTTGTGATCGAACATAACCTCGATGTTATAAAATCTGTTGATTACATCGTCGATATCGGCCCAGAAGGTGGTGAAGGTGGAGGTCGTGTGATCGCCACCGGTACACCAGAGGAAGTGGCAAAGGTAAAAGAAAGTTTCACAGGATATTATTTGAAGAAAATGTTGAAGCCGGGGAAGTAATATAGAAAAAATATGAACAATATTACCAATAGGAGCGCGCCCTTCCACGGGCGCAGTTCTTTGTCGTAGCAGCGTCTGCAGCCATGGAAGGCTGCAGCTCCTATATTATAATTTTCGGCCTAATTTTCTAAAAAGCATCTTGCGCTCTTCCGAGACTTTCGGCTTACTACTGGAGCACTGATGTTTTTGATGAATACTGCAACATTTGGCTGGGATCTCGCTATCGCTCTTCTTCTCGTGCTCGGGGTCTGCGTTACGATTATCAGCATACGCACATTGAAACATAGACCAAGTATGACTCGATCACTCATCATGTCGTGTCTACTTCTCTTCTCAATTTCCAGTACAGCAATCATTGCATATGGATCATTCATCGAACCACAACTCATAACAGTGACACGCTCAGAGCTTCCATTCCCTATCGATCAAACACTCAAAATTGCTGTTATTTCCGATATTCATGCAGGGCCATATACAGGTGTTGCTTTTACAAATCGCATCGTACGTGAGATCAATGCACTTCTTCCTGATATCATCGTTATTGCAGGAGATAGCGTGCTCGGAACTGACCTAGAACAAAGTACTGCTCTACTCGCGCCACTAAAGAATTTACGCGCAAATCTTGGAGTTTATGCTGTCCTTGGCAACCACGATTATGGCATTCATAGTGGACTTTTCCGCCTAGAGCACGATGAAGATCGCAGTGAAGAATTGACGCAGTTCCTATCATCAATAGGCATCAAAGTCCTACGCAATGAACATGTCATTCTTCCACTGAGTTCGGTAAAACTTGGACTCGCTGGAGTGGCGGATCTTTGGTCAGAGAAGATGGATCTTTCTCTGGCTCTTGATGGCATAGAATCTGGGATACCAATAATCCTTATCGCACATAATCCTGATGTAAGCCTCTTAGAAAAAAGTAAACCTGCGAAGCTTATCATTGCAGGGCATACACATGGCGGACAGATTCGCCTTCCATTCATCGGTCCTGTATTTCCACTCCCTACGCACTTAGGACAGAAGTACTCACAGGGAATATTTTCTCTTGGAACAGAACGAAAAATTGCTATCACACGCGGCATCGGAGAATC
>CAYRWT010000120.1:0-1768 GCA_964428105.1 uncultured Candidatus Peribacteria bacterium
AGGAGCGCATCTCGAGAGCGTAGGAATCCCTGCTGATCAGCATCCAAAATTGCGATGAAGCTCACTTCAGGGAGGTCGAGTCCCTCGCGGAGTAAATTGATACCTACAACGATATCAATATCGCCAGCGCGTAACTGGCGCAGGATTTCTATACGCTCCATTGTTTCGATGTCGCTATGGAGATACCGAACTTTCAGATCAAGGTTCTGGAGGTATGTGGAGAGATCCTCGGCACTCTTCTTGGTGAGTGCTGTGATGAGGATGCGCTCGCCCTTTGCAATCGTTGCAGAAATTTCTTTCAAAATATCATCAATTTGATTCTTCTTCGGTTTCACTTGTACTTGTGGATCGATGAGTCCTGTTGGGCGGATGATTTGCTCAGTTAAGTATTCTTTTTTCGTATGTTCATACTCATACTTACTCGGAGTTGCTGAAACATACACTGCTTGGCAAATTCGCTCCTCAAATTCAGAGAACTGTAATGGGCGATTATCCTTCGAACTTGGTAAACGGAAGCCATAATCGATGAGCGTCTTCTTTCGTTGTAAGTTCCCTTCGTACATACCGCCGATTTGCGGGATGCTGATGTGTGACTCATCCACAAAGAGTAGGAAATCATCGGGGAAATAATCAAGAAGAGTTTCTGGTGGTGCACCTTCCTCTCGATTCCCCAGATAGCGCACATAGTTTTCGATGCCTGTGCAGTAGCCAGTTTCTTTGAGCATTTCGATATCGTATTCCGTGCGCTGCCTGAGTCTCTCTGCTTTTGCGAGTTCACCAGCTTTCAGTAATTCTTTCTCTCGCAAATCGAGATCAGTTTTTATTCCTTCAATTGCTGCATCAATTTTGTCTTTTGTTGTGACGTTATGTGCAGCAGGGAAGATCGTTACTTCATTCAGCTCCGTGATCACTTCACCAGTGAAACTATCGACTTCTTGGATGACATCGATCTCATCAAATGGCATCTCAATGCGGATAACGGTATCTCCACTCGGTGGAAATACTTCGATGGTATCTCCTAGTACATGGAACATTCCTTGCTTGAAGCTCATCGCACTGCGCTTGTACTGGATATCCGTAAGTAGGCGAAGGAAACGATTACGCTGAAATGGCATACCACGTTTGATTTTGACTGCAAGTGCCTCGTAATCGGCGACGCTTCCAAGTCCATAAATACAGGAAACAGAAGAAACGATCAGCACATCTCTGCGTGTAAGGAGATTGAGTGTCGCTGCGTGCCGGAACTTCGCGATTTCTTCATTGATACTCGCATCTTTTTCTATATAGGTATCGGTCGTTGGTAGATATGCCTCTGGCTGGTAGTAATCGTAGTATGAGACGAAGTAGCTAACAGCGTTATTTGGGAAGAATGTCTGAAACTCACTACAGAGCTGTGCTGCAAGAGTTTTGTTGTGTGCAAGCACGAGAGTAGGGCGTTGGAGTTTTTGTATGACATTCGCCATCGTAAACGTCTTTCCTGTTCCTGTAGCTCCAAGTAGCGTGATGTGTCGTTCTTTCTTCTCTAAACCCGCAACGATTTTTTCAATCGCTTTTGGCTGATCTCCAGTTGGCTGGTAATCCGATGTCAGTTGAAATGGTCGATTTTCCATGGGTCGAGAGAGTGTACTGTTTCTTGTTTCAGAAAGAAAGGGCTCGATCTCTTACATTCGTTTTGTCGCCTTGAAAAATTTCGTCTCGGTTCTCTGCGAGAGAAGCGTGAAAACGTGCACTGTTTGAGGCTTCGAAGGCGCCTGCCCGCCGTAGCTCG
>CAYRWT010000121.1:0-1744 GCA_964428105.1 uncultured Candidatus Peribacteria bacterium
CCAAGATGATTTGCCTGACCTGTAAGGTCTGCTGATGTGTGGTAATCCTTGCCATCGATTTTGAATCCGTTGTTGCGTAAATAACACCAAAGCACTGTAAACATCCCAAGCTCATGCGCTTCATGAAATGCACGACTGACTTCGACGATTTGACGTGCTGATTCTGGAGATCCAAAATAAATTGTTGCTCCTACTCCGAGAGCTCCCATCTCTTTTGCTTGTTTTGGAGAAGCGAAGAGAATCTGATCAAATTTATTTGGATATGTGAGTAATTCATTGTGATTTAGCTTCACGATAAAAGGAATTTTCTCTGCATATTTCTTCGAAACCATGCCAAGCACACCGAGTGTCGATGCAACAGCGTTGCAGCCGCCTTCCATAGCTAATTTTACGATGTTCTCTGGATCGAAGTAATCAGGATTTTTTGCAAAGGAGGCACCTGCAGAGTGTTCGATACCCTGATCCACTGGAAGAATAGATACATAGCCACTGTTGCCTAAATTGCCAGCTGCAAGCATCTTACTGAAATTGCTTTGTACCTGCGCACTACGATCAGAAATACTAAAAACATCTTTTAGGAAACTTGGACCCGGAACATGTAAACGTTCACGAGAAATTTTTGGTGAAGAAAAACCAAGCAGCGCATCAGCCTGATCACCGAGAACTTCCTTGATCTGTGCGAAGGTAAGCATGGGAGTAAAAGAGAATGGAATTCTTGAGGAGATTGTACCACAGAATTACACGCTAGCAGTCTTACGATTCACGATGAGCTGCTGCACGATAGCAAAGATTGTCGATGCACCCCAGTAGAGTGCTGCACCAGCTGGCAATGGCAGTATAATAGCAAAAATACCAATAAATAATGGTAAGACATAAAACATGATTTTTTGTTGATCAATGTTATTTTTTGGAACTATATTAGATTCCTCTTTCTTTAGTTTCTTACCTTGCATCATAAGATGCATTTGCAAGAATTGTAAAGCAACAAGAATAATGGGGATAAAAGTACGATTTTGCACAGAAAGATCAAGCCCAAGGAAGATGTGATCGAAATCTATTAAAGATAAACTACTAGTACTGGGATAAAAGAGATGCCTTGCAGCCTCAATTTGCACAGCATCCTGCGTAACAAAGAAAAGACCTGCAAGAATTGGTAACTGAAAGAGGGTTGGCAAACATGATTGTAATGGATTGATTTTCATATCCTTCCACAACTTCATTGTCTCTTCTTGGAGCTTCTTTGGATCATGTTCATACTGCTTTTTAATCTCATTCATTTTTGGCTGTAATTCTTGCAACTTTTTCTGAGCAACTAGGGCTCGCTGGCTTGGTACAAGAAGGAATATTTTTACAATGATTGTGAGAATAATAATCGCAATACCAAGGCTGTACCCTGGAATGTGCGATGCAATCACAACGAGCAAATTGAACAGTGGTTTTGTGATAAATCCTCGAAATGCTTTCGTCATTATTCCTGGCTCCGAGATCACGAAACGCGTTGAACTCATGATGGCGCCTGTTGCGGTGTCGGCTTGTGGTACATCAAAAGAGGCTTCGTATTCACCAAGCTCAGACAGTAAGGAGTATTTCCATGGCGCTAAGTTGATCAGAACTTTTTCGTTTGCTGGTAGAACAGTGAGTGGTTCACAAAGAGAATCTGTTTCGTTTGCAATCAGATCGAGTTTTTCTTCCTCTCCACCTGTTTTCTTTCGGAGAATGGCAATATTTACTGGTGGTTGCGGAC
>CAYRWT010000122.1:0-1687 GCA_964428105.1 uncultured Candidatus Peribacteria bacterium
CACTTCTCCCCTACCAAAACACGCTGTAAGGAGGATAGATGTGCCAATAAGAAAGAATGATATTCGACGCATAGGATGATGATACATGAAGGAATATGTATATTTAACTTGCAATTTTCAGAAAAATCAAGAAAATGTAGTACTTATTTATGGACAACTTTGATGAAAATTTGGGAAGAATCTTACGATTATCTCAGCATAGGGATATTCGTCTTGTTGCACGAACAACAAATCAGGTACAAAAAATAACAGCTCAGGTAAAAGATGCTGCACGCAGGAAATTAGGAGAGATGGGAATTCAGATTCTAGAAGAGGGTGCACTCAACTGCATCCTTCACAGCGTTCCAGAATTTACGCGATTCACAGGATCAACAAATAACCACACAGAGCAAGAAAAGTGGAAAGAGCATCTCAGGCGCATCAGTGCAGATGATATAGAAATTATGCGACAAAATATTGCAGCCCTCATTCGTGCAACTGTTAAAGAAATGTTCCAAAATCCAGCATGGCTTGCTACTCCTATCGATGGAGAAGAGCTTTTCGCTCCTCCAGCGCATGCTCCTGCACCTTCTCCTGCCACTGCTGGTACACATCCTGGTGCTTAGGATCTAAACGCCTCAGTGTCGTAAGAAGCTCTAGATAACGCTCAACGTTTGCTGATAGTGCGATGAAATGTGTGTTGTTCAGTATCGCTTGAGCATACGCTTCTGCGAGTATTCGCGCTTCGGGCAGAAGTGCAGAGAGGCCTGTTGTATCATGATTTTTCTCTCGTGCCTTCAGAAGAAGATCTATTGTCTGTGGATCGTTGTACTTCAGGCTGATGTATGCCTTTTGTACATCACTCACTGCTGCATCGATCCTCCCCTGCTCCATCGCAAAGTTTCCACGAAGTAGCCATGCACGACCATCGATACCATTTCGCTCAAGATATTTCTCTAACTCATTATTCGCAATATCTTTTTTCCCAAGCGAAGAAGCAATCTGTGCAGTACTCAGATACATATCTCGCGGAAAAAAGCTCCATACTACTTCTTCGTATGCAGAGAGTGCTCCACGCATATCCCCTGCCTTCTCCTTGTGACGAGCAGCGGACGATTGCATAAGTGGAATCACTTCATAGAGCGAGATAATGAGTAGAGCAGCTGCAAGAAATATTTCTATTCTGCGCTGAGAGCGTGGAATAGTTGTTTGTAAAGATTCTTTCTGACCAAGGAAACCAAGGAATAACCAGAATGGAAGTGCGATACCAACGAACTGAAGATTGTAATCGATGAGATTATGAGCGAGCACTCCGATCGTCCCGAGGAAGAATGCAAATGTGAGTGGAGTCCATGTCTTGTATTTTCTCATGAATGAAAGAAGAACGATCGCAAGGATAATAAAAAAGAGGGCTGCAGCAGGAAAACCACGCTCACTACTAAGTTTCAGGAACACATTGTGAGGATGGTCGGCAGTTGCGAGAATCTCTTGCTGGTATTTCGGGTACGTGAAGCGAAAAGAGTATGGACCAAAGCCAAAGAGCGGCTCTTCTTTCGTAAGCTTCCACGCTCCACTCCAGAATTGCTGACGTTCGGATTTCGATGAATCCCCTTCTGCTGCCGTAAAGGTAAGTTTTTCTGTAACGGACTGCACTGGGAAATCTCTCTCACGAAGATGGTTGATTGCAAAGAACGAGAGTACCGCAGTA
>CAYRWT010000123.1:0-1633 GCA_964428105.1 uncultured Candidatus Peribacteria bacterium
CTTTTGATCACACTTCTTGCAGAGAAGTACCGTAACTTGTGTGTGATTGGAGATCCCGATCAATCTATCTATTCCTTCCGTGGTGCAGACATCAGAAACATTTTGGAATTTGAAAAAGAATACCCAGATGCCATTCGCATCAAGCTGGAACAGAATTACAGGTCTACTCAACCGGTTCTCACCGCGGCCGATGCAGTCATCGCTGCAAACCCAAACAGACCGGCCAAGAAAATGTGGACAGAAAGGACAGAAGGGCCAAAGGTGATCGTACACGAAGTGGGTGACGAACGTGCAGAGGCGATGGAAGCACTCAAGGCAATAGAAACACTTCGAGGCGAAGGAGTATCACTCAATAGCCAAGTGATCCTCTATCGAACCAATGCACAATCTCGTTTGTTCGAAGAAGCATGCTTACGTGCAGGAATCCCCTACCGCATTGTGGGAACCGTCAAATTCTATGCACGAAAAGAAATCAAAGATGTACTCGCCTATCTGCACATCATTTTAAACCCACAGGATACGCTCTCGCTCCTTCGTATTCTCAATGTGCCCGCTCGAAAAATTGGCAATACCACCATCGAAAAAATGCAATCCCACGCGCAGGTACAAAACTACACTCTCTGGGAAACTATTTGTGACGTAGAGCACATAGATGGACTCAATGAACCAACAAAAGATCGCATTGCACAATTTGTTGGACTCCTCAGAGAGATGCAGGATTTGAGTTCTAGACTAGTGGTATCGGAGCTCACACAGCGCCTGTTCTCCAAAATTCACATGGAAACATGGCTACAGGATGACACAGAAGAAGGCGAAGCTCGTTGGCAGAACGTGCAGGAACTTCTCTCTGTTATGCATAAGTACGATCAGCTCGACCCTCACCTCTCTCTCACAAGCTTTCTAGAAGAAGCAGCACTAGTCTCCGAAGTAGATGCTCTGAATGACATCCGAGACGACGCACTCACACTGATGACGCTGCATCTGTGTAAGGGGCTAGAATTTGAGCATGTGATTATCGCAGGATGTGAAGAAGGAATTTTCCCTCATGCCAATAGCTTGTTTGATAAAGAGCAATTGGAGGAAGAACGGAGAATCATGTACGTAGGAATGACACGTGCCAAAAAACATCTACGCATGATGTGCACACGCACACGTATGTTGTGGGGAGAAACCAAGAGCAATGCGCCCAGTCGTTTCCTGGATGATTTACCAGAAGAAGTAACCGAGAGACGAAGTGACGAAATCCTGAGTGCATTTTCGTGGGCTTCCAACGAAGGTCGTCGCAAGATTCATAGCGCAACACCTTTGGAGCCGTTCCGTCAGCATAAAAATAGTATCGACATCGAGTTTAACCAAGACATCACTTTCGAAGATGATGATCTAAACCAAGATGATGCGATGGGAGAAGGCGCACGAGTGATGCATCCTACCTTTGGAACAGGAACAGTTGTCTCTCGGAGAGGAGATATTGCAGAAATTGCATTCGACTCTGGTCAAAAGAAGAGTTTCGCCTTAAGCATTGCACCATTGAAACTCATCTAATACAGCGAAACCAACGTAATTTTCTCCAAACATGTCCGTGTCCGCTGCACATGTTTGAGCGCGAAGCACTACTTCTGCCTGCTCCTTGCTA
>CAYRWT010000124.1:0-1617 GCA_964428105.1 uncultured Candidatus Peribacteria bacterium
TCGGCGTGCGGCCGATCGGGGATTGGTCGATGACAATTGCTTTATCTAAATGTTGTATGCCTTCAATTTTACCGAAATTCTGTCCCTTGCCATGTGCTTTGTTTAAAATGCGAAGAAGCTCTGGTGCGAGAATTCCGTGGATCAGACTTGATTTTCCTGAGCCCGAAACTCCAGTGATACCGATGAAACATCCGAGTGGCAAACGGACATTCACATGTTGTAAATTATGATGATATGCATCTGTAATCGAAAGGAATTTTCCATTTCCTGTACGCCTCGATGGAGGTATAGAAATTGATTTCTTACCACTCAAGTATTGTCCTGTAACAGAAGCAGGATTTTTTACGATATCGCTTGGTGTTCCTTGTGCGATCACTTGCCCACCAAATTTTCCAGCACCGGGTCCGATTTCTAGGAGGTAATCCGCTGATTCCATTGTTTCTTGATCGTGTTCGACCACAATGACAGTGTTCTTTAAGTCACGAAGACGCATGAGAGTTGCAATAAGTTTCGTATTATCTCTTTGATGCAAACCAATACTTGGCTCATCAAGCACGTATACGACACCCTGGAGAGCGGAGCCAATTTGTGTAGCAAGACGGATACGCTGTGCCTCACCACCGGAGAGCGTTGCTGCAGAACGATCCAGTGTTAAGTAGGAGAGTCCTACGTTTCGAAGGAACTGAAGACGATTCAAAACTTCTGCGATGACTTTTTTTACAATTGCATATTCGTATTCTGTAATGAGTGATTTCTTTTCATCCTTACTTGGTATGAGTTGCTCGAAGAATGTAATGGCACGATCGATGCTGAGACCACAGACTTGTACGATATTTTTATCGCCAACTTTCACGCCGAGAATTTCTCGTTTGAGGCGCATTCCACCACATGCAGAACATGGAAGTTCGAGCATGTATGCTTCAATCTGTGACCGTGTATAGGTACTATCAGATTCTTTGTGTCGTCGCTCAAGATTTGGAATCACGCCTTCATATGTTGTTTGATAATGTCCCTCCATATTTGCTGTATTGATCGTAATATCGAGCTTATCTGGGTGGCCGTAGAGCACGACTTTTTGTACTTCTGGAGAGAGCTTGCTCCATGGAGTGCGAAGAGAGAAGTTTAATTTTTTTGCGAGTGCTTCAAGAGCATGCATCATGAAGCTCATGCGTCCTGCGGACGTTGCCCATGGGTGGATAGCCCCTTCTTCGATAGTGAGTT
Source organism: uncultured Candidatus Peribacteria bacterium (assembly GCA_964428105.1). Lineage (GTDB taxonomy): Bacteria > Patescibacteriota > Gracilibacteria > Peribacterales > Peribacteraceae > CAYRWT01. The sequence continues at coordinate 1,222 of CAYRWT010000124.1, forward strand.
CTGTATTTGGCACGATGCTCGTCGTATCGATTTGAAGAATGCTCCCGAGTCCGTGGCACGTTTCACATGCGCCATGTGGAGAGTTAAAGGAGAAGCTTCGTGGTTCTATTTCTGGAATCGTCATCTCTGGATAATCAGGATTGAGGAATCGGTTACTAAATTTTGTTATCGTATTGGCGTCAGCATCCAGTACATAGAGAAGTCCACCACTTTTTTTCATTGCTAACTCAACGCTATCTGCAAGTCGAACACGATTTGGATTTGGCTGCTCGATTGTCGTGCCATTCTTGAGTGTGTCTGTGATTGGTGCAAAATCGCGCACAATCATGCGATCCACAACCAGCTCGATGTCATGGCTTTTCTTTGGATCAAGTTCTATTTCCTCATCAGTGGTGA
>CAYRWT010000125.1:0-1615 GCA_964428105.1 uncultured Candidatus Peribacteria bacterium
AGAAATACGACTCTGGCACAGGCTGGCCGAGTTTTTATCAGCCAGTTGAAGGAGCACTAACTGAAGCGAGAGACCATCATCTACTCTATCCGCGCACAGAGGTGCTCTGTAGCCAGTGTGATGCACATTTAGGGCATGTTTTTGACGATGGTCCAAACCCTACTGGCAAGAGGTATTGTATTAACTCTGTGGCCCTAAAGCTCCAACTTTAGGGAGAAATTTTGCTAAGTCCCAGAATGATCTCCTTGCAGGATTTACTGCTGCGGCCACATTAGGAGAATCAATGATAGGAATGCCAATTTGGATCATTACTTTTCGTGCTCTACCTATACAATCATCGATCACAGCCCCCGACTGATTCTCGGGGTGTTCTACATCCATAGATTGTAAACTTGCGATATCTTGATTTATAGCATTCCTCTCTTGTAATGATGCGGTAATTCCAATAATCCTCGCGTCTCTGGATACTAATCTTGCAAACTCTTTCAGATGTTGTGCATCTTGAGGTGCTTCTAGTGGTAGTAATTTTTCTCGGAGACCAGCAACACCATCCTCACATCCAGGAGCTGCCAGGCAAAGTCCAATTTTTTCCATTGTTCTACCCATAAAAGAATAAGGGGAAGAAATTAAAGAATATTGAGCCGTGCTTTTAAGTTTTCTGGCAACCTTTGCAATACTCCAGCAAAAGAAATCCTTTTTCCTGAGGTTTCTTTTTGTAGTACAAGTTGTATTTTCACATTGAATAATTCTGCCCAGGCTTCAATAGCAGAACTGTCTTCCGGAGTAAGGGACATACTACCAACTCGCAAGGCAAACGTACTTAGCGGACTTAAAGGTAAATGGTTATATGGTATGCCATGCCTATGTTTTTGTGGCACATGATGTTGTTTTTGTAGAGCAATAATTCTATCGCCCCATGTCTTTAGAATTCCTCCAGGATTTTCCTTCGTTGGGTGCTCAGCTGCAGTGAGTAGTTTCAATCCATCATCAGTTGTTGGATACAATGTTCCTAAATTTACAGGAGTTAGACTAGCAATAGGTTCACATAGCACTCCTCGTAGCTCATCTACCGTAAATTCAGTGTGATGAAATACTGCTTCGTCGCGTTGCAGTGTAAGTAAATGTTCTTCGATAAATTCTGCAGGTGTTGTGATCCTCCAAGGTCGATCATGGTTTTCTCTTGCTGCTAGTGCACTTGCCATACGCGAGTGTTGTAAGTTTTTCATTGGCAAAGGTCAATCATGCATAATCACAAAAAATAAATTTGTTCGTAAAAATTACAACAATTATGTTGGCTCTGGGTAAACATTTTTTTTAAATCTCCCTTCTCCTGTAGTGTCGTCTTACACATTGCAAAATTTATGAAGAGTATTCCAAATATACTTACAATATCGTGATACAATAGCTTCCATGCGTCGTGGAATTCTTCTCTTCTTCCTCGTAATACTTATCCCTACAACAATCTTTGCTTTAGATTTTAGTGGGACAAATTTACCATATAACGATGTTCCGGAAGGGACTCCGGAAGCTGCAGGAATCAGCGTTCTTACGCGCGAAGGAGTGCTTCGTGGATATGCAGATGGTGCATTTCGGCCGAAAAATCTTTTGAATAGAG
>CAYRWT010000126.1:0-1604 GCA_964428105.1 uncultured Candidatus Peribacteria bacterium
GGTGCGATTTGCCGTGAGCTCGGATGAATTTACTGCCCCAGCAACGAATGTCGATACTGTTGGTATCAACATTGGGTCAACGGAACATACACTCGTCCCAGGAACAAAAATTATCTTTGCAAAACTGTTGAAAGACAGCTTCATTTTGAAAGGCAAGAAGAGTGACGACAACGAAGGCGCGAATCCTGAACTCCTCATCAGTGCCGATGGAGATGCGCGGTCAGTACTGGGATTTGATCTCTCGGGAATTTCGCTGACGGGACTACGAAAAGCAACACTGCTTCTTACCATTGATCCCTCTCGCACACCAAAGGACTGGGGAAGCAGCGGCCGTAGAATCGATGCACACAAACTCACGAGTGATTTTGCGGAAGGAAACGGGAAAGACTACGACATACCAAGCGCCGAATCGTTGAAGGGAACAGGGGATGGCGTTACGTGGAATTGTGCGATCGATACTGCCATCGACGATAAGAAAAGTGACTGTAATCCGAAGTGGCAAGGCGGAACCACGAGTATCTCTACACCAGCATCGCAGGGATTCCTCATGACGAATAACTATCTTGGGCAAGCGTCGTGGGATGTAACAAGCGATGTGCTCACTGGTGGTACACGATGGCTCCTCAAGAAGAATGATGAAAGCAAGAAAGGTGATGCGCGATTCTTTTCGAAAGAGGGAGCTCTGGGTGACGCGACACTCATGCCGCAACTCCTCCTGGAATTCAACAATTAATACACACGAGAATGCACATCAAAACGCCCTCGCAGAGAACGGGGGCGTTTGTTAGTGATCGATTCTTGCTTCTTGAATATCACTATCTATCTTCTCATAAATTTTCTTCGACAAATCTCTGATGAAACGTGCGGCAAGTTGAATATTGTTACTCTTTGTGAGTACACATAATAAGTACGGACGAACTGGGTGGTACACAATGCCGCAATCATGGAACTGCTTCTCCACTTCTCCTGTGACATCCCGGATGCCAAACTTATGGGCGACTTCGATATCTCTCGGTACTCCTGCAGGAATACCATTACGAAAAGCACTCCTCGATAAGAGTGAAAGAGCATATTCGGAATTTTGCAGAGAAAGATATCGAGAATTGTAGAGAATGCGAAAAATAGACGCATACGATTTTGCGGAAAGCTTTCCTTCGTTTTTTGTCGATAGAACCCCAAGATCATAGTATATCGTTTCGAGAACATCTCCCCTGGGATCCATATCCGAAAGAATCGATCTCAGCATGTCGCTCGATGCGTTATCGGAATAGACAATCATTTTTTCAAGAAGCTGTTTGACTGTGTATTCACGGCCTGGTTGCACACTTTCAGATTCATGTTCCACATTCATGAGGCCCGTGTACGATCCAGAGAGAGACGTAAGCTGCTCAAGTAAACCTGGTTGATCTTCACTTGCCTTCAGTACAGCAACCATCACAGGAACTTTAAACAGACTCGCAGGAGTAAATGGATCTTTTTCTCGGATGCCAAACCATGGTCCATTTTCTAAATCACGGAAATACAATGCAACTTCACTCACTTCTCCTGCCGCTATTCTTCCATCGATCCAATCGGATAATTGACCTTCGACTTCCTCGTACTCT
>CAYRWT010000127.1:0-1591 GCA_964428105.1 uncultured Candidatus Peribacteria bacterium
GTGTGACTTGATCTGCAAATTCGATATCAGCTCCTCTTGGTAAGCCGTGTGCAAGGCGGGTGATGGTAGGAAGAGTATTTTTGAGTTGCTCAGTAATATATGTCGCTGTCGCCTCTCCTTCGACATCGAGGTTTGTTGCAATGATGAGCTCACGAATGACTCCATTTCTACAACGCTCCATCAACTCAGCAAGTTTTAATTGTTCAGGTCCCATACCATCGATTGGCGAAAGGACACCATGCAAGACATGATAGCTCCCCTTAAAGCCCGCTTTTTCAAATGCGATGACTTCCAGTGGTTGTTCGACGACTAAAATTTGAGTGATGTCGCGCGAAGTGTCATTACAGAGCTGACAAGTCTCTTGTAAGCTCAACATTTGGCAAATTTTGCAGTATTTCAGCCCTTCTTTAAGCTCTAAAAGGCTTTTCCCAAGTACCTCTGGGGATGCTCTCCGAGAGCGAAGGAGATGAAATGTAAGACGTTCTGCAGACTTAGGGCCAATGCCTGGAAGTTTACTAAATTCCTCGATAACACGAAGAATTTGTTGAGGGAGAAGTGACACAAAGAAGAGTGTACAGAGGAAGACGCTTAGTCGTCGATGTATTGCGCTGTAAATCGCTGCATTTCACGTTCCTTGATACGCGCTCGTTTATCATGTGTCTTTCTTCCACGAACCACTGCGAGGAGTATTTTGATGAATCTTCCTGCACGAACTTCAAAAGGAACAATTGTAAGTCCACGTGTTTCTTCTGTTTCCTTCAAATCCTCAATATCAGATTTTTTAAGGAGTAAGACGCGTTCTCGTTTTGGATCATACCCTTCAATATTGGGTGCTTTTACATATGGCGCTATTTCTATCCCACGAAGAATAGGTTTCCCTGAAAGAAATGAAACATATGCTCCACGAATCTGTACTTGTCCCAAACGACAAGATTTCACTTCTGGACCAGTAAGAATAATACCTGCTTCGATTGTACGAAGAATCTCATAATCAAATTTGACGCGCCGATTCTGTGCTACAACCTTCACAGGAAATAGCCTACGGAGCTTCTCTCAGTCCTACAAGGACTTCTCTTTCCGGGAAAGAAGATAGTATCCGGCAATACCACACGAAATCATGGCAAGGAAAATACTTCCCATACCAGAACTTGGAAGAGTATTTGTGTGTGTTGTTGTCGTTGTTCGATCCACAACCTCAGAACTTGACTGAGTATCAGCCTCTGCTCCGCGGTGAAATGTACCAGGAGTCTCTTCTCCTCGAATCATGCGCTGACGATCAATACGAGATTGGATTCTCTCTCGTTGTGTTGGGGCTATAGGAACAATAGGATTTGTAAACTCTGTAAGAGTGGTAATTGGAGTAATGGGCTGCGAGGAAGTACTGAGGGAGACTGCGGAACTCGATGTTGTATTTGCTGGCAACTGCGCTGCAACTTGCTTTGCTCTACGTTCGAGCATACGACGCTTCACTTCATCAAGATTCTTTGCATTTGTTTGAATAGTACCTACTGTATTTGAAATTGTTTGTGTCTCTACGAGACGTGCACTGAGTGAAGCCTGATCAAACGACTGCCATCCAAAGTAAAGGATA
>CAYRWT010000128.1:0-1579 GCA_964428105.1 uncultured Candidatus Peribacteria bacterium
TATCCTTTACTTTGGATGGCAGTCGTTTGATCAGGCTTCACTCAGTGCACGTCTCATAGAGACGCAGACAGTTTCGGATAAAGTAGAGACCATTCGTACAAACGCAAAGAATCTTGATGATGCGACACTTCGTAGATTGGAGCGTCGTGCAGAGCAAGTTTCTCGTCAATTGCCAGCTACTACAAGCAGCTCTTCTCTTGCGTCACAACCTTCTACTTCCATTGCTACTCTTACCGAATTTACGAATCCTATTGTTCCAGTAGCCCCAACACAACGAGAACGAATTCAATCTCGTATCGATCGTCAGCGCATGATTCGTGGTGAAGAGACTCCTGGTACATTTCATCGTGCGACAGAGATTGATGCTCAGCCTGCTTCTGGGGTTGTGATTGGAACAACGGCAATAACAGCACACACAGACACTCTTCCAAATTCAGGTATGGGGGTTCTTTTCCTTTCGATGCTATCGCTTGGGATTGCTGGATATCATCTTCTTTCTAAGAGAGAGAAGTCCTTGTAGGACTGAGAGAAGCTCCGTACGCTATTTCCTGTGAAGGTTGTGGCACAGAATCGGCGTGTGAAGTTTGACTACGAGATTCTTCGTACAATCGAAGCTGGTGTCATACTCACAGGTCCTGAAGTGAAATCTTGTCGCTTAGGGCAGGTACAGATTCGTGGAGGGTATGTTTCATTTCTTTCGGGAAAGCCGATTCTTCGGGGGATAGAAATAGCACCATACGTAAAAGCACCAAATATTGAAGGATATGATCCAAAACGAGAACGCGTCTTACTCCTTAAAAAAACTGATATTGATGATTTACAGGAAACAGAAGAAACACGCGGTCTTACAATTGTTCCGTTTGAAGTTCGCGCAGGAAGATTCATCAAAATACTCCTCGCAGTGGTGCGTGGAAGAAAGACGCATGATAAACGGTCGCGCATCAAGGAACGTGAGATGCAGCGATTTACAGCGCAATACATCGACGACTAAGCATCTTCTTGGGTACACTCCTCTCTGTGTCACTTCTTCCTCAGCAAATTCTTCGTGTTATCGACGAATTTAGTAAGCTTCCAGGCATTGGCCCCAAGTCTGCAGAGCGCCTTACATTTCATCTTCTTCGCTCTCGGAGGGCATCCCCGGAAGTGCTTGGGAAAAGTCTCTTAGAGCTCAAAGAAGGCTTAAAATACTGCAAAATTTGCCAAATGTTGAGCTTAGAAGAGACGTGTCAACTCTGTAATGATACTTCGCGTGACACCACACAAATTTTAGTGGTCGAACAGCCACTCGAAGTCATCGCATTTGAAAAAGCGGGCTTCAAAGGGAGTTATCATGTTCTGCATGGTGTCCTTTCACCAATCGATGGTATGGGTCCTGAGCAATTAAAACTTGCTGAGTTGATGCAGCGCTGTAGAAATGGCGGAGTTCATGAGCTGATCATCGCGACAAACCTCGATGTCGAAGGAGAGGCGACAGCGACATACATTACTGAACAATTAAAAAACACCCTTCCTACCATCACGCGGCTTGCACACGGCTTACCAAGAGGAGCTGATATCGAATTTGCAGATCAAGTCACAC
>CAYRWT010000129.1:0-1575 GCA_964428105.1 uncultured Candidatus Peribacteria bacterium
CCACCAACGATCATGAGTCCTGGAACGATGTATGCGAGAGCACCAACAACTGTTGTGAGAACTGGAACACCAGCAGCAACACCCTTGGAGAGCTCAACAAATTCAGAAATATTTTTCAGGTGATTTACACCGATGCTTGCGAGAAGAAAACCAAAACCAATACGAGGAAACCAGGAAGGTTTAAAGCAACACATAAGAAGATATGGGGGAAGAAATACTCCATATAATAATAAACACTTCTGTAAAAAAAAGAACATAATCACAATTCTCCGCAAGAGAAAGAATTGTAACGATTATTCAATATTTCTCAGTAGAATTTTCGTTGTCGCCTTGAAAAATTTCGTCTCGGTTCTCTGCGAGAGAAGCGTGAAAACGTGCACTGTTTGAGCCCTCGGGGCGAGTTTGCACGTTTTAGCTTCTTGAGCAGAATAGAACCGAAGAAATTTTTCACCAGCGACGCTTTTTGCTCCACTTTTTGTAAAAAAGTGGAAAAGAATAAACGAACAAATATAAGCATAAGATCTCAATTTCATGGATAATACAGAGGTGTTTACACTCAAGCATACCTCTTCCTTCGGCCGCCTCGGTGAGATAGTCACTCCTCACGGAACACTCCCTACTCCCCTCTTCTTTCCTGTTGCTACAGCAGGAGCGATGAAGGGCATCATGCTCAAGGATCTTACAGAGCTTGGTGCGGATGCTCTACTCTGTAATACGTACCATCTCCACATTCATCCTGGAGAAAAAGTGGTACATGACGGAGGAGGACTCCACGATTTTATCGGCTGGAAGAAGCCAATTCTCACAGACTCAGGAGGATTTCAAGTCTTCTCACTCTCCGATATCCGCACGATGAGTGAAGATGGAGTGACATTTAAAAATCATCGCAATGGTGATGAGTTGTTTTTAGGACCAAAGGAATCTATCAGCATCCAACACGCACTTGGGAGTGACATCATCATGTGCTTCGATGAATGCCCACCCTCCACGGCGCCACGAAAAGATATTCTCAGTGCTGTGGACCGTACACTCAGATGGGCAAAGGTCTGCAAAGCAACACATGAGGAGCTTGCAAAAGGAAAACAACTTCGTCCACTGCTCTTTGGCATCGTACAAGGAGGTTTGCACGCAGATTTACGCAAGAAATGTGCAGAAGAACTCATAGCGATAGGATTTGATGGATATGCTGTTGGGGGTCTTGCTGTTGGAGAAACTGAGAAAGAAATGTTCGATGTACTCGATGCAGTGTGCCCGATCCTCCCAGCGGATAAACCACGTTACTTGATGGGAGTTGGCGAACTCCATCAACATCGAGAGGCAATAGCGAAGGGCATCGATATGTTCGACTGTGTTTCACCGATGCGCGAGGCTCGCCACGGAAACATTTGGACAATTGATGGGAAGAAACTTCGGATCCTCCGCGCAGAGTACAAAGCGGATTTTTCAAGTATAGACGAATATTCTCCTAGCAATCTCTCTCGTACGCTCAGCAAGAGCTACCTCCATCATCTCTTTAAGGCCAAAGAGCGCTATGGTGAAACTATCGCATGTCTTCAGAATATCGCTGTGACACTC
>CAYRWT010000130.1:0-1532 GCA_964428105.1 uncultured Candidatus Peribacteria bacterium
ATCCACTCTGCTCTCTGGGGAATCTTCTGATGATCGCCGTAGCAAATGGCAGTATCAGTAAAGAAGACCTAGGTCGTATCGCTGACTTTGCAAAAGATCCGGAAAATTGGGGAAAGAGTTTATGAGGAAGATTGATGGAGAAATACTCATCTCTATATTGTGTTTTTTCTAAAAAGTGATATAATATTTAGATGAAATACATACACAACTACAGCGAAGGCAACTTCGATGACGGCGACGGAAAGAAGGATTGATTCCTTATTTCACAACGTAACACCGCGGCTTGAAAAGTCGCTGCTGTTATAATGTTCGTAAAGAAATAACAGGTGTCCTAGAACTGTCGCAAAAACCTCAGATCTCCTCCGAAGAAGAGGCGAAGATCAGGAATTTGATGACGGATCATAAGCATGCGCTCAACACCGAAGCCAAAGGCGAAGCCTTGGTACTCATCGGGATCGATGCCAACATTTTTCAGCACATTTGGATGCACCATCCCACAGCCCACAACCTCGAGCCACTTGCCTTCTCTGCTCTTGCTCTCGTCCCCTTTCCAGCGAAGATCCATCTCGAGACCTGGTTCCACGAATGGGAAACAACCAATTCTCCAGCGGAACTCTGTGTCAGGAGACACCAATTCATGCACTGCTGTTTCCATCACAGCTTTCATATTTGCGAGTGAAACATCTTTCCCAATCATGAGCCCCTCGATTTGGTGAAACATGGGTGAATGTGTGGCATCGGAATCTTTGCGATAGACCTTGCCAGCACAGATCATACGAAACGGTGGCTTATGTGTTTTCATATAACGAATCTGCACTGTGGAAGTGTGCCCGCGAAGCAGCCATCGATTGTCAGGCGGACCATCTTTATCCAAATAAAAGATATCCTGTGCATCGCGCGCTGCGTGATCCTTCGGAAAGTTCAGAAGATCAAATTGATTTGCCTCTGTCTCAACTTCTGGACCCTCACCGATATCGAAACCCATACGACCGAAAACTTCTTCTGCTTGTGCGATGTAATCATGAATAGGGTGCGTGTGTCCTCGCTCCTGCGATGGAAGTGTGAGTGTAGGATCAAGCGTATCTTGCGTGAGAGTCTGCGCAAGTGCGGCTGACCGTATCTGTGATTCTGCATCAGAAAAATCACTATCAAGCTGTGTTTTGATAGCATTCAATGCTGCACCTTTTTCCCGGCGCTCTGTATCGCTAAGACCAGAAAGATCTTTCATCGCAGACGAGAGCACGCCAGCTTTGCGACCAAAGATCTCGATACGTAGTGCTTCGAGTGCTTCGAGACTCTTCGCTTCTTTTATGCGCCGAGAATAATCAGACCAATTCACAGACATCGGTGGTAGTGTACTAGAAGAATGTACTCATGCTCTAGGGGAAGCATGAAGAAGATTTTTATAGTAAGTATTACATGGGCTTCTCTTTATTGTATTCCATATAGCTTAGAACACAGTGTACTGGTTCTTATATTTTTCTTTTCCACTTTTTTACAAAAAGTGGAGCAAAAAGCGTCGCTGGTGAAAA
>CAYRWT010000131.1:0-1528 GCA_964428105.1 uncultured Candidatus Peribacteria bacterium
CACCAGTCCGCTGAAGACGCATGAAGAAACTTCCAGAGGGGCGAACGATTTATTTTTTTCTTTTTCAACTATGTTTGATCCAATGTCCGATCTCCAGGGATCCTCCAGCGAGGATACAAGTGCACATCAGTCTGCTCCAGCAGCGTCTGGTGGTGCTCGTAGTAGCGGTGGTCGCTTCGCAGAAGAAGTACACTCTGTTACTATCCACGCCAAGCAGCGCACGTTTTATATCGATTTGAAGCAGTCAACGAACGGCAAATTCTTCAAGATTTCCGAGAAGTCTCGTGGTGGTCAAAAGACGACAATCATGTTTGATGCAGAGGATCTCGAAAAGTTTATCGAGGCATTCACAGAGATGAGAAGTCACGTCTAATTTTTTAAGATTCAAACAAGAATTCAGGGATCTCAAAGAAATCAGAGATCCCTGAATTCTTTGAATTCTCTGAAATCCTATTCAGTTTTATAACCCGTCTTTAGGAATCACATATCCATTCACTCTTGGGTTCATCATCATCAAGTAGAGAGCGATTTTTGCTGTTTCTGCTCTGGTGATTGGTTGACCAGGACGGAAGGTCTTATCGGGATAGCCTTCGATGATTGTGAGTGCCGTTCCATCACGAACATACGTTGCAAACCAGTGACTTTCCCATACATCTGTAAACGTGAGAGGATTTGCTTCTTGTTGCTCCTTGTTGGGGTGAATACCCGATGAGAGCAGTAGAATTTTGAGTGCTTCTGCTCTGTTGATTGGTGCATCGGGACGCAGGGTACCATCTTCGTATCCTTCGATAATATCGTACCGAAGAGCTGTTGTGAGCACGCGCCTACGAAAAGCCATATCTGGGTGTTCGCCTTCTTCTGTGCGGAAGGAAAAATCCGTAAATGTTTTCTTGGGATTTGCATCGTCTGGATCCAATGCTATACACGTTGTGAGGAGAGCAATCTTCATAAATTCGAAGCGAGAAATATTCTGATTCGGTCGAAATTCTCTCTCCATTGAGTCTCCGTATCCTCGTACAATGCGTATCAACTCTGGTTGCACTTTGATGCGGTGCATCGTTTCGACAATGGCTTGTGCCCAATGCTCCTGTGTATCGTAGAAGTTTGCATTGGGTTCGGCATACACGATGCAAGGGCTTTCTGTTGGCTTGGTTCCACTTGCAATTTCTTGGCCATCGAGTGCTCCATCACGATCGGTATCGGATTGCAAAGGATTCGTTCCACTCTTGTATTCGTTTAAGTTGGAGAGACTGTCATTGTCATTATCATCATCGGGATGTAAACCCGTGGTAGACCCAGAAGTATTTCCACCTCCGTTACCTCCTCCAGAGTTACCGGGGTTGGAGTACTGCTGCTCGTATTCATCGGGGAGACCATCGTTATCGGTATCGGTGCTGTATTCTTCCTCCAGTGGAAATGCATCGCTTCCATCTTGTAGTGCGTCACAATCTGTATCGGGAATATCGGGGTCTGTACCAAGTGTGATTTCCTCGCCCTTGGCTAAACCGTCTCCATCACGATCGAAAGT